>NZ_JBHUUX010000002.1:0-322492 GCF_042670845.1 Promicromonospora sp. NPDC057138 | reverse complement strand
CAGGAGATCGGTCCAGAGGTGGACCGATCTCGATGCAACCTGCCGACGTCGGATCGCCCGCTGGATCGGTTGTTCGGCTCAGGCCTGGTCGGTGGGCATGACCCACAGCTCCGCGATGGACGCGTGCCGCGGGCGGGTCACCATGTACGCGATGCCGTCCGCGATGTCCCGCGCCTCGAGGATCTCCGTGGTGGCGACGAAGTCGTCGATGTGGTCGCGCATCGCGCCGCTGTTGTGCGAGCCGAGCTCGGTCGCGACGCCGCCGGGCTCCAGCACGCCCACCCGGACGTGGCGCTGGGTGACCTCCTGGCGGAGCGACTCGGTGAAGCCGTTCACGCCGAACTTCGTGAGGTTGTACGCGCCGTAGTTCGCCCACGCGACGCGGCCGGCGATCGAGCTGATGTTGACGATGTCGGCCACCCGGCGGGGGTCGTCGTCGGCAGCCTTCAGCAGGTGCGGGAGCGCGGCGTTGGTCATGTAGAGCAGGCCCTGGACATTGACCGCGAGCATCCGCTCCCAGTCGTCGACGTCGGCGCCCACGACCGGGCCGAGCAGCATCAGGCCGGCGTTGTTGACGAGCACGTCCAGGCGGCCGAACCGGTCGATCGCCGTCTGCACGGCGACCTCGGCCTGGGCGCGGTCCGTGATGTCGGCCGCGACGGCCAGCGCAGTGCCGCCGGCCTCCTCGATCTGCGCGGCGAGGGTGTCGAGCCGGCCGGCCCTGCGGGCCACGAGCGCGACGGACGCGCCCTCCTCGGCCAGCCGCAGCGCGGTTGCCTCGCCGATGCCGCTGCTGGCGCCGGTGACGAGTGCGACCGTTCCGGTCAGGTTGGAGTTCACAGTGCCTTGCCCCTCATGTTCGTGGTTCTTTCCGGATGACGCCGCGCGCTCGTGCCGGCGGCGTCCGTGCTGCGTGGTACGTGGTGCGCCGTCGATCAGGCGTCGTAGGCCAGCGAGGCCGACAGGCCGCGGTTCTCCGCGATCTGCTCGCCGATGGTGGCGAGGTTCAGCTCGACCGCGCCCATGGCGTCCGCGCCGGCGACGAACCGCAGCGGGAGCTTGTCCGTGTCGGAGAGCGTGACCAGCGCCTCGGCGAGCTTCCTGGGGTCGCCGGCCTGCTGGCCGTTCATGCTCTTCCAGGTCTCGATGGTCCGGGCGGTGCGCTCGGCGTAGTCCTCGATCTCCAGCTCGGGCCAGATGGTCGAGGCGCCCTCGACCAGCAGCTCGGTGCGGAAGAAGCCCGGCTCGACGGCCATCGTGGAGATGCCGAAGGGTTCGACGTCGTACTTCAGCGACTCCATCCAGCCCTCCAGGGCGAACTTCGACGCGGCGTAGGCGGCGGTGAACTCCCCGCCGATCAGGCCCGCGGTGGAGGTGACGGTGATGACCTGGCCGCTGCGCTGTGCGCGCATGACCGGCAGGACCGCCCGCGTGACGTTCAGCGGGCCGAAGAAGTTGGTCTCCAGCTGCGCCCGGAACTGGTCGGGGCTGATGGTCTCGAAGTACCCGGCGTAGAAGTTGCCTGCGTTGTTGACGAGCACGTCGATGCGCCCGAAGCGGTCGACGGCCGCCAGGGTGGCGGCGGTGGCGGCGTCGGGATCGGTGATGTCGAGGGCGACGGCGAGCAGGTTCTCGTGCTCACCGATCGCGGCCTCCACGCGGTCCGCGTCGCGGCCGGTGGCGACCACCGAGTGGCCGGCGGCCAGTGCGGCCTGCGCGATGTCGATGCCGAGCCCGCGGCCGGCGCCGGTGATGAGCCAGACCTTCGTGTTGGTGTCCATGGCTCCAGGAGACGTCGCTCCGCGCGGCGCAGGGAGACCCTCTCTATAGGGTTAATGCCAGTGACCCCCTGGAACGGTGCCAGCACGGCGCCGGTGACGTACGTTCGAGTCATGGACATCCGGGACGACATCCGTGAGTTCCTGACCACCAGACGGGCCAGGCTCACCCCGGACCAGGTCGGCCTCCCCGACTTCGGCGGACGACGTCGGGTGCCCGGCCTGCGCCGCGAAGAGGTGGCCCTGGTCGCGGGCATGAGCGTCGAGTACTACGTCCGCCTGGAGCGCGGCAACGCCGCCGGGGTCTCCGAGTCGGTCCTGGAGGGCATCGGCCGCGCCCTCCAGCTCGACGACGCCGAACAGGCTCACCTCTACGACCTCGTCCGCACCGCCAACCAGGGCGCTCGTCCGCGACGGCGCCACGGACCGGCCAGGCCGCTGCAGGTGCAGGTGCGGCCCAGCGTGCAGCACCTGCTCGACACGATGGAGAACGTGCCGGTCATCGTGCAGAACGGGCGCCTGGACGCCGTCGCCACCAACCAGCTCGGGCGGGCGCTGTTCTCCCCGCTGTTCGACCGGACGCCGTTGGACCATACGCCGGCCGGCCAACGGCACGACCATCGGGAACCGCCCGAGAACCTCGCGCGCTTCGTGTTCCTCGACCCCGGTGCCCAGGAGTTCTTCCGGGACTGGGACGACACCGCGCAGCAGACCGTCGCGATCCTGCGCACCGAGGCCGGCCGCGCCCCGTACGACCGCGCGCTCAGCGACCTGGTCGGCGAGCTCTCCACGCGCAGCGACGCCTTCCGCACGCTGTGGGCTTCCCACGACGTCCGCGCACACCAGACCGGGCGGAAGAACGTCCACCATCCGGTGGTCGGTGACCTCGACCTCACCTACGAGGCCATGACCCTGGCCTCGGAACCGGGGCTCATGCTGATCGCCTACGGGACGGAGCCGGGCTCGGCGTCCGGCGACGCGCTGCGGGTGCTCGCGAGCTGGGCGGCAACGAGCCGCTGGGAGGCGGACGGCGCGGCGAGCGGACCGGCGGACAAGACGGCTGGCAAGTCCGTCAGCGGGGCCGGCGAGAGCGGCGACAAGCGAGCGGGCTGACGAGCACGCAGGCCAACGCAGGCGGTCGGGGCTCGGCCCTGAGGTCGGCTCCTGGCCTCGGCGTCGAGCCGCGAGCAATGTGCCGACCTCAGCGCGGATGACTTCGGTCAGTTGCCTCCTATGCGACCCGAGATCGGTCCCTTGCCCTGAGATCGGTCAATCAACCGACCGATCTCAGGGCAACCGACCGAAGTCAACGTGACAGGCCAGCAAGGGACCGAAGTCAACGCCAGCACACCAGCAACTGACCGAACTCAGCGCCCCCGCGTACCGAGCGGACCCCACAAGCGCTCGCGCCGCCGAGCACGCAGCTCAAGCTCAGTCGCGGTGCCGCCGCGGTTCGACGTGACCCCGGCCCGGTATTCGGGTCAGAACGCCCGGTAGTCCGCGATCGGCGTCTTCGGCCCGCGACGCGGCGCGTGGTGCCGGCCGTCCAGCATGAGCAGCCGGACCACCCGGTGCCGGTGCGGGGCGTAGGGCGCCAGCAGGCGCAGCATGCCGTCGTCGTCGGTGCGCTCGCCGGACAGCGCCCAGCCGACCGCGGCCGGCAGGTGGAAGTCGCCCACCGAGACGGCGTCCGGGTCGCCGAACGCCCGCTGCGCCACCTCGGCCGACGTCCACACCCCCACGCCCTGCACCTTCTCCAGCCGCGCACGGGCCTCCTCGGGCACCATCGCGGACGCCTCCTCGAGCCGCGGCGCCACCAGCGCGCACCGCGTCACCGTGCGGGCACGTCCGGGGTCGACGCCGGCGCGGTGCCAGTCCCACACGGGCACACGGGTCCAGGCGCGCGCGTCAGGCACGACCCACATCCCGCCCCGCAGCCCCTCGGGCGCCGGCCCCGGCGCCGGCGTCCCGTACCGGCGCACGAGCGCTCGCCACGCCCGGTGCGCTGTCACCGTCTGCACGCGCTGCTCCAGCACCGCGGGCACCAGCGCCTCCAGCACCCGGCCGCTGCGCGGCATCCGCATGCCGACGGCGCGGCGGTGGGCGTCACGCACCTGCGGGGGCGGCGCGAAGCCCGCGGCGTCGTCGTCCTCGCCGAGCAGCGCCGGCAGCGCCTCGCCGGCCTCCCGGGCGCCGTCGCCCCACAGGTGCACCACGACCTCGTGGGGCCCGGCCGGGACGAACCGCTGGGTCACCGGGCCGCTGCGCAGCAGCGACGTCCGCCAGACCGTGCCGTCCGCGGCCCGATGGAACGTCGGGTCCGCCGGGCCGTGCCCGAGCGGCCCGAGCGTCAGGCCGACGTCGAGACGCCGCGGCGACGAGTGGCGGACGGTGAGCACACTCCAGTGGACCACGCCGCGGCGCGTCTGCCGTAACCCGCGCTCAGCCGACGGCGTGCTCCGCCTCCACCCGCGCGACCTCGCGCACCACCGTGTCGACCAGGAGCGGGTGTCCGAGCGGCCGGAAGTGGCCCGACAGCGGCAGCTCGACGTTCCGCGCGCCGGGCAGGTGCCCGGTCTCGGGGATGTGCGGGTCGAACGTCGGGTAGACGGCGGTGATGCGCTCGTTGACGAGCAGCTCGCCCGCGAGCGCCAGCAGCACCGGGTCGCCCGGGTCGAACGACCGCAGCGCGCGCGAGAGCATGTACCGCGCCCAGCGCGAGCCGGCGAACGGCGTGGCGATCGCGACCATGCCGAGCACCCGGTCGCTCGCGGCCGACAGCATCACGTGCTTGCCGATGAGGCCGCCCTTGCTGTGCGCCACGAGGACGACGCCGGTCAGGTCGGCCTGCTGGAGGAGCTCGACCACGACGTCGGCCGCCTCGGGGACGGGCCGGGCGTTGTGCTTCAGTCCCGGGACGGCGTGGACGGGGTGCCCGGCACGGGTCAGCGCGTCGGCGACGGGGCCCAGGAACTCCCAGGGCTCGTAGATCCCGGGCAGGAGGACGACGGGCGCCCTGCCGAGGCACGCCGAGCCGCCGGACCCCGGACCACCGGGCCCAGCGGGCAGGCGGGAGCGCCGCACGAGGTGCCGTAGCTGCCGGTCGGTGGCCCAGGCGTAGTCCGCGGCCCAGGCGCCGAGCCGGGCGAGCCACCTGTTCATCCGACGCACTGTAGTCGGAAGCTCAGCGGTCGCCGCGGGCTCGCAGAGCCGACACCCGCAGCTCCCGGCCGCGCTCCACCTGCTGCCGCCACCTGGCCAGCCGCTTCTCGCTCGCGCGCACGTCCTTCGGCGGCAGCTGCACCGCCTCCTCGGCGGCGATGCCTTCCTGGAGCTCGCGCCCGCGCTCGAGCTCCGCGTCGAGCTCGGCGCCGAAGAGCAGCGCGAGGTTCGTGATCCACAGCCACAGCAGGAACACGATGACGCCGGCCAGCGACCTGTATGTGGCGTCGTAGCCGGCGAACGCGGCGACGTAGAGGCCGAAGCCGGCGGACGCGAGCACCCACACGAGGATCGCGACGAACGCGCCTGCGCTGAGCCAGCGCACCTTGGGCCGCCGCACGTTCGGCGTGACGTGGTACAGGATCGCGACGAGCACGACGACCAGCAGCAGCACCGCCGGCCACTTGGCGATGTCCCAGAGCATCCCGGCCGTCGCGCCCAGGCCGACGGCGTCGCCCACCGCCTGCGCGACCGGCCCGCTGAGCGCGAGCGCCGCGACGACCAGCGCCGCTATCACGACGGTCACCAGCGTGACCAGCAGCATGACCGGGCGGAGCTTCCAGACGGGGCGGCCCTCGTCGATCCCGTAGATCCGGTTCATCGTGCGCCCGAAGGCGCCGACATAGCCGGACGCCGACCACAACGCGAGCACGACACCGAGGATCAGGGCGAGCCCGGCCTGGCCCCCGGCGTCGGCGACGTTCTGGACGAGCGGCTCGACGACTGCCAGCGCGTCCGGCGGCACGATGCCCTCCATCGTGCCGATCACCCGCTCGACGGCCTGTCCGCCACTGCCCACGAGCCCGAGCACCGAGACCAGCACCAGCAGGGCGGGCGCCGCGGCGAGCACGGCGTAGCACGTCAGGGCGGCGGCAAGGTCCAGGCACTGGTCCAGGGAGAACTGCCGCACCGTGCTGCGCAGCGCATGGACCCACGCCCGTCGGCGCAGGTCCGGGGGCGCGGCGCGCTGATCATTCGACATGGCGATCCACCAGGGTGCCTCGTTGTTCTCGGCCATGTCATCCCCCAGGAAGCCATCTCCCGGAACGGGTCCGGGAGTCCTCCTGACCTCTACTCCAACGTAGGACGACGAGCGCCACTCGCAACCCAACGTCACCGGCCCCGGACGAGGACCCTCGCCAGCACCACCGCCAGCAACACCAGGACGACCCCCGCCACCGGGGCCTGCACGAACGCCCCGGACGGGCCCCAGGCGTCGGCGGCGCGGCCGGCCAGCGACGCAGCGAGCGCCGATCCGGCCGCGCTGGCGGAGTTGTTCCAGGTGAAGGCCTGCGTCAGCGCGCCTGGCCGGACCGCCCTCTCGGTCAGGACGGTCAGGAGCACGAGGGTGGGCGGTATCGCGGCCTCGGTGAGCACGACGGCGGCGCCGAGCCAGACGGCGGACGGCGCCAGCGGCAGGAGCACCGCCGTCGCCGTCAGGTAGGTCGCGGCGACGACGAGCTGGCGGGGCGCGGGGGTGGGGTGCCGGCGCAGCCCGTAGAGCCAGCCGGCGAGCAGCCCGCTGAGGCTGGCGGCGGCGATGATCGGCGTCGCCGCGGCGGGTATGCCGTGGCCGACGGCGAAGGCGGTGACCGCGACGCCCATGGTGCCGAAGTAGAGGCCGATGGCCAGGTTCAGGCACGCGAGCAGCAGGAAGGCCGGCCGCAGCAGGGAGGACCGCTCCCGGACCGCGCCGTCGGCGCTCGGTCGGGCGGGCGGGGGTGCGGTGCGGCGCTGGGCGGCGAGCGCCGCACCCCCGCCGAGGATCAGGGCCGCGGCGATGGCGCTGGCGAGCACCGCGTCGCCGGCCGCGCCGAGCGCGGTGACCAGGACGGGGCCGACGAGGAACGCGGTGGCGTTCGCCAGGGACTCCAGCGAGAACGCGGTCGGCAGCTCGTCGCCGCGCTCGGCGCGCAGCAGGTGCGCCCAGCGCGCCCCGGACAGCGCGCCGAGCTGGGGCACGGCCGCCCCGGCGCAGGTGGCGGCGACGATCGCGGCGGCCGGCGTCGTCGACACGAGGAGGCCGACGACGGCGGTGCCGTGCGCGAGGAGGTAGCACGGCAGGACGCGGGTCTGGCCGAACCGGTCGACCAGGCGGGCCAGCTGCGGGCCGACCAGCGCCTCGGCGAGGGCGAACCCGCCCGCGGCGAGGCCGGCGGTGGCGTAGGAGCCGGTGCGGTCGTGCAGCAGCCAGACGAGGCCGAGGCCCGTCATGGCGATGCCGATCCGGCCGGTCGCGGCGGTGAGAAAGAAGGCGGCGGCGCCGGGTGTGCGCAGCAGAGGGCCGTAGCCGGTGGCGGCTCGGGGCATGAGGTGTCCTCATCGCCGCCCGGCGGGACGGGCCACCCGGGGTCGCCGGTGCCTGACTACTGCTGAGTCATTACTGCTGAGTCCCGACGCGTGCGGGACGGGTGCGACCCGTGGCCCGCCTGGGGACATCCAGGACTGCGGTGGGGCGGGACACGCGCCCCCTCCGCCGCCCCCGTCACCGGGCGGAACATCGACGTTGCCCAGGACAAGGCGGACCTGGACGACTGCGCCACACGCTAGCAGACGCCCGCGAGCACCGACCTGGATGCACTCAGGGCATCAGTCCATGCCATACGGGTTTTGGACAGGCATGGAATCCGGTTCCTACGGTGACACTCACATTTCACCCCTCATGAACGACGGAGCTCATGACCAGACGCACAGCCCTCGCGGGCCTCGCCGCAGTCCTCGCCCTGACGGGATGCTCGGGCATGACCGCGGCCGCGGACGTCGACCAGGTGCCCGCGCAGGAGCAGTCGCTCGAGATCTGGCAGCGCAAGGGACCCGGTAGCCCCTCCGACCTCATCGGTCAGGAGCTCGTCCGCGAGTTCACGAAGGAGACGGGGATCCCCGCGACCATGACGTCGATCTCCGACAACTTCGAGATCAAGCTCCAGCAGCGCGCGGTCCAGCGCAACCTGCCGGACATCGTCATCAACGACACCGCGCAGCTCGGCAACATGCAGAGCCAGGGCTTCCTCCGGGAGGTCGACCGGGAGCAGATCGAGGGTTCCGAGGACATCAACAAGCGGGCCTGGGACGGCGCCCGCTCCTACTACGGCGGCTACTACGGGGTGCCGATGACGGCGCACACCGTGGCGCTCCTCAACCGGAAGGACTGGCGCGAGAACCTCGGGCTGCCGGTGCCGACCGACTGGGAATCCCTCGTCGCCATGTGGCGCGGGTACGTCGAGGACGACCCCACCGGCACGGGCGAGGAGGTGGCGGGGATCGCCGTCCCCGGAACCACCGAGCGCGGCTACATCTCGTGGAACACGTCGACCTTCTTCTGGTCCGGCGGCGGCGAGTACTTCGAGGAGACCCCCGAGGGCTACCGCTCCGCCGTCGCCGACGACGAGTCCGTCGCGGCGGCCACCTGGATCCGGGACCTCGCGTGCACCGAGGGCGTGCTGCAGCCGGGCGCCAGCAGCCAGGACACGACCAACGCCAAGGAGACGTTCCAGACGGGCGGTGCGGGGTCGTTCCTCGTCGCCCCCTACGAGCTCCCGGCGCTCGTCGATGCCCTCGGCGACGACCTCGAGGCCCTGCGGCCGCCGCCCGGCCCGGCCGGGCTCACCACCCTGGCGGAGGGCAACAACGTCTACCTCATGCAGGGCTCGGACAGCGAGAGCGCGCAGGAGCGCTTCGCGGAGTTCGTGATCTCGCCCGAGGGCCAGGAGATCGGCATGGCCGGGCACGAGGACGGCAACATCGTGCGGCTGCCCGTGAACTCGACGGTCGACATGGGCGGCATGCGGGACGCGCACGAGTGGGAGACCGTCCAGGAGCTCTACGACGACAACGGCAGGTACGTGCCCGCCGTCCCCAACTGGACCCCGTTCCTGACCGCGTCGGCGAACACGCTCAACGCCCTGATCAGCGACTGCTCGCTCGACGTCCGCACGGAGATGGAGGAGCTCGACCAGGTGTTCACGGCCGAGCTCGCCGACCAGGAGGTGCTCGCGCCATGACCGTGCTGACCAAGGACGAGGCACCCGCACCGCCCTCCTGGCGCACCCCGGCCGCGCGCCGGAGCGGCCGTCTGGGCCGCTGGTGGGTCCCGTGGGCCTTCCTCGCCCCCGCCCTGGTGCTGTTCACCTACTTCAAGTTCATCCCGATGGGCCAGGCCTTCGTGATGAGCTTCCAGGACGTGCAGCCCTACCTCGGCAACTCCTGGGTGGGCTGGGACAACTACCGCGCCCTGCTCGCCACCGACGAGTTCCTCTCCGCGGCCGGGCACACGGCGATCATCGCCGTCGCCCAGACCGCCGGCGCGGTCCTCGTCGGGTTCGCCCTCGCGCTCCTGCTCGAGGGGCAGGCGCGCCGGCTCTGGTTCGTCCGCTCCGCGGCCTTCCTGCCCGTCGTCGTGCCGACGGCGGTGATCGCCGAGCTCTGGCGGATCATCTACCACCCCACCGACGACGGGCTGGCCAACAGCATCCTCGGCCTCTTCCTGATCGAGCCGTCGCAGTGGATCAACTCCCCCGACACCTCGCTGCTGTCGGTGATCCTCGTGGGCATCTGGCGCGACGCGCCCTACGACATGATCATCATCATCGCCGGCCTGGTCGGCGTGGACCGCTCGCTCTACGAGGCGTCCGCGCTCGACGGCGCCGGCTGGGCCCGCCGGATCCGGTACGTGACACTGCCCGCGCTGCGTCCGGCCATGGCCATCCTGCTGACGCTCGCGGCGATCCGCGCCATGCGCATCTTCACGGAGGTGTACCTCCTGACCAACGGCGGGCCCAACGGGTCGAGCGAGGTGCTCATGACGCTGATCTACCGCCTCGGGTTCGAACGCGTCGAGCTCGGCGTCGCCGCTGCCGGGTCCGTCGTGCTGCTGCTGGCCACCATCGTCCTGACGCTGCTCGTGCGCTCCGGCGTGCGCAAGGAGGAATCATGAGCAGGAACCTCGACACCGCGCTGGGCCTCGGCGCCGAGAACAGCTGGTGGCTCCGGGCGATCACGGCGCTGGTCTGCGTGCTGGTCGTCCTCACCTTCGCCGGGCCGCTCGTCGCGATCCTCGTCGGGGCGTTCGACGCCAACCGCGACCCGTCCCACCTCTCCCTGGTCCCGACCGCCGTCACGCTGGACAACTGGCGCGCGGCGCTCAGCCGCGACGTGCTGCACTACCTCGGCAACTCGCTGTTCGTCGTCGGGGTCGGGCTGCTGCTGCAGATGGCCGTGTCGGTACTGGCCGCCTACGCGCTGGCCCGCAGGAAGTTCCGCGGCGCCGGGATCGTCCTCGTGCTGATCCTGGCGACCATGATGCTGCCCGAGGAGATCCTCGCCATCCCGCTCGCCGTGGTGCTGTCTGACCTGCCCGTGCTGCACCTCAACCTCACCGACTCGCTCGGCGGGATGATCCTGCCGATCGTCGCGTGGGGCTTCGCGATCCTCGTCATGACCGAGTTCATGAAGGAGGTCCCCAAGGAGCTCGAGGAGGCCGCGCGGCTCGACGGCGCGGGCGAGCTGCGGGTCTTCTGGTCGGTCGTGCTGCCGACCGTGACTCCGGCCCTCGGCGTCATCGGGGTGTTCGGGTTCACCATGATCTGGGACCAGTACCTGCTGCCGCTGCTGGTGGCCTCGGACGCGAAGAACTACACCCTGCCACTGGCGCTGAGCAGCCTGCGCGCGGACCCCGAGGTGGGCATCGGCGTCGTCCTCGTCGCCTCGACGCTGGCGATGGTGCCCTCCATCCTCGCCTTCCTCGGTTTCCAACGCTCGTTCATGCGCGGAATCTCATCGGGAGCGATCAAGGGATGAGCAAGATATGAACACCATCGACCGCACGATCGACGGCAGGATCACGGGCCTCACCGTCTACCCCCTGGCCTTCTCCGACCCGCCGCTGCTCAACGCGGCCGGCGTGCACGAGCCGCTGGCCCTGCGCACCCTGGTGCGCCTCGAGATCGGCGACGTCGTCGCGTGGGGCGAGGGTCGCGGCGACGCGCTGCCCCCTGACGTCGTCCCGGCCCTGGAGGCCGAGCTGCTGGGGCTCGACGTGTTCGCGACCTCGCGCATCGAGTCGGTGGTCGACGACGTGCTGCGGCTGCTCCGGCCCGACCTCGGGGCGCAGGCACGGCTCGTGACGTTCGCCCCGATCGAGGTCGCGGCGCTCGACGCCCAGGGCAAGCTGCTCGGCCGTCCGGTCAGCGAGCTGCTCGGCGGCGCCCTGCGCGACCGCGTCGACTACAGCGCCTACCTCTTCTTCAAGTGGTCAGGGCACATCGGGGCCGACGACGACGAGTGGGGCGCAGCCCTCGACCCCGACGGCATAGTGGCCCAGGCCAAGCGGCTGATCGACCGGTACGGCTTCCGGTCGATCAAGCTCAAGGCCGGGGCCCTGCACCCCGACGTCGAGGTCGCCTCGCTCCTCGCCCTGGCGGAGGCGTTCCCCGGGCTGCCCCTGCGGATCGACCCGAACGGGGCGTGGCGGCACGAGACCGCGCTCGACGTCGCGGGGCGGCTCGACGGCGTGCTGGAGTACCTCGAGGACCCCGTGCTCGGCATCGACGAGATGAGCCGCGTCCACGCGGAGACCGGGCTGCCGCTCGCGACGAACATGTGCGTCGTCGAGACCGAGCACATCCTGCCCGCGGTGCGGAGCGACGCCGTCCAGATCCTGCTGAGCGACCACCACTACTGGGGCGGCCTGCGCCGCACCAAGGAGCTCGCCGCGGTCTGCGCGGCGACCGGCATGGGCGTGTCGATGCACTCGAACTCGCACCTCGGCGTCTCGCTGGCGGCCATGACGCACGTGGCGGCGGCCATCCCCAACCTCGGCCATGCCTGCGACACCCACTACCCGTGGAACCGCGCGGACGACGTCGTGCCGGACGGCGGGATCGAGATCGTCGACGGCGCCGTGACCGTCCCGACGGGTCCCGGGCTCGGCGTCGAGGTCGACCGGGGGCGCGTCGAGGAGCTGCACGAGCGCTTCCTGCGGTCCGGCCGCACCGTGCGGAACGACGGCGACTACATGCGCCGGCGGGACCCGTCCTTCACGGACGCACTGCCGCGGTACTGAACGGTCGGGCGGGTCAGTCGCGGCGGCGCGAGATCGTCCGGCCCAGCCAGACCAGGGGGTCGTAGCGCCGGTCGGCGACGCGCTCCTTCATCGGGATGAGCGCGTTGTCGGTGATGTGGATCCCCTCGGGGCACACGTCGGTGCAGCACTTCGTGATGTTGCACCGGCCGAGCCCGTGCTCGTCCTGGGCCGCGGGCACCCGGTCGGCGACGTCGAGGGGGTGCATCTCCAGCTCGGCGATCCGCATCAGGAAGCGCGGGCCGGCGAACGACTCCTTGTGCTCCTCGTGGTCGCGCACCACGTGACACGTGTCCTGGCACAGGAAGCACTCGATGCACTTGCGGAACTCCTGCGACCGCTCGACGTCGGCCTGGCCCATCCGGTACTCGCCCGGCGCCAGGTCGGCCGGCGGCGTGAACGACGGGATCTCGCGCGCCATCGCGTAGTTGAACGACACGTCCGTCACGAGGTCGCGGATCACCGGGAACGTCCGCATCGGCGTCACCGTCACGACCTCGTCCTGCGCGAAGACGGACATGCGCGTCATGCACAGCAGCCGCGGCCGGCCGTTGATCTCCGCCGAGCACGACCCGCACTTGCCCGCCTTGCAGTTCCATCGCACCGCGAGGTCCGGGGTCTGCGTGGCCTGCAGCCGGTGCAGGACGTCGAGCACCACCTCGCCCTCGTTGACCTCCACCTCGAAGTCGGCCAGCGCGCCGCCGTCGGCGTCGCCGCGCCACACCCGGAACTGACCCGTGTAGCTCATGCGGTCCCTCCCTCCGGGTGCCCGGCCGGATGCCCGGCCAGCTCGGGCGCCGTGTAGTACTTCTCCAGCTCGCCGAGGTCGAACAGCGCGAGCAGGTCCTCGCGCATCGGCACCCGTTCGGCCGGTACGACGACGACGCGCGGCACCACCGCGTCGTCGTCCGGCACGTCCCCGGTGCCGCCCGAGCCGGCCGGGGCGTGCCGGACGCACCGGGTGATCAGCACTCGGTGGCGCCACTCCGGGTCCAGCCCGGGATAGTCCTCGCGGGTGTGGCCGCCGCGGCTCTCGGTGCGCAGCAGGGCCGACTGCGCCACGGCCTCGCTGACCATGAGCATGTTCCGCAGGTCCAGCGCCAGGTGCCAGCCAGGGTTGTACTGCCGGTGCCCCTCGACGAACACCTGCCGCACGCGTGCGCGCAGCTCGCCCAGCCGGTCGAGGGCGGCGGCCACCTCCGCCTCGGTGCGGATGATGCCGACGAGGTCGTTCATCATCCGCTGCAGCTCGGAGTGCAGGGTGTAGGGGTTCTCGCCGACGCCGTCCGCTCCCCCCGCCCCGCGCGACGGCGGGTCGAACGGCGCGAGCGTCATCGTCGCCGCCGCGTCGACGGGCGCGTCCCGGACCACCGGACGGCGCTCCAGCCCGGTGACGTAGTCGGCCGCGCCGAGCCCCGCGCGCCGTCCGAACACCAGCAGGTCCGAGAGCGAGTTGCCGCCGAGCCGGTTCGAGCCGTGCATCCCGCCCGCGCACTCCCCCGCCGCGAACAGCCCGGGCACGCGGGACTGCCCGGTGTCCGGGTCGACGCGGATGCCGCCCATCACGTAGTGGCACGTGGGGCCGACCTCCATCGGCTCGGCGGTGATGTCGACGTCGGCCAGCTCCTTGAACTGGTGGTACATCGAGGGCAGGCGCCGCTTGATCTCGTCGGCGGGCATGCGGCTCGCGATGTCGAGGTAGACGCCGCCGTGCGGGGAGCCGCGACCCTCCTTCACCTCGGTGTTGATCGCGCGGGCGACCTCGTCGCGGGGCAGCAGGTCGGGGGTGCGGCGGTTGGTCTCCTGGTCGTCGTACCAGCGGTCCGCCTCTTCCTCGGACTCGGCGTACTGGCCCTTGAACACGGCCGGGACGTAGTCGAACATGAAGCGCTTGCCCTCGGAGTTCTTCAGGACGCCGCCGTCGCCGCGCACGCCCTCGGTCACGAGGATGCCCTTGACGCTGGGCGGCCAGACCATGCCGGTCGGGTGGAACTGCACGAACTCCATGTCGATGAGCTCGGCGCCGGCCCGCAGCGCGAGGGCGTGGCCGTCGCCGGTGTACTCCCACGAGTTCGACGTCACCTGGAACGACTTGCCGATCCCGCCCGTCGCGAGCACGACGGCGGGGGCCGAGAAGACCACGAGCCGGCCGGACTCGCGCCAGTAGCCGAGGGCGCCGGCGATGGCGCCGCCTTCCGTCAGCAGCTCCGTGACCGTGCACTCGGCGAACACTTTGAGCCGCGCCTCGTAGTCGCCGGTCTCCGCGTGGTCGGCCTGCTGCAGCGCGACGATGCGCTGCTGCATGGTGCGCAGCAGCTCCAGCCCCGTCCGGTCGCCGACGTGCGCCAGCCGGGGGTAGGTGTGCCCGCCGAAGTGGCGCTGGCTGATCCGGCCGTCCTTCGTGCGGTCGAACAGCGCGCCGTAGGTCTCCAGCTCCCAGACCCGGTCGGGCGCCTCCTTGGCGTGCAGCTCCGCCATCCGCCAGTTGTTCAGGAACTTGCCACCGCGCATGGTGTCCCGGAAGTGCACCTGCCAGGAGTCGTGCTCGTTGACGTTGCCCATCGCGGCGGCGCACCCGCCCTCGGCCATCACGGTGTGCGCCTTGCCGAACAGCGACTTGCACACGATCGCCGTCCGCAGGCCGCGCTCGGCCGCCTCGATCGCGGCGCGCAGCCCGGCGCCCCCGGCGCCGATGACGAGGACGTCGTACTCGTGCCGTTCGATCTCCGTCAAGGCCGGGCTCCCTCTGCGGTGGTTCTTGTGCGGTTGGTGGGTTCAGCCGATGAGGCGCAGGTCCGTGATGGTCCCGCTGGCGACCAGCGCCACGTACAGGTCGGTCAGGATGAGCGTGCCGAGCGTCGTCCACGCGAAGACCGCGTGCCGGGTGTTCAGCGCGGACACCCACGTCCACAGCCGGTACCGCACCGGATGCTTCGAGAAGTGCGTCAGGCGGCCGCCCATCACGTGCCGGCACGAGTGGCAGGACAGCGTGTAGCACCACAGGAGCACCACGTTCACGAGCAGCACGAGGTTGCCGACGCCGACGACGAACCCGTCCGTCGGGTGCCGGAACGCGACCAGCGCGTCGTAGGTGTTGATGAGCGAGATGACCACCGCGACGTAGAAGAAGTACCGGTGCACGTTCTGCATGATCAGCGGGAAGCGGGTCTCGCCCGTGTACGTCGCGTGCGGCTCGGGCACCGCGCACGCCGCGGGCGCGAGCCAGAACGACCGGTAGTACGCCTTGCGGTAGTAGTAGCAGGTCAGCCGGAACAGCAGCAGGAACGGCAGGCTGAGCGCCGCGTACGGGATGAGCGGGTTGTCCGGCAGGAACATCCCGAAGTGCGACGACCCCGGCTCCGCGGCGCACCCGTAGGACACGCAGGGCGAGTAGAACGGCGTCAGATAGCGCTCGTCGGCGAAGAAGTACTGCTGCTGGAACGCCCGGACGGTCGCATAGACGAGGAAGATCAGGATGCCGACGGTGGTCGCCATCGGCGGGAGCCACCACCGGTCCGTGCGCAGCGTGCGCGCCCCGACCGCGGCGCGCCCGGGGCTGTCGACACCCCGGCCGGCGACGCCGCGTGCGGTCGCCGTCACGACCGGTCGCCGTGGTAGCCGCCGAGTCCTTCGTCGTCGGCATCGCTGAACATCGCCTCGTCCAGCGGGGTGTCGGGCAGGGGGACGTGCTCGGGCACGTGGCTGTGAACGCCCGCCGGCCGCAACGGCTCGCACGACGCGAGCTCGGCCGCGTCGATCTCCAGCCGCTCGAGGTCGTTCACGAGGCGGCGCACCTCGGGCGCCTCCCCGAAGGCGCTGCGCACGCCGGAGACGCTCTGGCGCAGCTGCTCGATCGAGCGGCGCAGCGTCGCGAATTCGCTGGTCGTCATCCGCCACCTCCTGAGTGACGCGCCTCACGACGGTGTGAGGTGCGTCACCCCAGACTCTGCCCTGAATGCGGCGACGAGGCAAGGGCGGCGCGCGGGCCCGCCGTCGGCGGGCCACCCGCTGGGCTTAGATCTCCGCCTGCGAGCTGCCGTACCGGCCCTTCGAGAGGTCGACCAGCACGAGACGGTTGCCGAACGGATCGGCGACGACCGCGACCCGCCCCACAGGAATCTCCACCGGCTCCGCGATCACGGCTCCCCCCGCAGCGACCAGCGTGGCCACGGCGTCGGGCACGGACGCCACGAGCCAGTCCGGTTCGTACGCCTGGCGCGTGGTGAGCACCAGCTCGCTGTCGCCGTCGGGCAGGGCGAGCCCCGCCTGTCCGACGGCGTCGTTCCGCCACAGCAGCTGGTGGCCGAGCCGATCGCGGTAGAACGCGAGACCGGAGTCCAGGTCGGGCACGGGGACGGTCACGGCATCGATGGCGCGAAGGATCGCATCGTCCATGGCCTTAGTCTCGGCCCGCGCTGGAGCCAAGGCGAGGCGATTCGGATCACGCGTCGACGCGGCACACTCGGCACGGGTGCGGACGCCCGGGGCGGCCTCGCCGTCACGCCGTCGGGCGCCCGCGCGTCAGCGATGTCATCACCTCGTCGACGCACTCGCGGGCCCAGTCGTACTGCTCCTGGTCCGTGTGGCCGCGATAGACCGTCTCGATGGTCATGACGAGGCCGACGTGCAGCGTGTAGAGCCGACGGCGGACCTCCTCGGACTCGGTGAGCGGCCCGCGCCCGTAGCCCCGCAGGAAGGCGGTGGAGTCGCCGAACGACGGCGACAGGAGCCCGGCGAACCCGACCTCGATGAGGGGGTCGCCGAACAACGCGCGCTCGTGGTCGACGAGGCACACGACCTCTCCGTCGGTCACCAGCGCGTTGCCCTCCCACAGGTCCCATTCGACGTAGCGGGGCTCGGTGACGTCGTCGAGCAGGTGCTCGTGCGCGGTCAGCACCGCGCGGACCTCGTCGTACGACCAGCCGAGCTCGACGCTCCTGCGGCGTCCGTCGTCCAGCACGCCGTCGAACAGCGCCGTGAAGGCGGAGCGCCAGGTCGAGTAGGCGGGCGCGGTGACCGGGCCGTAGGCCGGGCCGAGGATCGTGTTGAGCTCGCGGTTCGCGGCGCCGAGCGCTGCCTTGTATCTCCCGAGGTCGGACGGGCCGAGCTCGTCCCTGATGACGCCCAGGTTGTCGGCGTCGACGTAGGGCATGAAGAAGTAGTCGACGTCGACGAGGTCGTGGCCCAGGTCGGCGAAGTCGACAGCCGGGACGGGCACGCCGGTGTGGGCGGTGATGAGGCGCAGCGCCTCCAGCTCGGTCCGCATCGCGCCGACCTCGTAGGTCAGGACCTCGACGTCGGACGGCGGGGCGATCTTCAGCGCGACCTGCCGCCCGTCCGCCAGGGTGAGGCGGTAGACGACGTTGAAGAAGCCGTTCCCCAGCTCGTCCACCCAGGAGTCCCCGGCCGGGACGGCGTCAGCGCCGTAGGCACGCGCGACCATCGCACGCAGTGTGTCCAGGGACTGGCGGTTCTTCGTGATGCTCTCCACCGGGCTCACGCTAATGCCCCACCTGCCGCGATCGAGAGCGGATTACCCCCGCGGACGAGCACAACGACGGGTGCGCTGCACCCTGCAGCGGGTGATTTTCTGGACAGTTGTCGCGCCTTCGAGAACGCGTCCGGCAGACTCAGCCCTTGATGACGAACAGCACGGAGCTCGACGCCCGAAGACGCCGCGCGGCGCTCTGGATCACCGTGGGAATCATCGCGGTCGTGATTGCCGTCCCTCTGCTGGCCAGCGTGGGCTTTCGGGGATCAGGCCCCGCCCGCAGGGTCGTCGAGCCGCTCGCGATCGGCCTCAGTCTGGGAATCGCGCTGGTGTTCATCACCGCCATCGTCCTGGCGCAGACCAGCCAGCGGAGCCGGCTCCGGGCCCTCGTCGCCGAGGCACGTCCTGGCGCCACGGTCATTCCCGCCTTCGCCGAGAGCCCCGGTGGTCTGACCGGTTGGGTACCTGTCACGATCGTCGTCGCGGTGCTCGCCGACCGCGTGGAGGTCTGGGCGGGCGGCCGAGACCCCTTGTCGACCGTCGCACTGACCAACGCCGACGTCCGCGTCGACGGTGTGCTGGCGAGCTCCAGGCGGTACCCGGGGATCCGCATCACGAACGGCGCCGACTCCCTGTCGTTCGTGCCGATCTACTCCGCGGCAATAGGTCGCCCCGCCGACCTCGAACGCGCCTTGCACGAGCTCGGCGAGGACCCAGCCGACCACGTGCGACACCCTGGTGGCCGTCGTTCTCGCGGCGGCCGTCAGGGCTGACAGGCCTCAGGGTCCGGCACCTCGGCCGCAGGTGGGTCGTCTTCAGCGGGCCGGCCATGAGGGTGATCGTACGTAGCCGGCGCACTCGGTCGGCAGGTATACCCGGGTGGCGGGTGCCAGGTCTGGTGAACTGCGTTCGGCTGAGCCTCGAGTATGCGGGCTGAGCTGAATGGTTCAGGTCGGGTGATTTAGCCGGGGCGAGCGCGGACGATATTCAGCAGGCCTGGCACCCACCACACGGGTATGCCTTACCCCGCCGCCACCGTCGGCCCACCACCAACCATCGGCCCACCACCACCCGTCGGCCCGGCACTGCCGACCCACGTACCGCGGCCCGGGCTTCGCACCACGACGAAAGGCGATCCGCGCCCCCTCAAAATCGCCGCCCCTTGCGCGCGACCGGGTCGATGCCCCACCGCACGGCCCGGACGGCGACTCCCCCGGCCGGCCCGCCGAGGATCCGGCTGAACCGGGAGTCGATCTCCAACGACGAGCAGGCCCACGCCGGCAGCAGCGCCACCGCCCCGGCCGCCAGCAAGTGGTACGGGCCCCGCGCGGACCACGGCAGCGGCGGCTCGCGCAGCAGGAAGCGCGCGGCGTCGAGGGCCGCCGGGGTGGCCTCCAGCTCGCCGCGGTAGGACTCGATGCAGTCGGTCAGCTCGGCGACAGTCTCCGGGACGACCTCGGCACCGAGCGCCCGTGCGACCCGCCCGGACTGGGCGACGTACTCGTCCGCCTCGTCCGCGGTGAGCGCCCTCTCGCCGTACCGCTGGTGCGCCGCCAGGAACGAGTCGGCCTCCGCGACGTGCACCCACGTGAGCAGGTGGGGGTCGCTCGCGCGGTACGGGCGGCCGTCGGGAGCCTTGCCGCGCACCCGCTCGTGGACGGCGCGGACGCGGTCGACCATCTGCTGGGCGTGCTCCGCGGTCGCGAACGTCGTGTAGCCGAGGAACGTCGAGGTGCGGGCGAGGCGTCCCCACGGGTCGCCGCGGTACCCGGAGTGGCCGGCGACGCCCGCCATCGCGAGCGGGTGCAGCGACTGCAGCAGCAGCGCCCGCAGCCCGCCCACGAACGTCGCCGAGTCGCCGTGCACCCGCCGGATCGGGCTGCCCGGGGCGAACCAGCGCGGGCCGGGGGTCAGGTGGATCCGGTCCCGCTCGGCATACCCGTCGGGCCCGGCGATCCGCAGGAAGAGCGCATCGCCGACCCGCTCCCGCAGACGTTCGACGGGCCCCATGACAACCGACATACCGCCAGTATCCGCCCCAGGGGCTGCCCCGCAGGCGAACTCACCGGCGGCATCCAGGTATGCGGCGAGATGCCGCCCCCGACGCGGCGAAACACTTAACGTCGATGACACATAAGCCGCTTGTTGCGATAGTCCGCGTATGCAACTATCAATCTCGCTCGCGCCACGCGGAACTACGTGAGGATGTGACATGCCTATCGGGCTGATCGCCCTGGCACTAGGCGGGTTCGGCGTCGGACTGACCGAGTTCGGCATCGTTGGCCTCCTGCCGGAGCTCGTCGCCGCGTTCGGCGCCACCGAGTCCGTCGCCGGGCACCTGGTCTCGGGCTACGCCGTCGCATTCGCGGTCGGAGTGATCGCGATCGCCGCCGCCTACGGGTTCGTCTCGGCGCTGAGGGTCGGCGCGTCGCTCATCGCGGGCGACCTCGCGGTGCTCCTCGTCGGCACGGCGGCGATGCGCGGGACGTCCGCGGTCGTGTCCGGGTCTGCGGGGCGGAGTCCACCGCCGCGGTGAGATGCCCACGCCGACCCGCCCACCAGGGCAAAGACGGCGCGGGCCGCCGGAAACCCTGCCCCTGCTACCGTCGGGGCCCAGCCCAGCCGGTCGCTCGGGAGGTCGATCCGTGGTGATGCCTGATGACGAGGTCGAAGCCCTCGTCCATGGATGGCGTCTCCTGGCAGTTCTCCACTCCAGGATCGAGGTCCGCTTGGAGCGCATGCTCCAGGAGCGCTACAAGCTGAGCGTCAACGAGTACGGAGTGCTCGAACTGCTCTCGCGTCAGGAGAAGCACCATCTCCGCATGGGCCAGCTCGCCATGGCGATGGTGCTCAGCCAGGCGGCCACGACACGCCTGGTGACGCGGCTCGAGGGGCGCGGACTGCTGGCACGCGCCCTGTGCGACGAGGACCGCCGGGGGATCTACACGAACGTGACCTCCGACGGTCTTTCCTTGCTCGACCAAGCACGTCCGGATCATGATTCGATCCTGAGCGACGCCCTCGACGAAGCCTCGCGCAATTCCGACCTGGCACCCATCGTGGCCGGGATCCGCGCGGCCGAGTCGCTGCCCGCCTCGTGCTCCTGAGGCCCTACCGCTGAACCACCGGCCGCGTCCCAGCGGCCGCCCTACCCCACCACCATCCGCCCCCGTGCGCGCCGTCTGCACGCGGGGGTCACTGCGCCATGCAATTTCCCGCCTCTCGACGGCGGGCGTCCCCCGACAACAGCACCATTCCTAGCAAGGAGTGTGCACCATGGCTCACGGACCATCGACGATCTTCCCCGCGTTCGAACGCGCGATCGCCGCCTACCTCGACCCCGCGGACAGCGCCCCCGGCAGCATCGAGGAGTCGCTGTACTACAAGGACCTGGCAGCGGCGTCCCCCCACTCGATCACCGAGTACCTCGCGCAGGGGCGCGAGGCCCGGCTGGTCGGGGTGTTCCCCGGACTGGGCAGCCGGGCCTCGTACCGGAACCTCGGCTCGTTCCTGCTGGACTCCGGGATCGACGAGGTCACCGGCATCTACCACGAGGCGGCAGGCACCCTGGGCATTGCGCCCGAACGCCTCCTCGGCGCCCCTGCGGACCTGCCCGCCGGCCGGCTCGAACGCCTGGGCCACATCGGCGCGCTGGTCGTCACGCACAGCCTGGCCCTCGAGGCATACCTGCGCGCGACGGCGGAGCGGAACGGCGCGGCGCTGACGTTCCGCGCCTACACCGGCGAGAGCTTCGGCATCCTGAGCGCCGCGGTGGCGAGCGGCAGCCTCTCCGTGGCCGACGGGACACGGATCGCCCGCGTGTTCACGCCCCTGTCGCTCGTCGCGGCCGAGGGGATCCACGACGGCGAGCCGCTCGCCCGCGAGCTGGCCGAATACCTCCCCGAGTCCGCCGTCGGGAAACCCGTGGTACCCGAACCGTTCCACGTGCTCGGCGTCCGGGGGGCGCCCGACGCACTCGCCGCAGCCTTCGAGGCCATCGGCGCCGCGTTCCGCACACAGGACGTGGAGGTGCACAAGCGCTATTCCCCCACCCAGACCAACGTCTACGTGCGCGACGGCGCACGTCCCGCGTTCGACCGCCTGCTCGGCGGCCTCGGCCAGGTCGAGGTCTCGGAGCTCAAGGAGCCGACAAGATTCCTGGCTCATTCCGCGCGGATGGCGGCCGTCCGCACCGGACTGGGTGGTTCATGAAGGTGAACGGCATCCAAGTCGCACCGCCGCGAGTCCCGGTGATCGCGAACCACCGGCCCGGGGTGCTCACCGCCGCCGAGGACGTCCATGAGGCCATCCTCGCCATGACCGACCAGGTCATGGACTCCTACGCGACGGTGGAGACCCTGGACGGCCTCCATGCCGACCTGGCGATCGAGCTCGGCCCGGGCGAGAAGTCGGTCAGGCTGCTCCGGGACGGCAACGCGCACACACCCGTCAGCGCCTACACGGGCGCCTCCGTCGAGTCCGACCGGCTCTTCCGCGCGATCAACGGCGTCAGCGGCCTCAAGCGCGAGCTCGAGCAGATCCGCTCCGAGGGCGACCACCTCGAACCGCGCCACCTGGACATGCTTCGCACGCTGTTCCGCTCCTTCGCCGACGACCCCTTCACCGAGGCGTACACCACGCGCGCCATCAGCCGCATCGTCACCCGCGAGATGCTCCGGGCCGACCAGGACGGGTCCCCGGCGTACTACCGGCTGCTCGAGGCGTTCCAGCACACGCTGGCGCACCGGGACGAGATCGACGTCGACGCCGGAGAGCTCGTCCTGCGGTCCCGGCGCAAGAAGCGCAACGTCGGCGACGCCGCGAACCTCGGCCGGAGCTACTTCGAGCTGCGAGCCGTGGACGCCCAAGGCACCCTGTCCGACCGCTGTGTCGACGGCACAGGCAGCCCCGAGACCCTGCTGCTGCGCTTCACCGGCCTGCCGGGGTCCGACGACGTCACGCTGCACCGTCAGGTCCGGCGGCTCGTCGCCGACCAGCCGCTCGCCCGCATGGTCCGCGAGAGCCTGACCGAGCGCGTCGCAGACTCCGTCCCGGCAGCGGGCACGGTGGACCGGGTCACCTACCACTACACGCTCTACCAGCTCATGCGCCTGCACCGCCCCGCCGTCCTGGCCCAGCGCGATCGGTACCTCCAGGGCGACGACCCGCTCGGCTGGCTCTCCGCGCTCGCCGCCTCCGGGGCCGCCTCCCCCGCCGACGTCGTCGAGCTCTACGACCTGCGGCTGCGCGGCTCGCACGACCGCCAGGTCCTCAGCCGTGCGCTCGACCGCCTGGACTCCGCGCTGCGCGACGCGCTGACCCCCGTGATCGCCCCCGACGGCGTGCCGCTCTACGCCCGGCGGGACCTCGCCTCCGCGACACGTGCCGTGTTCCTCGACGGCGCGCTCGAGGAGGACGTTCACGTGACGCACCTCGCCGGTGACACCTGGACCATCGCCTTCGACCCGGCGGCCACCCCGGGCACCCACGGAGAGCCACCGGAACGGACCATCACGCTCACGTCGGACCTCGACCTGTCGAAGCGTGGCGTCAACGCCCCGCTCGACCGGCTCGACGACGACTCCGCCCTCGACCTCACGGTCGAGAAGCGGATGATCCTGCACCATGCACAGGGCCGGCGGATCCTCAGCACCACGGTCAACGCCTACGTCGAACCGGACGAGCGGGTCGTCGGGTTCGGCAAGGGCGGCAGCGAGTCCATGACCGTGTTCGTCGTCAAGGACGGCAGCACGCGCACGATCGTCCGCAAGATCCTCAGCGAGGCGCTCGTCACCGCCGCCTGGCGGGCCGACGGCACCGGCGTCATGCTGCCGCCGTTCGCCAAGGCCCGCCAGCAGGCCGAGTTCCTCCGCCACCTCCCGGAGCCGGTGAACCGGTACTTCCCCGAGGTGTACGACGTGCTGGAGCGTGAGCTGCCCGCCCCGGGACGGCCGGACGACGGACCGGTCACCCACCACGAGGTCATCTACGAGATGAGCTTCGTCGCGGGGGACGAGGTCAGCCGTTACATCGAGCGGTACTCCCCGCCGCCGCGCGTCGTCGCGAAGATCTACCAGGCGATCTACCAGGTGCTCGAGCGCGACGTCCACGCGGTCAACCGCGTGCCCGCCCCCGGCGGAACCCTCGACGAGTCCTACCTCAGGAAGATCGAGGACCGCCTGGACGTGTGCCGCCGGACGGCGCCGCAGACCTTCGGCCCGCGGCTGCTCGATCCGGAGACCATCACCATCAACGGGATCCCCCGGCGCAACGCGACGGCACTCGTGCGCTGGTTCCGTGAGCACCCCGAGCACCACAAGGTCCTCGAGCCCCGGTTCCACTCGCTCGTCATGGGTGACACGAACACCGAGAACATCAAGATCACCCACACCGGCCCGCTCCGGATGGCCCAGAAGCTGATCGAGGAGGGCGCACCCCAGCGGGAGGTCGACGCGGCGCTCGCCGCGATCACGCCCGCCACGCTGGGGATCAAGTTCCTGGACCCGCGGGCGATCGGGTTCCGCAGCACCGGCCGGGACACCATCGACGACCCGATGTACGACAACAAGCCGTGGCACAACTCGATCGGCCACTACGACGAGATGCACTTCGAGCACTTCCAGCTCGACGTGCGGACCCCGGACACCGGCCCGCAGGTACGGATCCAGTTCGACGAGGGGAACCCCTTCCAACGTGCCTACGGAGTCCGCGACACCATCGAGGGCGGTCACGCGGTGGCCGGCGAGCGGCCCCTCGGGATGGAGGACCACTTCGCGGAGGTCATGACCCAGGCCCTCGGCCTGGACGACCCCGAGTCTCCCTACCTCGCCGACGACCCGTACTGGCTGGTGCGGTTCGTCTTCATGATGGGTACCCACTTCACCGCGATGCCGCCGTTCCACTTCCAGGCCGAGCTCGACGGCACGCTCACGGACAGCTACCACGTCCAGCGACGCCCCGTGGCGATCTACTGCGAGGGCGTCAAGTGGCTGAACTGGGCGGTCGAGATCCTGGAGGGCAAACGGACGTCGTTCCTGGGAATCCCGGTCCCGCCGCTCCCCTGACGGGGCTCGGCACGATCACCAGGGAACGGGCAGGCGTCGCATTCGCGGCGCCTGCCCGTTCTGTTCAGGGGGTGCAGCCCTTATGGTTAGAACCGACCAGATCACGATTGCAAAGGGGCGAACGTGTCAAGTCCGGATGACACCACTGAGAGCTACATCAAGAACCTCGTGTGCGACATGCTCGAGGTCAGCCCGAGCGACGTCTCCGACACCGGCCCGCTCCCCTACCTCGGCGCCGACCCGCTGGTCATCATCGGGATCGTCACCAACCTGGAGAAGGCTCTCGGCATCACGATCGAGCGCGCGGACCTACCGAGGATGGCCGACCTGCGCGGCATCTACGACGTCGTCGAAGAGGCGCGGTGCCGGAAGGCCGAGATGGCGGGCTGACGTACCCGACCGCCGTCGGACCGCCGTCGGCCGACCGACGGCGGTCCGACTGTCATGCCACCGCTAGGCGGTACCGGAAGCCGCGGAACAGCTCGGTCTCGGGCGCCTGGGCGCCTCGCATCCGTAGCGCGTAGCTGACCAGGGCGTGCGGGATCATGTAGAGGCGGAGCTGCTCCTCCTCGCCGCCCTCCGAGATGTTGTCGATGACCCACTCCAGTGCCGACTTGCCGTCGTAGTGGTCCCGGGGCGTGAAGATCAGCTCGGCCTCGTCGATCTCGCCGAGCACGTTCAGCGCATAGCTCACGGGGAACGCGTTGTTGGCCCGGTCGATACCCGAGTCGAAGTTGCGCAGCGCGTCGACCATGCGCGCCAGCGCCTCGTCCGGGATCAGGTCCATCCGACCTGTGAGCATCGCCACCTCGATGATGTAGGGGTAGGAGATGCCGTCAGGGAAGAAGTTCGCGCCGGGATCGGCGAGGTCCAGCACCGACGCGACGTCTCGCATGTAGGCGTCCATGTCGGGCAGCTCGTCCCCCAGCCGCCCCAGGTTGTACAGGGCGATGATGTAGTACTGGCTCATGTGCACGCGGTGCTCCCAGCCGACCTGGTCCAGGAGCGTCCGCGCCTCGGCGAGCCAGTCGATCGGGGTGTTCAGGTACTCGGCCCTGCCGCTCAGCGCGATGGCGTTCAGCATGGTCAGCAGCGGATACGCCTTCATCCACGGCGTCGGGATCTCGTTCGGGAAGGACGGGAAGATGCCCAGCTCGTCGGCCCGGGTGAGGTACTCCAGGGTCTCCTTCATGTAGTCCCGGTCCCCGTCGAAGATGTACTCCTCGTAGCCCAGGAGCGCTACCACGCTCAGGAACATCGAGCCGGAGCGGCCGCGGAAGTACGGCGCGGGGATGTTCTCCAGCAGGTTCAGCGCCTCGACGATCCGGTTCCGGTCGTCCGTGACGAGCCGGTCCCTCAGGCCGACCTGGCCGATGGCGAGGAACACGTTGGACGAGGCGGACAGCCGCTCGTAGTCCCCGTGCCGGCCCCGGTTCTCGTCCGCGATCTGGTCCGGTGCGATCTCGTCGAGCGCCGCGAGCACCTCCGCCGGGAAGTCCAGCTCGCCGTCGACCAGCAGCGACAGGTCGAGGCCGAGCTTCGCGAAGGTGTCCAGGACCAGGCTGCCGGCCATCGCCCGGAAGTAGGGGTTGCTCTCGGCGCGCGCCACGTCCAGGAGCGACGTGACGGACTGAGCGGTGCCGACCTCGTCCGCTTCCGCGGCGGGGTCGACCACCTGCAGGACGAACTCCGCCAGCGCCCGGCAGAAGTGGGGGTACGAGGTGGACCGCGGGACCTTCTCCGCGATCAGGTCGAAGTTCGTGCGGATGTGCCCAGCGATCGCCGGGTCGTAGTCGATCGGGTACTGGCCGAGGCCGATGCCCCGGATCAGCCGGCTCCACGGAGCAGCGATCATGCGGGACTCGTTGGAAAGATCGCTCAATCCGGAGACGGGAAGCCTGCGCGACGTAGCCTTCACAATGCCCTCCAAGGCACGCTCAGGAAGTGGGCCCTAGGCGGTCCCGATGGGACCCCGCGACGACTTTACAGCGCCCCGACCTGCGATGATGTTACGGCGACGTTATTTTCTCCCCGGCCGAAACTGCCGCTGGACCCAGCCGCGCCGTGCCGGGGCTCTACCCACGGATCGGCCTGGGCCAGTGCGTGATCCGGGGCGCACCGTCAGACTCGGCGGGCGCCACGGCGACGGCGACGTATCCCGGCAGAGGCGGCCGGAGCTCGTGGACCGCGACGTCCCCCGGTGCCGGCGTCCCGGCCTTGAACAGCGCTTCCCTGGTCGCCCACCCGATGCCTTCCGCCGGGTCGGCGAGGTCGCCGAGCCGCTGCACGTCCACGCCGACGGGCCCGCGCTCGACCAGCGCGACCACGGCCAGCAGTCCGGAGTGCGAGACGGAGACCGAGGGCACCGGTGTGCCGTCGCTCACGATCCGCGGGGCGCCGTGCGGGCCGCCGCACTCGGCGCAGGTGCGGTCCACCACGACGTCGGCCGGCGCGATCCCGAGGTGCGCCGCGACCGCCGCGCGCAGCATCGCGGCGCTGATCAGGGACCGGCCACGGTCCGCGGGGCGCTCGAGCGACTCGACCCGGGCGCGCTCACCGGCGTCGAGCATGGCGAGCAGATCGCGGTCCGCCGCTGCCAGCGAGGACCACCAGACGTCGAGGATCACGGCCCATCATCTCTCGTCAAACCCACGGGGCAGGTTAGGTTAGCATTCCCTACGTGTTGACCGCCCTCCCGCCCGCCTTGGCCCCGAGCCGTGGCACCCTTTCGCCGGCCGAACCGTCGGCCGACGGAGCGCCGGCCGGGCGGCTCGCGCTGCTCACCGCTTCGGGCGAGGGCCTCTCCCACGAGGAGCTGTGGCGCACGGTCGCCGACGTCGCCGGCCGACTGCCCGACGCCGCCGACGGCCGACGGCTCGTGCACCTGCCGCTCCGGCCGGACCTCGCGAGCGTGACCGCGTACCTGGCCACCCTCCAGGCGGGCCACGTCGCGCTGGTCACCCCCGACGACGCCCGCACCGGCAGGATCCTGGACCGGTACCTGCCGGACGTCATGGCGACCGGCGACCCGGAGCGGCCGTTCGACGTGCTCACGCCGGCTCCTCGCCATCTGCTGCACCCCGACCTCGCCCTGCTGCTGAGCACCTCGGGCAGCACCGGCTCGCCGAAGCTCGTCCGGCTGTCCCGGCAGAACGTCCGCAGCAATGCCCTGGCGATCGCCCACGCCCTGCGGCTCACCGAGGACGACCGGGCGATCACCAGCCTTCCCCTGCACTACACCTTCGGGCTCTCGGTGCTGCACTCGCACCTGGTCGCGGGCGCCTCGGTGGTACTGAACGAGGCCTCGGTCCTGACCGAGGAGCTGTGGGACGCCGTCGACGTGCTGGGCGTCACCACGCTGGCGGTCGTGCCGCACACGGTGGAGCTCCTCGAGTCCACCGGCGCGCTCGAGCGGCCGCACCCCTCCCTGCGGATGCTCACCCAGGCGGGCGGGCGGATGCACCCCGGCCGCGTCCTGCGGACCGCCGCGCTCGGCCGGCGCCAGGGGTGGGAGCTCGCCGTCATGTACGGCCAGACCGAGGCCACGGCCCGCATCTGCGTGCTCGACCCGGCCCTCGTGGCGGACCACCCCGACGCCGTCGGGCGGCCCGTGGCGGGGACGTCCCTGCACCTCGACACGAGCGTGCCCGAGGCGTCCGACGAGACCGGCGAGGTCGTGGTGCGAGGCCCCGGCGTGATGATGGGCTACGCCGAGCACGCGGACGACCTCGCGCTCGGGGCGATGCTGTCCGAGCTGCGGACCGGAGATCTCGGACGGATCGGCCCGGACGGCCTGCTCCGCCTGGTCGGACGCCGGTCGGGGTTCGTCAAGATCATGGGGCTGCGGATCGACCTCGCGACGGTCGAGTCCGCACTGGAGGCCGCCGGGTACATCGCGTGCGTCGGCGGCGACGACGCAGGCCTGACCGTGGCGGTCCAACCGGCTCCCGGCGCGCCGCCCGTCGAGACGGCCGCGCTCGTGCGGCGCCTGGCCGGCGACGCCTCGGGGCTCTCCCCCGCTTCGGTCGCAGTCGCCGTCGCCGGGCTGCCCCGGCTGCCCAGCGGCAAGGTCGACCGTCTCGCCTGCGCCGCACTCGTCCGCGGCGAGCAGCCGCAGGAGCAGGCGGGCCGGCAGCCCGGCGAGCAGAGCCCGCAGGGCGCCGTCGGGACCGCGGACGCGAGCCCGACGCTCGCCGTGGCCGTGGCCCGCGCCGCCGGCGACGTGCTCGGGCTCGACGCCGTGGACCTCGGCCGCAGCTTCGTGCAGCATGGCGGCGACTCGCTCAGCCACGTGCAGGCCTCCGTCGGGCTCGAGAAGCTCGTCGGCCCGCTGCCCCGGGGCTGGCACCACCGCCCGCTCGCCGACCTGGTCGACCTGGGGCGCTCCGTCCACGCCGGCCTGCCCGGCCGGGCGACCGCCGACGGCGTACGCGGACGCCGGCTCTGGGTGTCGCACAGCGTCGAGACGTCGGTGCTGCTCCGCGCGATCGCCGTCGTGATCATCTGCGGCTCCCATGCCGACCTTTTCCACATCCTGGGCGGGGCGCACACCCTGCTCGCGGTGGCCGGCTTCAACGCCGCGCGGTTCGGCCTGTCGCTGCCCACCGCGCGCGGCCGCTGGCGGGCGAGCCTGCGCACGCTGATCGGCGTCGCGGTGCCGACGGCCGCGGTGGCGCTGTTCGGCATGGTCGCGCAGGACCGCTACGGGTGGGCCAACGTCCTGCTCGTCAACTGGATCTTCGGCGACGTCGCCTACGGGTTCCGCAACGAGCTGTGGTTCGTCGACGCGCTGATCGCGTGCACGGTCGTCCTCGCCGCGATCCTCTCGGTGCCCTGGGTGGGACGCGCCTGGCAGCGGCAGCCGTGGCGCGTCGCGGCCGCCGTCGCGGTCGTCGCGCTGGTGCCCCGCTTCCTCGTCCTGTCCCTCGGGGAGGGCGTGCTCCGGGGGATCATGCCGACCACGTTCTGGCTCTTCGCGGTCGGGGCCGCGGTGGCGTATGCCGACACCCGCCGGCGCCGCCTGCTCACGCTCGCCGTCGCCGTCGTCGGCGGGGCCACGTTCTTCCCCGACGACCTCGTGCGCAACGCCACCATCCTCTTGGGGATAGCGGTGCTGACGTTCGTGCCCGAGGTGCGCGTCCCCGCCTGGGCCGTGCCCGCCGTCGGCCTGCTCGCGTCCGCCTCGCTGTACGTCTACCTGGTCCAGTTCCCGATCCTCGGCCTGGTCCCCACCGCCCTCGGCGCCACCCTCGCCGCGCTCGCCACCGGCTGCCTGCTCTGGCGCGTGGCCGACCGGCCCGTGCGGCGGCTGCAGGACCTGCTGCTGCGACCGAACCGCTGAAGACCCCCGCCGAAGACCACGCTGAAGACCCCAGAGACGAGAGAACTCCCGTGCTGCACAGACGACACCTCGGCGCCGCCGCCCTGCTCACCCTTGCGCTGCCCCTGGCGCTCGCCGCCTGCGGCGGCGGATCGGGCGGATCGGGCGAGGAGCCCTTCGAGGCGGACCCCGACGCGCTGCAGATCTACTCCTCGCAGCACCGCGACCTCACCGACGCGTGGGCGCAGGCGTTCACCGAGGAGACCGGTATCAAGACCCAGGTCCGCGAGGGCCAGGACGCCTCCATGGGACACATGATCGTCGAGGAGGGCGATGCCTCGCCGGCCGACGTCTTCCTGACGGAGAACTCTCCCGCGATGACCATCGTGGAGCGCGCGGGCCTTCTCGCGCCGGTGGACAAGTCCACACTGGCGCAGGTCGGCAAGGGCATGACGCCGTCGTCGGGACAGTGGACGGCGATCGCCGCCCGGTCGACGGTCCTCGTCTACAACACGGACGAGATCAGCGAGGACGAGCTCCCGACGTCGATCATGGACCTCGCCAGTCCCGAGTGGGCCGGCCGGTGGGGCGCGGCGCCCGGCGGCGCGGACTTCCAGGCCATCGTGGCCGGCATGCTGTCCGACCAGGGCGAGCAGAAGACCCAGGCCTGGCTCGACGCCCTCGCCGACAACGCCGAGATCTACCAGAACAACATCGCCACGATGCAGGCCGTCAACGCCGGCGAGGTCCCGGTCGGGATCATGTACCACTACTACTGGTACCGCGACCAGGCGGGCGACAAGGCGGGCAGCGCGCACACGGCGCTGCACTACTTCGGCAACCAGGACCCCGGCGCGTTCGTCAGCCTGTCGGCCGGCGGCGTGCTCGCCTCCTCGGACATGCCGGACGAGGCCCAGCAGTTCCTGGCCTTCCTCACCAGCCCGGCGGGCCAGCAGGTGCTGGTCGACAGCGGGGCGATGGAGTACGCCGTCGGCACCGGAGCCGAGTCCGACCCGGCGCTCCCGCCGCTGACCGGCCTCGACGCCCCGCGTGTCGACCCGTTCACCCTCAACTCCGACGACGTGGTCACGATGATGACGGATGCCGGCATCCTTTAGGGCGCAGGGGACGCAGGGCCTCGGGGCGCGCGGCGTCGCCGTCGCCGCGGCCCTGGTCGCCGCGCTCACGCTCCTGCCCCTGCTCGTCGTCGTCCCCGACGCCCTGTCCGCCGACCCGGGCGAGGCGGCGCGCTACCTGCTGCGCCCCCGCGTGGGCGAGCTGCTCACGAACACCGGGATGCTGTTCGCGGTCACGGTGCCCGCCACCGTCGTCGTCGGTGTGGCCGCCGCCTGGCTCGTCGAGCGCACCGCGCTGCCCTGGGCGGGGATGTGGCGCACGCTGCTCCTGGCCCCGCTGGCCGTGCCGTCGTTCGTCAGCGCGTACGCCTGGGTGACGGTGGCGCCGTGGCTCGACGGCTTCGGGGGCGCGGCGCTGGTCACCACGCTGGCGTACTTCCCGTTCGTGTTCCTCCCGGTGGCGGCCCTGCTGCGCACGCTCGACCCCGGCGACGAGGAGGCAGCCCGTTCCCTCGGCCTCTCCCCGGCCGCCGCCGTCGTGCGGACGGTGCTGCCGCGGCTGCGGCCCGCGCTGAGCGGCGGGGCGCTCCTGGTCGCGCTCCACCTCCTCGCCGAGTACGGCGTGCTGGAGATGATGCGGTTCCAGACCTTCACCACCGCGATCATGCAGCAGTACGCCGTGGGGTTCAGCAGCTCCACCAGCAGCCTGCTCGCCTCCGTACTGCTCACGCTCTGCCTGGTGGCGCTCGTGCTCGACCTGGTCGCCCGAGGTCGGCACCGGGTGGCCCGGGTCGGGTCGGGCGTCCAGCGGCGCGCCGTGCCCGCCGTCCTCGGCGGGTGGACGGCGCCCGCGCTGGCCTTCCTCGCCGCGCTGGTCGCGCTCTCGGTCGCCGTCCCCGTCGCCACGGTGGTCCGGTGGCTGCTCCACGGCCTCTCGGCCGGCGACCCGCTGGACGCCGGCCTGGTGCAGGTCACCGTGAGCACCCTCGGTCTCGCCGTGCTAGGCGCCGTGGCGGCCGTCGCCGCGGCGCTGCCCGGGGCCTGGCTGCTGAACCGCCACCGGTCGGGCCTGACCCTGCTGCTCGAGCGCACGACCTTCGTCGCGAGCGCGCTGCCCGGGGTGGTCGTCGGGCTGGCCCTGGTCACGCTCGCCGTCCGCTGGGCCCGGCCCGCCTACCAGACGGTCGGGCTGATCGTGCTGGCCTACACGATCCTGTTCCTGCCCCGGGCGATGGTGTCGTTGCGCGCCGGCCTCGCCGCCGCGCGGCCCGAGCTCTCCGAGGCCGCGCGCTCCCTGGGCCTGAGCGGTCCGGTGGCCTTCGTCCGCGTCGTCCTCCCGCTCGTCGCGCCGTCGGTGCTGACCGCGCTGGTGCTGGTGGCCCTCGCGGTCAGCACGGAGCTGACGGCCACGCTCCTGCTGGCCCCCACCGGGACGGACACCCTCGCGCTGGCGTTCTGGCGCCATGCGAGCGAGCTGGACTACGCGGCCGCGGCACCGTATGCCGCCGTGATGATCGCCATGTCGGTACCGCTCACGATCGTGCTGCGGCGCCAGATCCTGGAGGAACGATGAGCGAGCTGAAGATTCTCGGCCTGAGCGCCGGATACGGCCGGGAGACGGTGCTCGAGGACGTCGACCTGACCGTTGCCGAAGGCGCGACGACGGCGGTGCTGGGCGGTTCCGGCAGCGGCAAGACCACGCTCCTACGAGCCGTCGCCGGGTTCCTCCGGCCGGGGTCGGGCACGGTCACGGTCGGGGGCCGGACCGTCGCGGGACCCGGTACGTGGGTGCCGCCCGAACGCCGCGGCGTGGGCTACGTCCGGCAGGACGGCGCGCTCTTCCCGCACGTGTCGGTCGCCGGGAACATCGCCTTCGGTCTGCCCTGGCCACGGCGCCGCCACCACGACCGGGTGCTCGAGCTGCTCGACCTCGTCGGCCTGCCCGCCGCGATCGCCGACCGGCACCCGCACCAGCTCTCCGGTGGCCAGCAGCAGCGCGTCGCCCTGGCCCGGGCGCTCGCCCCCCGCCCCGGCCTGATCCTGCTCGACGAGCCGTTCTCCTCGCTGGACACCGCCCTGCGGGCCGCGACGCGCGAGGCGACCGCCCGGGCGCTGCGCGCGGCGGGCGCCACGACCGTCCTGGTCACCCATGACCAGGACGAGGCGCTCTCCTTCGCCGACGAGGTCGCCATCCTCACGGCCGGCCGGTTCCGGCAGGTCGCCAGTCCCCGGACCGTCTATCGCGAGCCGGTCGACGCCGAGGTGGCGGAGTTCCTCGGTGACGCGCTGCTCATCGCCGGTAGCGCGGCCAAGGGCAGCGTCACCTGCCGGCTCGGGACGCTGGCGGTGCACGGGCCCGCCGCCGACGGCGACGTCGACGTGATGATCCGGCCCGAGCAGCTCACCCTCACCCGGCCCGGCGCCGGCCACCTGGACGCCGTCGTGCGGGACGTCGACTACTTCGGGCACGACGCTCTCGTCGAGCTCGACACGGCGGCCGACGAGTCCCGGGACCTGCTTCGCTCCCGCGTCCTCGGGCTGGACGCGCCGGCTCCCGGCGAGCTCGTCGGCGTGAGCGTCGTCGGACCGGTGCGCACCTTTCCCCGAGGGCTCAGAGCAGGCCCAGTCCGCACGAGGCCAGGTACTGCCGCGTCATGACGGCGTTCGGCAGCGGTAGCCGCGGGTCGCACGGGTACAGGTCCTGCTCGCAGATGACGTACAGGTCCTTGTCGAGGCCGGCCAGCGCGGCGACGAGCTCCTTCATGTCGGGGGCTCCGGCCGGGGGCCGGACGGACGCGCCGCGCGCGACGGCCTCGCCGAAGGGCCAGTCCTCACGGTGCGCCTGCTCGGTCAGCTCGACGTCGAACGCCTTGATGTGCACGTACGCGATGCGGTCGGGGTAGGTGCGCACGATCTCCAGCGGGTCGCCCCCGCCGTAGACGATGTGGCCGGTGTCGAGGCACAGGTTGACGTACGCGGGGTCGGTGGCGTCGAACACCCGCGCGATGTCCTCGGGCGTCTCGATGTGGCTGTCCCCGTGCGGGTGCAGCGCCATCTTCAGCCCGTACTCGTCCTTGAGGATCTGGCCGAGCCGGTTGGCGTTCTCGATGTAGAGGCTCCAGGCGTCCGGCGTCAGCACGCGGTCGTCCGTCCACTCCCAGGTCTTGTCGTCGCGGAACAGCGGGGGCAGGTGGACGATGTACTCCGCGCCGACCGCCGCGTGGGTCTCCGCGATGGCCCGGAACGTCCGCTCGGTCTCGGCCCAGGCCTCGGCCTTGTGCAGGACGCCCCACCCGGTGCCCGCGACCACGGTGAAGCCGTTGTCGTCCATCACCTTGCGCAGGATCTTCGGGTCCGTGGGGAAGTAGCCGTACGGGCCGGTCTCCATGTACTCGAAGCCCGCCTCGGCCATCTCGGCCAGCGCCTTCTCCCACGGGATCTGCTTCTCGTCGTCGGGGAACCACACGCCCCACTGGTCGGGGCAGACGCCGACGGTGAGCCTGCTGAACCGGGGGTCGGTGTTGCGTGCCTTGGTCATGTTCACTCTCTCTCGGCTCGGGTATGGGGGGTCAGGCCGCCGCCGACGACGCCGGCGACGGGACGGGCGCCGGGGCCACGCTGCGGCCCGTGCGGGCGGACTCGGTGGCGGCGTCGGCGAGCGCCAGCGCCTGGCGCCCGTCGAGGAGCGACGGGGACGGCGCGGCGCCGTCGCGCGCGGCGGCGACGAATGCGGCCAGCTCCCTCGTGTACGCGTCGGCATACCGTTCGAGGAAGAAGTCCAGGTACGGGCCGCGGCCGCCCGAGACCCCCGCGGCGTCGAGCACCACCGACGTCGCCGTGTGGTTCTCGGCCCGCAGCGCCCCGAGGGGCCCGAACGCCTCCAGGCGCTGGTCGTAGCCGGCCGCGCAGTGCCGGCTGTTGATGATGGTCGCCACGGCGCCGGAGGCGGCGGTGAGGGTGACGACGGCGGCGTCGAAGTCGTCGATCTGCGCGAAGGCCGGGTCCAGGCGCTGCGGCACCGCCTGGACGGCGACGATGTCGCCGAGGAAGAACCGCGCCATGTCGAGGTCGTGGATCGTCATGTCGCGGAAGATCCCGCCTGAGGACGCGAGGTACGCGACGGGCGCGGGCGCGGGGTCGCGGCTGATGATCGTGAGCTGTTCGACGTTCCCGATCTCCCCGGCGCCCACCCGGCTGTGGATCTCCGCGAAGGCCGCGTCGAACCGGCGGTTGAACCCCAGCATGACGCGGTCCGCCCGGTCCCCTACCTGGGCCAGGCACCGGTCGGCGCGCGCGAGGTCGAGGTCCACGGGCTTCTCGGCCAGCACCGCCTTGCCGGCCTCGACGGCCGCGACGATCTGCTCGACGTGGTGGGCGGTCGGTGACGCGATGACGACGGCGTCCACGGCGTCGTCGGCGAACACGTCCCCGACCTCGGTGGTCGCCGCGGCGCCGTACGCCGAGGCGAGTCGCTCGGCGGCGCCGTCGACCGGGTCGGCGACGAGCGTGAGCTCGGCGTCGGGTGACGCGGCGATCGAACGGGCGTGGACGGCGCCGATCCGGCCGGCTCCGATGAGGGCTATGCGCATGGTCTTCTCCCTTTGCTTCTTCGAGCTACTTCTCGAGCTACTTCTTCGAGTCGCCCGAGAAGTGGAACGAGGCGTCGGCGCGCTGGGCGCGGTGCGGCCAGCGCTGGGTGACGACCTTGCCGCGGGTGTAGAAGCGGACGCCCTCGGGGCCGTAGATGTGGCTCTCGCCGAACAGGGAGTCCTTCCATCCGCCGAAGGAGTGCCAGGCGACGGGGACGGGGATGGGCACGTTGACGCCGATCATCCCGACCTTCACGCCGCGCTGGAAGGTCCGGGCGGCCTCGCCCGAACCCGTGAAGACCGCCGTGCCGTTGCCGTAGGGGTTCGCGTTGATCACATCGATCGCCTCGGTCAGGCCGGATACCCGCACGACGTCGATGACCGGCCCGAACACCTCGACGCGGTAGACCTCGTGCTCCGGGGCGACCCTGTCGATCACCGTCGGGCCGACGAAGAAGCCGCCCTCGTAACCCGGAACGGTGTGGCCGCGGCCGTCGACCACGAGCTCGGCGCCGTCGCGCTCCGCGGAGCCGATGAGTCCTTCGATGCGCTCCTTGGCCGCGGCGGTGATGACCGGGCCCATGTCCGCGCCCGGCTGGTCGCCGGCCGTGACCTTGACCGCGCGGGCCTTGGCCGCGAGCTTCTCGACGAACGCGTCGGCCACCGAGTCCTCCACGACCGCCACGGAGATCGCCATGCAGCGCTCGCCGGCCGCGCCGAAGGCCGCCGCGGTCAGGTGGTCGACGGCGTCGTCGAGGTCGGCGTCGGCCAGGACGACGCCGTGGTTCTTCGCGCCGCCGAGTGCCTGCACCCGCTTGCCCTCGGCCGAGGCCGTGGCGTGGATGTACCGCGCGATCGGCGTCGAGCCGACGAACGAGACGGCCGCGACGTCGTCGTGGTGCAGGATCGCGTCCACGACCTCCTTGTCGCCCTGGACCACGTTGAACACGCCGTCGGGCAGGCCCGCCCGCTGCCACAGGTCGGCCAGGAAGAGCGATGCCGACGGGTCGCGCTCGGACGGCTTGAGCACGAACGCGTTGCCGGTGGCGATCGCGACCGGGCTCATCCACAGCGGCACCATGACGGGGAAGTTGAACGGCGTGATGCCGGCCACCACCCCGAGCGGCTCGCGGAACGAGAACACGTCGACGTCGGAGGCGGCCTGGTTCGAGTACTCCCCCTTGAGGAGCTGCGGCAGGCCGCAGGCGAACTCCACGACCTCCAGGCCGCGGCCGACCTCCCCTGCGGCGTCGGACACGACCTTGCCGTGCTCCCGGCTGACCAGCCGCGCCAGCTCGTCGGTGTGCTCGGCGAGCAGCTCGCGGAACCTGAACAGCACGGCGGTGCGCCTGCCGAGCGAGTACCCCGACCAGGACTCGAAGGCCTCAGCGGCCGAGGCGACCGCACGGTCGACGTCGGCGGCGGTGCCGAGACCGAGGCGCGCGATCTCCTGGCCGGTGGCGGGGTTGAAGACGGGCTGGGTGCGCTCGCCCGAGGACTCGACGGGCTTGCCGTCGATCCAGTGGGTGATCAGGGACATGTCAGACCTCGCTCGTGCTGGGGATCGGTGGACGGTCAGAGGTAGTGCCGTTGTGCCGCGCGGGCCGTGTCGTACTCGGCGCGCGCGGACCGGGTGCTGGGCAGGGTGGAGACCTCGCTCACGGGGACGTCCCACCAGCTCGAGCCCGGTGGGTTCGGGCCGTAGAGGTCCGTCTCGACGTGGATGAGGGTCGCGCGGTCGGACGCGGCGGCGGTGCGGTAGGCCGCGCGGAAGTCGTCGACGCTCTTGGCCACAAGGACGTCGACGCCGAAGCTCTCGGCATTGCGCACCAGGTCGAGCGGCACGTCGTCGCCGTCGAGCAGGCCGGTCTCGGGGTTGCGCATCTGGTAGCGGGTGCCGAACCGCTGCGACCCGCGGGACTCCGACAGGGCCCCGATCGAGGCGAACCCATGGTTCTGGAGCAGCACCACGATCACCTTGATCCGCTCGGACACGATGGTCGCCAGCTCCTGGGGCAGCATCTGGTAGGTGCCGTCGCCGACGATCGCCACGACCTCCCGGTCGGGCGCCGCCAGCTTCGCGCCCATCGCCGCCGGGATCTCGTAGCCCATGCAGGAGTACCCGTACTCCAGGTGGTACTGCGACGGCGTCCGGGCCCGCCACAGCGCCTGCAGGTCGCCGGGCATCGAGCCGGCGGCGTTGATGAGGATGTCCTCGTCGCTCATCAGCTCGTTGAGCGCACCGAAGATCTCGGTCTGGGCGGGCAGCGGGCCGTGCCCCAGGTGGTAGCAGCGGTCGGTGACCGCCTGCCAGTCGGCCACCCGCCGCCTCACCTCCGCCCGGTACTCCTCGTCGGTGCGGTGGCCCGCCAGGGCCCCGATGAGCGCGGCGAGCCCCTCGCGGGCGTCGGCGACGACCATCTCCGCGGAGTGCTTGGCGGCGTCGAAGGCGGCGACGTTGAGGTTGACGAACCGCACGCCGGGTTCGCGGAACGCCGTGCGGCTCGCCGTCGTGAAGTCCGTGTAGCGGGTGCCGACGCCGATGACGACGTCGGCGGTAGCCGCCAGCGCGTTGGCGGCGTCGTTGCCCGTTGCGCCCACTCCCCCGACGGCCAGCGGGTGGTCCCAGGGGATCGCCCCCTTGCCGGCCTGCGTGTCGGCGACAGGGATGCCCGTGGCGGTGGCGAAGGCGCGGAGCGCCTCGCTCGCCCCGGAGTAGACGACGCCGCCGCCCGCGACCACGAGCGGCCGCCGCGCTGAGCGGATCACCTCGGCGGCGCGCGCCAGCGCGGCGGGCTCCGGCACCGGGCGGGCGACGTGCCACACGCGGTCGCGGAAGAACTCGGCCGGCCAGTCGAAGGCCTCCGCCTGCACGTCCTGCGGGAGGCAGATCGTGACGGCCCCCGTCTCGGCCGGGTCGGTGAGCACGCGCATGGCCGCCGGGGCGCTCGCCAGGAGCTGCTCGGGGCGCCAGATCCGGTCGAAGTACCGCGACACCGGGCGGAACGCGTCGTTGACCGTGACGTCCGGCCCGCCGGGGTGCTCGAGCTGCTGCAGCACGGGGTCCGGGACCCGGTTCGCGAAGACGTCCGAGGGCAGCAGGAGCACGGGGATCCGGTCGATGGTCGCGAGCGCCGCGCCGGTGACCATATTGGTCGAGCCGGGGCCGATCGAGGCGGTGCACGCGAAGGTCTGCAGGCGCTCCTTGGTGCGGGCATACCCGACGGCGGCGTGCACCATGCCCTGTTCGTTGCGGGCCAGCAGGTAGGGCAGCTCGTCGGGCCCCGTCTCGCCCGGGGGCACCCCGGCGTCGGCGGCCTCGACGTGCGCCTGCAGGAGCCCCTGCCCGAACCCGGCGACGTTGCCGTGCCCGAAGATGCCGAACGCTCCGGCGAACAGCCGCTGGGTCACGCCGTCGCGCTCGGTGTGCTGGTGGGCGAGGAAGCGGACCAGGGCCTGGCCCACGGTGAGGCGGACGGTGGTGCTCGGGGTGTTGGTGCTCACGTGGACTCCTCGGTCAGATCCGTGGTCGGGCCGAGCGGGAGGCGCGGGTCGACGGGCTCCGTCTCCCACGTCTCGCGCACCCAGTGGTGGGCGGGGTCGTCGACGGACAGCCAGGTGCCGTCGTCGGCCGGGCCCGCCATGACGTTGAGGTAGTACAGGTCGTAGCCGGGGGCCGCGGCGGACGGCCCGTGGTAGCCGTGCGGGACCAGCACCGTGTCCCCGGTACGCACCTCGGCCGCGACGTCGATCGGCCGGTCCGCCGTGCCGTACACGCGGTGGTACGCCAGGCCCGGGCCGGCCGGGCCGTCGGCGACCTCGAAGTAGTAGATCTCCTCGAGCTCCCGCTCCTCGTGGCCCGGTGTGTCGCTGTGCGCGTCGTGCTTGTGGGGCGGGTAGGAGGACCAGTTGCCGCCCGGGGTGAGCACCTCGCACACCAGGATGCGGTCCACCTCGACGCCGCTGCCGATGGTGTAGTTGTGCACCTGCCGGCTGGCCCGGCCCGCGCCGCGCAGGTCGACCGGCACCTGGCGCGCCCGCAGCACCTGCACCGGCAGCACCCGGCCGGCGCGCGCGGTGGCGACGGCGACCCTGGCGTCCGCGCCGTCCACGCCGTCGGGCCGCAGCGTCACGGTCGAGCCGACCGGCAGGTACGCCGTGTCCGCGGGCCCGGCGAAGACGCCCGGACGCCCCGCCAGCCGCAGGTCGTGCCGCTGTCCGCCCGGGTCGGTCACGTCGATGCGCAGGCTCCCGCGCAGCGGCACGACGACGGCCTCGTCGGCGGCCAGCTCCACGTCGAGGCGCCCGCCCGGGGCGATCTCGTGGACGAGCAGGCCGCTGTAGCCCCAGCCGGCCCGCTCGGGCGTGACCTCGGCGACGGGGCCGCCGGCGCGCGCGTCGGGGACGCCCGCTCGGAGCACCAGGTCGTTCACAGCAGCACCACCGCCTCGTCGACGGCCGCCGCGACGTCGCCGCCCGGCGGATACAGCAGGGACCTGCCGATGACCAGGCCGCGCACGGTCGGCAGGGCGAGGGCCTTCGCCCAGCCTGCCATGGCGGCGTCCTGGTCGCCGGTGACCTCTCCGCCGAGGATGAGCGCGGGCAGGGTCGACGCCGACAGGACCCGCTCCATGTCCGCCACGACGGGCAGCTTGAGCCAGGTGTAGGCGGACGTGCGGCCCAGCCCGGACGCGATGGCGATCGAGCGCATGACGGCGTCGGGCGTCAGGTCGTTGCGCACCCGCCCGTCCACGCGCCGGGAGATGAACGGCTCGACCATGGCCACGAGGTCCCGGTCGGCGAGCTCGTCGACGGCGCGGGCGCACGCCTCCAGCGTGACGACGGACGCGGGGTCCCGCGGGTCGATCCGCAGCAGCATCTTGCCGCCGTCCAGGCCTGCCTCGGCGATGCCGCGGGCGTCGTAGCCGGTGAACCGGTCGTCCATCTCGAACGCCGAGCCGGCCAGTCCGCCCCGGTTCATGGACCCGAAGACGAGCTTGCCGTCCAGCGCCCCGAGCGCGGCGAGCTCCTCGACCAGGTCGGCGGTGCCGAGAAAGCCCCCGACGCCCGGCCGGCCCAGGGCTACGGCGGTGCGGCGCAGGAGATCGCGCCGGTCGGCCATCGCCATGGGGTCGTCCCCCACCGCTACGGCGCCGCGTGCCGGGTGGTCGGCGGCGATGACGAGGAACCGCTCGCCGTGGGCCAGGCCCGGGTGACGCGGCCGGGCCAGGAGTCGCTCACGCAGCGCCTGCGGGTCGCGTAGCCGCAGCTCCACGACGTCGTCGACGGTCGCGACCGTCGGCGCGGTGCTCGACGGCCCAGTGCTCGACGGCCCGGCCGCGCGCTCGCGGATCTCGACGGGGGTCCGGGTCGCTTGTTCCGGGACCTCGCCCGTGGCCAGCAGGTGCTCGACCTCTGCCACCGTCGGCATCGCCGTCGAGCACTCCAGCCGGGCGGCGACGATCGCGCCGGCGGCGTTGGCGAACCGCAGCGTCCGCTCGAGCGACCAGCCCTGCAGCAGCCCGTGGCACAGCGACCCGCCGAACCCGTCGCCGGCACCGAGCCCGTTGACGACGTCGACGGCGACCGGTGGCACCACCACCCGCTCGTCGCGGGTCTTGGCCAGGACCCCGCGCGGGCCCTGCTTGACCACAGCCAGCCGCACGCCCGCGGCCAGCAGCGCGTCGGCGGCCCGGTCGGGGTCCTGCTCGCCGACGGCGACGAAGCACTCCTCGCGGTTGCCCACGGCTATCGTCACGCGCGGCAGCACCGCGCGGAGCTGCTCGCGCGCCGCCTCGACGCCGGCCCAGAACATGGGGCGGTAGTCCAGGTCGAGCACCGTGTGGCCGGAACGGCCGCGCGCGGCCAGCGCGGCGTGGTGCGCGGACCGGCTGGGCTCCTGGCTCAGCCCGGTGCCGGTAAGCCAGAGCAGGCGGGCCGACCGGACGGCGTCGGCATCGACGTCCGCCGGTGTGAGCTGCAGGTCGGGGGCCGACGGCGACCGGTAGAACCAGAGCGGGAAGTCGTCCGGCGGGAAGATCTCGCAGAACGTGACAGGGGTGTGCAGCTCTGGCACCACCACGACGTACCGGTCGTCCACCCCGAACCTGCGCAGCTCGCGGCGCGCGTACCGGCCGAAGGGGTCCTCCCCGACGCCCGTGACGACGGCGGCGGTGTGGCCGAGGCGGGCTGCGGCCACGGCGACGTTCGTCGGGCTGCCCCCGAGGTACTTGCCGAACGACTGCACGTCCTCCAGCCCGACGCCGCTCTGCAGCGGGTAGACGTCGACCCCGATGCGACCGATGGCGAGCACGTCCGGTGCCCGGGCTTCGTCGCCTGCTGTCATTCCGCCTCATCCCCAACGTCGCGGATCCGCGCCCACCACCCGTGCGGCAGGTAGCTCGACCCTGCTACCCGACCCGCCCTCCTGTCAATCCTTTGTCCTGACATTTGAACATCCCGACTTGAGCACCGGTGACGGCTAGAATCCGTCACGAACATGATGACCGCAAGGAGGCCCTCCGTGTCCCAGCCGCTGCGCATCGACCTCGACCGGTCGAGCCCGGTGCCCCTGTATCACCAGGTCGCCATCGCTATCGACGCAGCGATCGAGGACGGGCGGATGCAGCCTGGCGAGTTCCTCGAGAACGAGGTGGCACTGGCCGCACGCCTCGGCATCTCGCGCCCCACCGCACGCCAGGCGCTCCAGGACCTGGTCGAGCGGGGCCGTCTGGTGCGCCAGCGGGGGGTCGGGACGCACGTCGCCCCGGCGCGGGTTCGCCGGCCCGTCGAGCTGACGAGCCTGCACGACGATCTGTCGAAATCCGGCCGCGAGCCCAGCACCACGGTGCTCGAGCATCGAGTCGTTCTCGCGACCGCCGACGTCGCGGAGGCGCTCGAGGTGCCGGAGGGCAGCGAGGTGGTCATGATCCGCCGCCTCCGCATGGCCGACGGCGAGCCGCTCGCGGTGCTCACCAACTACCTGCCGCCGGACATAGCTCCCAGCGCCGAGGACCTCGCGACGAACGGGCTGTACGACCTGCTGCGCTCGCGGGGCGCCAAGCCCAAGGTTGCGCGGCAGCGCATCGGCGCCCGCACGGCGACGGCGGCCGAGGCCCGGATGCTCGGCGAGAAGCCGCGTGCGGCGCTGCTGACCATGGAGCGCACGGCGTACGACGACAACGGCAAGGGCATCGAGTTCGGCCAGCACATCTACCGCGCCTCCCGGTACATGTTCGACACCATGCTGTTCGCGAGCTGACCTGGCGTCCCGCGGGAACCGGTGGACAAGTCGGGCGACCTTTGTCCTGACATTCGGTTGACAGGTCGCCTTGACCCGGGATCGAATGGGGCACGCCGAACCCCGCGACGCTGCGGGAAACCGGGTGCGGACAAGCACCGTCGGCCCATGCATCCCGGAGGATCCCGTGACCCAGACGCTCGACACCGCCCCGACTGACGGCGCCGGCAGCGAGGTCCCGCTGGCACGCATGACGCGCGAGCACCCGCGGACAGCCCTGTGGAACGACTCGGCGGACCCCGAGCAGCTCGGCCACGCCATCTCCTGGGGCGCCGTCGGCGCGACCTGCAACCCGGTGATCGCGCTCACCGCGATCCAGGCCGACCTGCCCCGCTGGACGGCCCGGCTGCGCACCCTCGCCGACGAGCGGCCCACCGCCACCGAGTCCGAGCTCGGCTGGGCAGTGGTCGAGGAGCTCAGCGTCGACGCCGCCCGCCTGCTGCTGCCCGCCTTCGAGGCATCGGCCGGCCGGAACGGGCGGCTGTCGGTCCAGACCGACCCGCGCCTGCACCGGGACGCCGCCGCCCTGGTGCGCCAGGCCGAGCACTTCGCCACCCTGGCGCCGAACATCATCGTGAAGATCCCCGCGACGAGGGTGGGCGTCGAGGCGATCGAGGAAGCGACGTTCCGTGGGGTGAGCGTGAACGCGACGGTCTCGTTCACCGTCGCCCAGGCGGTGGCGGTCGCCGAAGCCGTCGAGCGCGGTCTCGACCGCCGCGAGCGTGCGGGCCTGCCGGTCGAGGCGATGGGCGCCGTCGCCACCATCATGGGCGGCCGGCTCGACGACTGGCTCAAGATCGTCGCCGCGCGCAAGGGCCTCCTCCTGCCGCCGGGCGTCCTCGACTGGGCGGGGGTAGCAGCGCTCAAGAACGCCTACCGGATCTTCACGGAGCGCGGCTACCGCACCCGCGTCCTGTCGGCGGCGTTCCGCACCCACCTGCACCTGTCGGAGCTGGTGGGCGGCGACCTCGTGATCTCCCCTCCGTTCGAGTGGCAGGAGTCGATCAACCGCAACGGCCTCTCCCTGCCGTCCCGCATCGACTCCCCCGTCGACCCGGAGATCCTCGACACCCTCACGCGCACGCTGCCCGACTTCAGGGCCGCCCACGAGGCCGACGGGCTCCGGCCCGACGAGTTCGAGGGGTTCGGCCCGTCGCGGCGCACGCTGCGCCAGTTCCTCGACGCCGACGCGCAGCTCGACGCGCTCGTGCGGGACGTCCTGGTCCCTGCTCCCTGAGCAGCCGCAGTGTGGCGCGGGCTCGTCAGCCGACGCCGATGTGGGGCATCTGGTCGAGGCGCTGGAGGATCACACCCTCGCGCAGGGCCCAGGGGCAGATCTCCAGCTCGGCCAGGTCGAAGACGTCCATGCACGCCTCCGCAACGAGCGCGCCCGGCACGATCTGGTGCGCCCGGCTCGGCGAGACGCCTGGCAGCCCGGCCAGGGCGTCCGGGTTCATGGTGGTCAGCTCGTCGACGCGCTCGCGCAGCGTCTCGAGCTGCAGCACCCGGCGGACGAGCGGCCCGTCGCCCGCGGGGGCGGCCCCGCAGATCCGCGCGAGGGACCGGAACGTCTTGGACGTCGCGGCCGCACGGTCGGGCCGGCCGCCGCGCAGCAGGTTCCCCGCGTTGCGCGCGATGTCGGCGCGCAGGTCCCGGCGCAGGGCGCGGAGCGCCCCGGCGTCGGGCACCTCACCGAAGTGCGCGCGGGCGAGCCGCGCCGCCCCGAGCGGGAGCGACCACGCGGCGGCGGGCGCCTCGTCGGAACCGCCGGCGATCTCCAGGGAGCCGCCGCCGATGTCGAACACGGCCAGCCGGCCGGCCGACCAGCCGAACCACCGGCGCACCGCCAGGAACGTCAGCCGGGCCTCGTCCTCGCCGCTGAGCACCTCGAGCCGTACCCCGGTGCGCTCGAGCACGGTCTTCAGCACCGTCTCGGAGTTCACGGCGTCGCGCACCGCGGACGTCGCGAAGGCGAGCGTCTCGGCGCAGCCGCGCTCCTCCGCGACGCGCAGGGCCTGCGCGGTGAACTCCACGAGGGCGTCGATCCCGGCCTGGCGGACGGCGCCGTCGTCGTCCAGGTGCTCCGCGAGGCGCAGCGGCTGCTTGTAGGACGAGGCGGGCAGCGGCGCCGCGCCACCATGGGCATCGACGACGAGCAGGTGCCCCGTGTTGGAACCGATGTCGAGAACGCCTAGACGCATGGCGCAGACGCTACTCCGGTCGGGCGCGGCGTGGTCCAAGCCTGCGAGATCGCGCCTGCCCTATTTGCGCAGAATTTACCCATTCGTTATAGCTGCTCTACCTGGTCGGCCTACGGTCCGGTCATGCAGCAGCTGCTCGGGCGCCCAGTGCGGCCCGCCCTCCTGGCCTTCACCCTCGCCGTGGCGCTCCTTGCCCTGACCCTGGCCCAGGTGGGCGCCTCGGCGCCCGGCCATGCGGCCACCCCCCTCAGCGTCGCACAGGCGACCGCCACCCAGAACGGCTCGGTCGCCACCGTGCGCGGGTACGTCGTCGGGCAGCCGACCGCAACCAGCACCGTGGTGACCAGCGGCTTCCCCAACGACTACGCGCTGGCCCTCGCCGACACCCCGGGCGAGACCAGCACCGCACGGATGCTCTACGTCCAGATCCCCACCGCCTTCCGCTCCGGCTACGGCCTCGCGTCCAACCCAGGCCTGATGGGTCGGCAGCTCGACGTCACCGGCACCCTGTCGGCCTACTTCAGCCACGCCGGCCTTCGGGACGGCACCGCGTTCGCGGTCGTGGGGTCCGGGGGCGGGGACGACGGCGGCAACGAGCCCGCCGGCTACTACGACGCCGCGGCCGGCAAGACCGGGACCGCGCTGCGTTCTGCCCTGCACGGCATCATCGACAACCACACCGGGGTGAGCTACTCGACCGTGTGGACGGCGCTGCGCGAGACCGACGAGGACCCGAACAACCCGAACAACGTCATCGAGCTCTACTCGGGCACGTCGATCCCGAAGACCAGCAACGGCGGCGATCCCGACGACTGGAACCGTGAGCACACCTGGGCCCAGAGCCACGGCGACTTCGGCACCGCGACCGGCCCCGGCACGGACCTGCATCACCTGCGGCCCGCCGACGTGACCGTCAACTCCACCCGGGGCAACAAGGACTTCGACAACGGCGGGTCGGCCGTCTACCAGTGCCCGGACTGCTTCTCCGACGCCGACTCGTTCGAGCCCGCCGACAACGTCAAGGGCGACGTCGCGCGGATGCTCTTCTACATGGCAGTGCGGTACGAGGGCGACGACGGCTGGCCCAACCTCGAGCTGAACGACTCGACATCGAACGGATCGGTGCCCCTGCACGGGAAGGTCTCGGTGCTCCTCGCCTGGCACGCGGCCGACCCGGTCTCGGCGACCGAGCGCCGGCGCAACGAGATCATCTACACCGACTGGCAGGGCAACCGGAACCCGTTCATCGACCACCCGGAGTGGGCAGAACAGATCTGGTGATCCGGGGTCCCCGGGCATGCCGAGGGCCGCCGCGAGGGTCGGCTCGCGGCGGTCGCCGGGTCAGCGGGTATGTGTCCCGGGTGGATGGGCCTCGGTCGCATGTGCCCAGGAGAGGTCGGCCGGGCGGGCGTGCCGAGGTGGTCGCCGCCCAGGGCCGGTGTTCCGGGGTGGCCGGTAGGCGATCGCGCCCCGGTCACGACCGGTGTGACAGCCGATCGAGTACCGGCTGCGTGGGATCCGTCCCTTGCCTGGTCCGCTCATACCGACGGCGGGGGTCCACCCCGGGACGGCATCGCGAACCGGCACCGGTGGTGTGGGCGCGACGGACACCGACGTGTGCCCGGTGGGCATGGTCGTCTGCACCGCGTGCCGGCCCTCGACCTCGGTGACCTGCTGCGACCATCCGGGTGCCTGCTTCGCGTGATTACACCTGACACACAGCCCTTGCCCGTTGACCAGGCTGGTCGCACCACCCTCAGCGTGCGGGACCACATGGTCGAGGTGGCGGATCGGGGCGTCGCACCACGACGAACCACAGATCCCCTGCTCTCTGGCTTGCAGCAACCGGGCCAGGCCCTGCGGGTGGAACCGAGACGTCGACGTCGTCGCCAGCAACCGACCACGCGGGTCCACATAGACCGCACGCAGCCACGCCGCGTCCGCGTCGAGCCCGTGCGCCACCAGGTTCCGAACCACCGGACCCGGAACCGTGCCTGCACCGGCGGGAGCACCCTCCAACGCCACGGCAGGCTCGTCACCACCGGCGAGCAGCGTCTGGTCCGAGACCAGCAGATTGATCGTGACCGGGACCTCATCGGCCTTGCCCGGCTCCCTGCCGGTGACCCGTTCGATCAAGGTGTCGGCCATGATCTGCCCGGCACCCCGCTCATCACCCGCCGCCTTCGTGGCGTCCGCGTGCGCCTTCAGCTGCGCGTAGGCCTGCACGCCCTGCTGCATCGGGACCAGCGCCGTCAGGTACACCATCAGGTCCGGGGCCGGACGCACCGAGACACACCGTTCCGACACGGCCTTCGCGTTCCGCTTCACACACGCGTGCACGTCCAGCTTGCCGGCGAGCTCCCTGACCCGCGCGACCAACCGCTTGGTCCCCAACCGGACCAACGCCGCTCGCCCGGCCGGCCCGCAGATCTCCTCATCGATCCGGGCCCGATCCTCCGCCGACAGGTGCGACGTCTCGCGCACCAGGAGCGTCGCCCGCCACGCCGAGAGCACCCCGGTACGCAGGGCGTCAAACGTGTGCGGCATCCCGGTGACCCACGCCCGGGCCGTGCCCAGGAACACCGAACCCGCGTGCGGGCTGGCCTGCATCGCCGCACCGACCTGACTCGGCACACCACGACCCCGCCGCACCGCACTGATCCCCTGCCGGGCCTCGTCGGCCTTCGTTGCCTCCTCCAACGCCACCGCCAACCGACCCTGCACCGCGGTCACGGTGTTCTTCACCGCCTCCAGCTCACCCAGCAGGTCCACCCACTCCACCTGCACCCGCCTCGACACAGAGGAAGCCGTGTCAGTACCGCCTGGCAAGATCATGGCCGCCAGCAGCTCACGCACCGCACGGACATCCGCCGCACCGACGACCGGCGGCGAGGCGGTGTCCGCGTCATCGCCTCCGGGGCGCACAGAAGAGCCGCGCTCGTCACGCGCTCTCGCTGCACCACCCGTAAGTTCCATGCCATCAATCTATAGCACGCACGTTCGATCCGCTCGACGGAACGGCCCCATCTGCCATAAGCAGAACCGACGGCGAACGCCGACGGTGCGACCGACCAGGAGAGCATGCTGTGCGCCGGCGACCTGGAGAACGGCGGGGGCGACGCCCGCACCGGCGACTCGGGCGACCCGGGCCGTCGTCCGCGACGGACGGCGGCGCACGGCCGAGTCAGTCGACGAGCTCCTGCGTGCCGAGGACGACCGCGAGCGCCAGCCGTTCGGCGTCCTCGGTGCCGGGCTCGGCGGTGTAGACCATGATGCGCAGGTCGTCGGCGGCGACGACGAGCACGTCGCAGTCGAGCCTGATCCGGCCGACGGCGGGGTGGTCGACGGTCTTGTGCCGCGAGGTGTCCCAGGGCGGTTCGGGGGCGTCCGCGTCCCAGAGCGCGCCGAAGCGCGGGCTCTGCCCGGCAAGCTCTGTGACGAGCCGCGTGACGGTCCGGTCGGCGGGGTACCGGGCGGCGGTCAGGCGCAGTTCGGCGACGAGCCGCGCCTCCAGGTCGGCCTGTTCCTCGGGGGTGTGGACGACCCGGCTGCCCGGGCCGACGAGGTGGCGCCACAGGGCGTTGCGCTCGATCCCGCGCCAGGTCGACGTGGCGCCCATGAGGGCGTCATAGGGGGCGTTGGCGACGATGAGGGTCTGGGTGGCGTCGTAGACGGCGACGGGCGTGTTCGCCAGCCGGCCGAGCAGCCGCTGCACGCTGGGCGGGATACGCGTGGGGACGACGTCGAGCCCGGGGGCGGCATGGCCGGCGAGCCGGTAGAGGAGGTCGCGTTCGGCGTCGGGCAGGCGCAGCGCGCGGGCGAGCGACTCGACGACCTGGGCCGACGGCGACGTCGCCCGACCCTGTTCGAGCCGGGTGAGGTAGTCGGCGGAGATGCCGGCGAGCCCGGCGAGCTCCTCGCGGCGGAGCCCTGCCGCGCGGCGTCGCCTGCCCCGGGGCAGGCCGACGGTCTCGGGCGCGACCCGGTCACGGCCGCGCCGCACCATCCGGCCGAACTCCCAGGAATTCACGCTCCCAGTGTGAGGCGTGGCCGACGTGGTTGTCGTGGCCCTGGCAGTCCTACGACAACCGGACGGCTGCCTGTCCGCCCGCGGACGCCGGAAGGTCGAGGCATGACAACAACACTGATCACCGGGGCCACCAGGGGCCTCGGCAAGGAAGCGGCCTGCCAGCTCGTCGCCGCCGGGCACACCGTCTACGTCGGTGCCCGCGACGAGGCCAGGGGGCGGGCGGTCGCCGAGGAACTCGGCGCCCGGTTCGTGCAGCTCGACGTCACCGACGACGCGTCGGTCGCCGCGGCCTTCGCCCGGATCGAGGCCGACGGCGGGCTCGACGTCCTCGTCAACAACGCCGGCATCGCGATGCTCGCGCTGAACGGCCCGGACGCCCTGGCGGTGTTCGACACGAACGCGGTGGGCGTCGTCCGGGTCACGGAGGCGGCGCTGCCGCTGCTGCGCAGGTCCGCGAACCCGGTGGTCGTCAACGTCTCCAGCGCGCTCGGCTCGTTCTGGGCCAACCACTCGCCCGACCGCCCGGCGTCCCAGGTCTCCGCGATCGTCTACGGCGCGAGCAAGGCTGCGGTCTCGATGCTCACGGTGCAGTACGCGCGGGCCGTGCCCGAGGTGCGGTTCAACGCCGTCGAGCCCGGGTACACGGCGACCGAGCTCGGCGGGCAGGAGAACCCGCACGGCCGCCCGGTCGAGGTGAGCGCGCGGAACATCGTCCGGATGGCGGTCATCGGCGCCGACGGCCCGACGGGCACGTTCCAGGAGGACGACGCCGAGCTGGGCTGGTAGCCGACGTGTCAGACCTACAGGTCACCTGAGTGACCTGTAGGTCTGACACGTGCTCAGTGCGGCCCGTCCGACAGCGGAACCGCCGCCGGCCGCTCGCACGTGCTCTCGACGGCGACCGTCGTCCCCGTGTCGGCTGCCGCGAGCAGCGACGTCATGATGTCGAGCACGTGGTACGCGACGTCGCCGTTCGCGCGGGCCGGCACACCCGGCGGCGCGGCCGCGAGGTCGGCGACGCCGAAGCCCCGCCCGGCGTCCCGGTAGCCCGCGCTGGGTGGCAGGGTCCGCCAGCCGCCGCCGAGCTCGTGCAGCCGCACGTCGCCGTCGAACCCGTTCGGGTCGGGGACGATGAGCGACCCCGTCTGGCCGTGGACCTCGATCTGCGAGGCCCGGGTGGCCACCGAGTCGAAGCTCATCACCAGGGTCGACAGCGCACCCGAGGCGTGCCGGAGCACGCCCGTCACGTGCGTGTCGACGTCGACCGGGATGACCGTCCCCGCGCGCGGCCCGGACCCGATCTCCCTGGTGGCCCGGGTGTGGCTCGCGGCGCCGACCACCGACACGACCGGGCCCAGCAGCGTGACCAGCGTGGTGACGTAGTACGGCCCCATGTCGAGCAGCGGGCCGCCGCCCGGCTGATAGTAGAAGTCGGGGTTGGGGTGCCAGCGCTCGTGGCCGGGCGTCATCATCGTCGCGGTCGCGGCGATCGGCTCGCCGATCGCGCCGTCGTCGATGGCCTTGCGGGCAGTCTGCACGCCCGTGCCGAGCACGGTGTCCGGCGCGCAGCCCAGCGCCACCCCGGCCGCGCGGGCTGCGTCGACCACCACGCGTGCCTCCTCGAGCGTGGCCGCGAGGGGCTTCTCGCCGTACACGGCCTTGCCCGCGGCGATGGCCTTGAGCGCGATCTCCGCGTGGGCGGCCGGGATCGTGAGGTTGAGGACGAGGTCGACGTCGGGGTCCGTCGTCAGCTCGTCGACGGTCAGGGCGCGCACGCCCTGCTCCGCTGCGACCGACGCCGCGCGGGCCGCGTCGACGTCGGCGACCGCGACGAGCTGCACGGTGCCGGGGCGCGCGGTGTCGGAGCGCGCGGTGTCGGAGCGCGCGGCGTCGAGGTGGGCGAACGTGCTCAGGTACTGGCCGGAGATCGCCCCGACTCCGACGATCCCGACTCTCAGCGGCTGGCCCACAGGATGCCCCTCTCGATGATGGTCCGGACGTTCGGGTCGTCGACGACGGCGAGGTCGTGCCCCGGCGTCGAGACGAAGATGCGGCCCTGGCCCCACCGGCGGGTCCAGACGGCCGGGCTCGTGACCGGCCGGTGCCACGGGTCGAACTCCCGGGCGGGCAGCGTCGTGGTCGCGAGCACGTCGTTGTAGTCGTCCGAGAGCACCCAGTACTGCTCGGTCGTCAGCTCGAAGTCGGAGATCCCGGCGACGATGGGATGGTCGGCCTGCTCAGGCACGATGTTGACCGCGTAGCGCACGAAGTTGTCGCTCGCCTCGCCCGCCAGGTCGCCGGGCCGGGCCTTGGGCGGGTGGGCCGCGAACTGGCCGCCGATGAGCTGGAGGTAGTCCGAGCTGTTCCGGTAGGAGTCGGCGATGCCGCCGTGCCACCCGGCCAGGCCCGTGCCGCCCGCGACGGCCGCGATCAGGCCGCGGAGCTCGTCGCCCTCGATGGAGTTCATCGTGTTGGTCTGCACGATGACGTCGACGCCGGCCAGGTAGTCCGCGTCGGCGTACACCGCCGTCGTCTCCTCGACCCGTACGTCGTATCCCTGCTCGGCCAGGAACGGGCGGAACGAGTCGGTGGTCTCGACGGGCTCATGCCCGGTCCAGCCCCCGCGCACGATCAGCGCGTGCTTCGTCTTCGAAGTCGTCATGTGGTGCTCTTCGCTCCAAACTTTGCGCAACAAGTGGACAGGTCATTGGGGCCGCACCCTTTGATACACGAGGACTTTTGCCGGATCAAGCCCCAGATAGTTGCGCAACTTTTGCCGCCACCCCTACGCTCGCCGCATGCAGAGCCAACGGCGCACGACCCTCGCGGACGTGGCGAAGGCCGCCGGCACGACGGTGCCCACGGTCTCGAAGGTGCTGAGCGGCCGGTCGGACGTCTCGTCCGAGACCCGCACCCGGGTCATGCGCATCGTCACGGAGCTCGGGTACCGCGGGCGCTCCGGCCGCGACGCGCCGTCGCGCGGGGGGCGGTCGCCGTTCGTCGACCTCGTGCTGAGCGGCGTCGAGGGCACCTGGGCGAACCGCGCCCTCAGCGGTGTGGAGCACGCCGCTGAGGAGGCCGGCATCGACATCGTCGTCTCGGTGGCCCGGCCGCCCGACGACGCCTGGCTCACCCGGCTGCTCGCGCGGAGGCTGCGGGGCGCCGTCCTCGCGCTCGTCGACACGACGGGCGAACAGCTCGCGACGCTCGCCGCGGCCCGGGTGCCGATAGTGCTGCTGGACCCCTTGAGCCAGCCGCCGAGCACGGTCGCCAGCGTCGGCGCCGCGAACTGGGCCGGCGGCCGCGCCGCCGCCGAGCACCTTCTCGCGCTCGGCCACCGGCGGCTCGCGGTGCTCGCCGGGCACCGCACGCACCTCTACAGCCAGGCCCGCATCGACGGGTTCCGCTCCGCCGTCACGCAGGCGGGCCTCGACCTTCCCGACGTGCGGGTCGTGCACACCGACTGGCGGCGCGCCCGCTCCGCCGAGCAGGCGACGGCGCTGCTCCGGGACACCGCCCCGACGGCGGTCTTCGCCTGCTCCGACACCATCGCGCTCGGCGTGTACGACGCCGCCGCCGCGCTGGGCCTGCGGATCCCCGACGACGTCAGCGTGGTCGGCTTCGACGACCTGCCGGAGGCGCAGTGGCTGAGCCCCGCGCTGACCACCGTGCACCAGCCCATCGCCGAGATGGGCTCGGCGGCGTTCCGGATGCTGCTCCGCATCAGCAACGACCCGCCGCACGTCGCGCCGCGCGAGGAGCTCGCCACGAGGCTCGTCGTCCGCGGGTCCACGGCCGCCCGCGCCTGAGCGTCAGCGCTCGTCGACCGGAGCGAGCCGGACCAGCGGGTCCGGGTTGTGCACGCCCCGCGGCCGGTAGCCGAGCGCGTCCGCGAGGCCGAGGTAGTCCGCCAGGAGCCAGACGATGCTGAGCCACATCTCGGTGCCCTGGAGCCCGGCCACGGCGTCGGCGCCATCGCTCGCGGGAGCGAAGGCGAACCCCGCGCCGTCCGACCAGCTGCGCAGCGCCCGCCGCAGCTGGGCCTGGGCCCACGCCGCGCCTTCGGCGCGGCGATGCCCGGTCTGCTGGGCCGCGAGCCAGAGCGGATGGACGATGTCGAGGACGTTGCAGGCGGTGTAGCCCTCGGGGGTCGCGAGGTGGGGATCGGCCGCGTGCTCCAGGACGGTGTCGATGGCCGCCTCGGGGTAGGGCAGCGGCAGGCCGAGCTGCGCGTACGAGCCGCGGGTCAGCCGGTAGAAGCCGTTCACCGCCTGCAGCCAGCGCCGCGCGGGCTGCGGCGCGCCCCACATTCCCGTGGCGGGGTTCGCCCGGGCGGACAGCCAGCCCAGGAGCCCGTAGAGCGGGCCGGTCCCGCCGTCGTCGAGCTCCGCGGAGAAGTCGGCGATGTTCAGGGCGCACGCGGTGGCGAGCGCGTCGACGGCGGCGCCGCTCCCCCAGGCCCCCGCGCCCCAGTCGCGCGCGTCGAGCGCTCGGACGACGTCGCGGTCGCTCAGCACGCGGACCGCCCGCACGGGGTGCGGCAGCCGCCCGCCGAGCAGCCGGACCGCGTACCCGACACTGAGGATGTGATAGCTGGCGCTGCCGTCCGTGGGCAGCAGTGGCTCGTCCGACGTCGGCGCGCGCTCCAAGCCGCGATCCGAGAGGTCGCCCGCCGGGATGAGCCCCGTCGCCGGGTCCTGGCGGGCGGCGAGCCGCCGGATCAGGTCCGCGGCCTCGAACCCGGGCGGTGCGGCGTCGAGCAGCAGGTCGGCGACCTCGACGGCGTCCGCCCACGGCCGGACCGCCGGCTCGAGCGGGCCCGCAAGGGCCGACGGACGATCGACGAACCGGCCGTCCTCGAAGCAGCGGGCCAGCAGGTCGCCGGCCTGGTCGCGCGCCCGCTGGGCGAAGGACTGGAGGTCGGTGGCGAGGTCCGCGGTGCGGGACTCGCCGGCGCCACGGGGACCGCGGGGCTCGTCGACGTCAGGGCTGTCTTGCGTCTCTGTCCGGCGGTCGCGGATGACGCGCGCGGGATTGCCGGCGACGACCGCCCAGTCGGGCACGTCCTTGGTGACGACGGCGCTCGCCCCGATGATGACGTGGTCGCCGACCGTGACGCCGTCGAGGATCGTGGCGTTCGAGCCGATCCACACGTCGTCGCCGAGCGTGATGCCCTTGCTCCAGGTGCCCTGCTGGTGGATCGGCAGGTCGACGGACATGCGGTGGTTGAAGCCGAGGATCGAGCTGTGCGCGCCGATCCGGACGCCATCGCCCATCCGGATCTCCCCGCGGACGACGGCGTAGGGGTTGATCGAGCAGTCCGCGCCGATGGTCAGGTCGCCGGTGACGTAGGCGAGCGCGGCGACGTAGGAGCGGTCGCCGATCGTGAGGCGGTCGCAGAAGACCGCCGCGTTCGGGGCGATGAAGACGCCGTCGCCGATCTGCGCGCCCGCGGCGACCAGCTCCTGCTGCCGCGCGGCCTGGGCCTCGGCCTCCGGCGACGTGGGGTCGTACTCCCAGGGAAGGAAATCGATGCGTCGGACGCCGTCGGCCGCTGAGGGGTGCACGTCGGCAAGACTATCCACGCGGTCTCCGCGGGTACGTCCTGGTTCGCGATGTGACGGGGTCTGTGGTCTGGGCTGTGATCCACGATGTGTGTGGCAGTCCGGCATCACCTGGTCGGGCGCAGGGCCGGAGGTGGGGTAGTATTTCCGTCGGCCCCAAGGGGCCGAAACCGGTAGTGTCGAGCATGCTCGAAACACCGCGGGCTGTAGCGCAGCTTGGTAGCGCACCTGACTGGGGGTCAGGGGGTCGCAGGTTCAAATCCTGTCAGCCCGACCGTGTGATGTTGCAGGACATCGCGGACAGCCGGACCTACGAAATCGTAGGTCCGGCTGTTTTTTATGTGCGGGTTGGTCCGGGTGGGCGCCCTGTGGGCTGGCAATCCTTGATCGAATCTCGGAGTGTCAGAGGCTCACCATACGGTTGCGACATGGCCCGCGCGCGAACCTATACCGACGAGTGTCTCGTCGCTGCTGTCGCCGCTTCAAAGAGCTGGCGAGGAGTGCTGCGCGAGTTGAAACTCGTCGCATCATCCTCCGGAGCCATGAGATCTGTTCGTGCCGAGGCAGATCGTCTCGGTCTGGACTACACACACTTTGTCGGGCAGCGCCGTTGGACCGACACAGAGATCCGCGCAGCAATTGCTGAAGCGGACTCATGGACCGCAGTAACCGCGTGCCTGGACGTTGAGAGCGACGCCGGCCTCGCCTTGGTCAAGGGGCATGCCGCGCGGATCGGTGCGGATACGACGCATCTCCTGGCGACCACACGAACCTCAGACACCGGTGCGTTGACACCGAAGCTCGACCATCATGACCATGCAGGACCTACCCTCGCGGCAGCGTGGTACATGTTGTGCGGCAACGATGTGTCGTGGCAACTTGAGCCCAGCAGATATGACCTACTCGTCTGCACGGTTTCGGGAATCCGCCGTGTGCAGGTGAAGACGACGAGGACTCGCGCAGGCGACAGCTGGAAGGTCTATCTCTCAACCACACGGGGTGGACGCCGGACATACGGCCCTGACGAGATCGATGACTTCTTCATCATCGACGGAGACCTCAATTACTACCTCATCCCGGTTGCCGTCGTTGGCGGTCTCCATGCGATACACCTCAATGCGTACGGACAATATCGCCAGACCTCCGTCATCTGAAGACCAGGTGTCACAGCTGGTCAAGGCCCCGGATCAGCGCGGTGAGGCCGACCTCGAACTCGTGCTCGGGACCGAGCGCCGCGACCTCGCTCGCGAGCAGCGCGAGGTGGGCGGCGGCTTCGTCGCCCGGTTCTGCGGGGATGACGATGTCCGTGCCGTCGCGCGCCGTCTGCTGTTCGAGGGCCGCGCCGATGGTGTACCTGGACACGGCGATGAACGCGAGTACGGCGTCCGCGCCGGTGAAACCACTGCGTTCGAGCAGGCTGGTCTGCGCGATCGCGTTCTCGGTGCTCGGGCTGCGCGGGCCGGCGGACGCGATCAGGCGCGCGCCGTCGCGAACGGACAGCATCGCCCGACGCAGGCTCCAGGCATTGCGCGCCAGGAAGTCCTGCCAGCGCTCGTCCTTCACGGGGACGCGATCGGTGTGCCAGCGGTCGAGGACCTCGTCCGCCACCGCGGCGAGCAGGTCAGCCTTGCTGTCGACGTGGTGGTACAGGGCCGGTTGCCGCACCCCGAGACGCGCCGCGATCGCGCGCAGGGAGAGGCCGTCGAGACCGTGCTCGTCGAGCACCTCGAGCGCCGCGGACACGATCGCGGCACGGTCCGTCCGCCTGGGTTGAGGCATGGCGAGACCCTACCCCGCGAACGCCGATGCTTATCGGTGATAACCTTCCCGTCGAACACGTGCCGAGACCAGTTGGAGGACCGGTGGACAGCGAGGCAGCATGGAGCGCCAGAGTGACATCTCGGAATCGTCCGGCCGCGTTCACCCTGATCGCGCTGACACCGTTGATCGCGGAGCTCGCGCTCGGGTCCACGCCGATCAGGATGGCGTGGCTCGTCATTCTGTGGGTCCCCATCTACGGCGCCGGCGTCCTGTTCATCCGCGAGCTCGTCGTCCGGCGCGGGCGCGGATGGCCGAGCATCCTCCTGCTCGCCGTCGCTTATGAGCTGATCGAGGACGGGATCGGCCTGCAGGCCCTCACCAGCCCGCACCTCTACGACGCCGCCGACTGGGGACTGCGCGTGTTCGGGTTCAACCTCCCCTACTGGGAGGCCAACACGATCTACCACGCGGTCTTCACGCTGCTGATCCCGATCGCGCTGACCGACCTGCTCTTCCCGGCGCACCGCGGGGTCCCGTACCTCGGCCGCCCGGGCCTGACCGTCGCCGGAGTCGTCGCCGCGCTCGGCGTGGGGGTCCTCCGGGTGAGCGTTCCACCCAGCGAGGACCCGGGCTATCAGGTACCGCTGCCGTTGCTGATCGGTTACGTCGCCGCCGTCGTCCTCCTCGGGATCATCGCCCTTGCGATCATGCCGCCCGCCCGGTCACGCACCGCCGGGAACACGGCGCCGTCCCGAACCTGGCTGTTCGCCGGCGCGGGGCTGGGCACACTGCTGCTGTTCGCGCTCACGTTCCCCATGTTCGGGGCCCGCCAGCCCGCCTTCACCCACGGGGCCACCGTGCTCGTCCCGATGGTCGCCGCGGCGGCGCTTGCCGCCCTGGCCGTCATCACCATCGGGCGGCTGAGCCGGTCGACGGCCTGGACCGAACGCCATACGCTCGCGCTGATCGCCGGAGCGCTGATCGCGCACAGCATCGGCGGCCTGGTCATCATGGCGCACACGACCGTCGACCGGCTCGGCCTCATCGCGATCATCATCCTCACCGGCCTCGCCATGCTGGTGCTCGACCGCCGGCTGCGCGACAAGGTGACGGCTACGACTCGATGAACTCCAGCAGGTCGGCGTTGATGACGTCGGCGTTCGTCGTCGGCATGCCGTGCGGGAAGCCCGGGTACGTGTTCAGCGTGCCGTTCTGCAGCAGCTTGGCCGACAGCGGCGCCGAGTCGGCGTACGGGACGATCTGGTCGTCGTCGCCGTGCATGACCAGCACCGGCACCGTGATCTTGCGCAGGTCCTCGGTGAAGTCTGTCTCGGAGAACGCCTTGATGCCGTCGTAGTGCGCCTTGGCGCCGCCCGTCATGCCCTGGCGCCACCAGTTGCGCACCAGGGGCTCGCGCATCTCGACGCCGGGCCGGTTGAACCCGTAGAACGGGCCCGAGGCCAGCGCCGTGTAGAACTCCGAGCGGTTCGCCGCGAGCTGGGCCCGCAGGTCGTCGAACACGCTCTTCGGCAGGCCGCCGGGGTTGGCCTCGGTCTGCAGCATCAGCGGGGGCACCGCCGAGATGATCGCGGCCTTCGCCACCCGGGACTCGCCGTGCCGGGCGATGTAGTGCACGACCTCGCCGCCACCGGTGGAATGCCCCACGTGCACGGCGTCGCGCAGGTCGAGGTGCGCGGTCACCGCGGCCAGGTCGTCGGCGTAGTGGTCCATGTCGTGACCATCGCTGACCTGGGTCGATCGGCCGTGGCCGCGGCGGTCGTGGGCGATGACCCGGTAGCCCTGCTGAACGAAGAACAGCATCTGCGTGTCCCAGTCGTCCGCCGACAGCGGCCAGCCGTGGCTGAACACGATCGGCTGCCCGCTCCCCCAGTCCTTGTAGAAGATCTCGATACCTTCATGGGTGACTACCTTCGGCATGCTTCCGTCTCCGTCCGCTGTGCGAGGAGCCCCTTCGACGAGGTGGGCTCCGGCGGGCCGGCACCGGCCCGCGATGCCTCCCAGGATCCGACGTCGGGGCTCCGGCCGCAGGCCAGGATCACCAGTTCACCCGGGCGCTGACGCACGACGCCGGGCCGGGCCCGGTCTGGGGCCGGTCCCGACCCGGCGTCGGGCGAGTCAGAGCTCGAAGACGATGCGGGCGGGCACCTGGCCGGCCAGCACCTCCGCGATGGACTCGTTGACGTCATCGAGCTTGCGCTCGACCGCCACGACCTCAGTGCGGCCCGCCGCGTGCAGCGCGAACACGTCCGCGAGGTCGTTGCGGGTGCCGACGATGGACCCGATCACCGAGATCCCCTTCAGCACCGTGTCGAAGATCGGCAGCGTGATCGTGCCCGCGGCGGGCAGCGCGACGCAGACCAGCCGGCCGCCGCGGCGCAGCGAGCGGAAGGCCTGCTCGAACGAGGCCGACGACGCGGCCAGCGCCACCGCGACGTCGGCGCCGCCGAGCCGCTGGATGGCCTCGGCCGGGTCCTCGCGGGAAGCGTTGACCACGTGGTCCGCGCCGAGCCGGGTGGCCAGGTCCAGCTTGTGGTCCTCGACGTCGACGGCGATCACGAACGCGCCGGCGATCCGGGCGTACTGCAGCGCGAGGTGGCCGAGCCCGCCGATGCCGAAGACCGCCACGGTCTCCGCCGGCGCCACGCGCGCGACCTTGATCGCCTTGTAGGTGGTGACGCCCGCACAGCTCAGCGGAGCGGCGTCGAGTGACGACACGCCGTCGGGGACGGGCACGGCGAACCCTGCCCGCACCACCGCGTACTCGGCGAACGCGCCGTTCACCGAGTAGCCGGAGTTCTGCTGGTGCTCGCACAGAGTCTCCCAGCCGGCGATGCAGTAGCGGCACTCGCCACACGCACTGCCGAGCCAGGCGATCGCGACGCGCTCGCCGACGGCGCGGCTGGTCACGCCGGAGCCGAGCTTCTCGACGTGGCCGACGCCCTCGTGGCCCGGGATGAACGGCAGGGTCGGCTTGACCGGCCAGTCGCCGCGCGCGGCGTGGATGTCGGTGTGGCACAGCCCGCTGGCCTCGATCCGGACCAGCACCTCGCCGGGCCCGGGCTCGGGGATCGGCACGTCCTTGACCTGCAGCGGGGCGGTGAAGTCGGTGACGACTGCGGCTCTCATGACAGCTCCATCCGGATGAGTGGCGTACGGATCGCCGACCGCGTGCTGCGGTGGCGGTTCCACCATCGCTCCCGGGGGCCGGCCAGGAGCAGGGCCGCCCGCCCCGCAGGGCACGGGACCAAGGTCCCGGCGACAAGAGGCACGTGGCCCTGCCCCCGGTCCCCTGGCCGGGGGACTGTGGAGTCAGGCGCCGGAACGGTTCCGGCGCATCTCGCAGGAGGACATCATGAGCTCGATCAGCCATCCCGCATCGTCGGCGCACGGACCGTACGCGCACGAGCACGCCGGCGTCGCCACACACGTCTCGGGCGAGGCCGTCGCCCGGTACTCCTTCGCCGGCGTCCGGCTGCTGCTGGCAGTCGAGCTCCTCTGGGCGTTCGGCGACAAGCTCTTCGGCTGGGGCATGGGAACGCCGTCCGACGGCGCCTGGATCAATGGCGGCTCCCCGACCGAGGGCTTCCTCGGCGGCGTCGAAGGTCCGTTCGCCGGGTTCTTCGGCTCGATGGCGGGCAGCGCCGTCATCGACTGGCTGTTCATGCTGAGCCTGCTCGGGATCGGTGCGGCCCTCGCCCTCGGCATCGGGATGCGGATCGCCGCAGGCGCCGGCGCGCTGCTCATGCTGCTCATGTGGATGGCATCGCTGCCCCTGGACAACAACCCCTTCGTGGACTACCACCTGGTCAACGCCGTCCTGCTCGTCGGGCTGGCCGCCTTCCTGGCGGGCGACACGATCGGCCTCGGCAGCTGGTGGGCACGGCTGCCCCTGGTGCGACGGTTCCCCGTCCTGCGATGACGCTCGATCCAGCAGTGCCCGTCCCGGTGGCGACCGGGGCGGGCACTGCCGTTACGGTGGGGCGTATGGGCGTCGACGTGCGCGTGTTCCTGGTGGACGACCACGAGGTGGTGCGCCGCGGCGTCGCCGACCTGCTGGAGTCCGAGCCGGGGGTGCGCGTCGTGGGCGAGGCGGGCACCGCCCGCGAGGCCCTGGCCCGCGTCCCCGCGCTCGCCCCCGACGTGGTGGTGCTCGACGTGCGGCTGCCCGACGGCGACGGCGTCACCGTCTGCCGCGAGCTCCGCTCCAAGATGCCGGACCTCGCCTGCCTCATGCTCACCTCGTTCGCGGACGACGAGGCGCTCTACGACGCGATCCTCGCGGGCGCCGCCGGCTACGTGCTCAAGCAGGTCCGCGGCACCGACCTCGTGGAGGCCGTCCTGACCGTCGCGGCCGGCGGGTCGATGCTGGACCCGCGCGCCGCGGCCCGCGTGATGGAGCGGCTGCGGGCCGACGCCCACCACGAGCCCGGCCCGCTCGCCGCGCTCACCCAGCAGGAGCGCCGGATCCTCGCGCTCATCGGGCACGGCCTGACCAACCGGCAGATCGGCGCCGAGCTGTTCCTCGCCGAGAAGACCGTCAAGAACTACGTCTCCAGCATCTTCGCCAAGCTCGGCCTCGAGCGGCGGGCCCAGGCCGCCGTCCTGGCCGACCGCCTGGAGCAGGAGGAACGCCGCCACCCCGGGACCCAGCCCTGACGAGCCCCGTCAGGCCGGCAGCACGTCCGCCGGCAGCGGCACCCGCCACACCAGCCGCGTCCCGGCCCGGGCAGCGTCCGGGTCGACGGGCTCGACGACGAGGGACCCGCCCAGCTCGTCCGCGCGCCGGGCGAGGTTGCGCAGGCCGCTACGCGGGGCGCCCGGCGGGACCCCGACGCCGTCGTCGCTGACCGTGAGCACCACGTCGTCGGCCACGCCCAGCCGCACGTCCGCCCGGGAGGCCGACGCGTGCCGGGCCACGTTGGAGAGCGCCTCGCGCAGGACGGCGACCACGTGCTCGGCGACGTCGGGCGGCACGAGGGTGTCGACGGCTCCCTCGAACCGCAGGCGCACCGCGAACCCGAGCGACGCCGCCGCGGCGTCGACCTCCGTGATGACGCGCGAGCGCAGGCCCACCCGGCGGGCATGTGCCCCGCCCTCCCGGTCGCCCGACTGGAGGCGGTAGATCGTGGTGCGGACCAGGGCGATGGTCTCGTCCACCTCGTCGACCGCCGCGCTGAGCTGCTCCGCCACCTCCGGGTCCGCGCGCCGGGCCATGCGCTGGAGCGACAACCCGGTCGCGTAGAGCCGCTGGATGGCCAGGTCGTGCAGGTCGCGGGCGATGCGTTCCCGGTCGCGCAGGAGGGCTACGCGCTCGGCGTCGGCCCGGACCTCCGCCAGCTCCAGCGCGACGGCGGCCTGGCCGGCGAACGCGCCGAGCGCCTCGACCACGACCGACGAGAACGGCTCGCGTCCCCGGACCCGCGCCGCGGCCAGGACGCCACGGGCGCTGCCGTGCTCGCCGAGCGGCCACACCGCGAGCGGGCCCAGCGGGCCGGCCACGTCCAGCGAGAGGCTCGCCCGCTCGTCCGCCGTCGCGTCGTCGGTGACCATCGGCACGCCCGTACGGAAGGTGTGTGCGGTGAACGTGCCCTCGGCGGCGAGCACCGCCCCCACCTGCGCCTCCGCGTCCAGCCCGCACGCCGACTGCAGCACCAGGCGCCCCGAGTCGGGGTCCGGGACCGCGATGGCCGTCACGTCGGCGTCGGCCACCTCCCGCGCCTCGCTGCCGACGAGCGTCAGCACGTCGCCCGGCGAGGAGCCTGCCAGGACCTGGCGCGAGATCCGGTCGTTCGCCCGCGCCCACCGCTCGCGCAGCCGCGCGACGTCGTACAGGCGGGCGTTCTCGACCGCCACGCTCGCCGCGGCGGCGAGGGCCTCCAGCACCCGCTCGTCCTCGGCGGTGAAGTCGCCGCCGCCGTGCTTGTCCGTGAGATAGAGGTTGCCGAACGGCGCGCCGTGCACCCGCAGCGGCATCCCGACGAAGCTGTGCATCGGCGGGTGGTGCGCGGGAAAGCCGACCGAGGCAGGGTGTGCGGACAGGTCGTGCAGCCGGAGCGGCACGGGATCGCGGATCAGCTCCCCCAGCACGCCGTGCCCCGTGGGGTACGGGCCGATCGCGGCGATCTGGTCCGCCGACAGGCCGACCGTGAGGAACCGGGCGATCCGGCCGTCGGCCCCCAGCACGCCCAGCGCGCCGTACCGGGCGTCGACCAGCTCGACGGCGGTCTCGACGATGCGGTGCAGCACCGTCTCCAGGTCCAGACCGCGGCTGACCGTGATGACCGCGTCGAGCAGCAGGTCAGTGCGGTCGCGCGGAGCATCCCACGGAGTGTCCGTCGGCTCCATCGGCACCATCGGTACCTCCCGGGGCCACGGTAGCGCGGATCGGCGTCTGCCCGCGGTCCACCCACCCGCCCGCCACCCCGGCGCGGGACCTAGGTCCCGCTCCCCCGGGTCGCCGGTCTCTGCCGGGCCGGCCGGCCGGCTGGTGTCCTGGTACAGAGCGAGGAGGACGATCATGAGCATCACCTGGTACCGGGGCATCGTCGTCGGGGTCGACGGTTCCGACGAGAGCCTGGCCGCCGTGGACTGGGCGGCCCGCGCCGCCGACCTGCACGACGCGCGTCTCACGGTCGTGGCGACCTACGCCCTGCCGATCACGCCGGACCCCGGGATCGGCGACATCATCGGGGAGATCCGGGACGAGGCGCACCGCGCCGCCCGGGTGGCCTACGAGCGGGTCGGGCCGCGCCGCCCGGGCCATCGCGACGTCGAGCAGATAGTCGTGCCGGGCAGCGCGGCGCACGTGCTGAGCGAACGCTCCGGGTCCTGCGACCTCGTGGTGGTGGGGCGCCGCGGCCTCGGCACGCTCGACCGGCTGCTCCTCGGATCCACGTCGTCCGCGCTGGCGGCGTCCGCCCCCGGTGCGGTGGCGGTCGTGCCGGCCGGCGCGACGACCGGCGACCCGCGCCGCGTACGGGTCGGGGTGGGCCGGGACAACGAGCCCGACGCGCTGGCCGCCGCGTTCGCCGAGGCGTCCGCACGCGGTTGCCCGCTCGAGGTGATGCACGTGGCGGGGACGAGCCCGTTCTCGACGACGCCGCCCGAGCTGGACCCCGTCGCGGCCTCGTGGCGCGAGGCCGCGACGTCCGACCTCGCCGACCACGTGGGCCGCTGGTCGGAGAAGTATCCGCAGGTCCCCTGCACGATAGTGATCCAGCGTGGGGATCCGGTGGTCGCGCTGCTCCGTGACCTGTCCGCGGACGACCTCGTCGTCGTGGGCGGACAGCGGCACGAGCCCGTCATGGGCCGGATGCTGCACAGTGTGCCCGACGCCGTGCTGCGCTCCGCGCCGTGCCCCGTCCTGGTGGTGCACACGCACGATCGCCCGAACTTCTGACGGGGGCGACCAGGAGGCACCGACGCCTGTTCGGCCCCACCTCACCCGGGGCCGAACAGGCTCCCGTACTCACCGGCGAGCCGCACGTAGTGGTCCGCGTTCCGGGCGATCGCCTCATGCTCGTCCGGGGAGAGCTCCCGCCGCACGACGGCGGGAACGCCCGCGACGAGGGATCCCGGCGGCACGACCATGTTCTCCCGGACCACGGTGCCAGCGGCCACCAGGGACCCCGCTCCGACGACGGCGCCGTTGAGCACTGTCGCGGACATCCCGATGAGCACGTCGTCCTCGATCGTGCAGCCGTGCAGGACGGCGGCGTGCCCCACGCTCACCCGTGCTCCGACCGACACCGGCAGCCCGGGGTCCGCGTGGATCACGACCATCTCCTGGAGGTTTGTGTCCAGGCCGACGACGATGTCGTCGCCGTCGCCGCGCAGGACAGCACCCCAGAAGACGCTCGCGCGATCCGAGACCTGCACCGATCCGATGACGGTCGCGGTGGGGGCGAGCCAGGCGGACGGTGACACTCGGGGGGACTTGCCACGGAAGCTGATCTCAGGCATGTCTCGAAGCATAGAAAGACGCGGCGCCCGCCGGGCGTCTGAGAGCGAGCGCTATTCACAGGGCCTGTCGGTAGAACTCGAGGTAGGTGAGATCACTTCACTCCACTGGAATCGACTGCGCGTGATGGAAGATGTTCTCCGGATCCCAGCGGCGCTTTACGGCAACGAGGTTCCGTTGGTTGTTGCGGAAGTTGTCGAGGAAGTAGAGCCACAGCGCGTCATCAACGTTGCCCTTGGCATGTGTGCCGAGAACGCTGTCCGGGTAGTTGTAGTAAGCGCCTGCGACCGCTCCGCTCGGATCATTGGCCGGGTCGGGAGTCCCGCCATACGGGGCGTAGACCTCTCGGTAGAACTCGTTGATCCATCCCAGATGGGCGTCGGCTTGGGCGTCGTAGGGAGCCTGGCTTCCCTCGCCAGGACGCGAGGCATTGAGCCAGTAGGTCTGATACTGCAGCTTCATGATCGCGTCGCGTTGGGGAACCGCGGTCGTACCGGGAGCAACCCGATTGATGGCACCCCCGTAACTGTCGACCTGCAAGAGACTCTGGCTCATATCCGACTCGGAAACCCCTTTCGGGGTCGTCTTGAGCCAACGGTAGATCGCAGCAACCTGATTCGGCGGGAAGGCCTTGTTCATGTACGCGGACTTGTACTTGCCGAACTGGTTCGGCCCCGAACCGTTCAGAGTCTGCAGCGCTTCGAGGTAGGTAACGTGTTGCACGCTCTCGTTGCCTATGAAGGCCGTCGTCCAACCTGGATGGCCGCCGAGCGGGTTTCGCAACGGCGTATGGTCGACGATCGCCCCGAAGCGCGTCCGCGCTTCCGCGTACCGTCGCTCGACCTCGCTCCGGTGGTCGAGGAGAGTGGTCCCTTCGGGGGAAACGGCTTGGACGATCATGCCGAGCTGCCCGGACGATACATGCGTCAGCTTCAGCAGGCTGAACTCCGTCTCGGGCATGTCACTCACGAACTCTGCGTAGCCGGCAAGCAAGTCTGCGAAGGAATCTCTGTCGATCGATGTCCAGTCCCAGGAGAGGGTGTAGATCGAGGCGAACTCCGGGGCCTCGGGCAGCTCATCGAAGTAGTAGCGCAGGATGACACCGAAATTGCCGCATCCGGCCCCCCGCAGGGCCCAGAAGAGGTCCTGTTCGTCCTTCGAGGCGCTCGTCGCTGACACGTGGTGCAGCTCAGCACTGTTCGACGACGCGTTCCAGGTCACGATGTCGACCGCGCTGAGATGGTCAACGGTCAAACCGTGCAGTCGCGACAAGAGTCCGTATCCACCGCCCGTGATGTGGCCCCCGGCACCGACCGAGTAACAACTTCCTGCGGGAAGTGTCTTGTTGAAACCGTTCAGCAGGGCCCGGTAAACGGACCAGTTCTCACAACCTGCCTCGACGAAGAAGGCGGCGCGCCGTTCATCCCAGCCGACACGGTTCATCGAGGACATGTCGACGATGGCCTTGGTCGTCTCGTTGTATATGAAGTTCTCGTAGCAGTGGCGCCCGGACACGACCTTGACGTCACGCCCGTAACGGGAGATGGCGTCGGTGATCTGTGTGACCGCCTCGGTATCGTTCTTGGGGGCATAAACCGCTTCCAGCTTCGAGGCGAACCAGCGCCGGTCGAAGCCTTGTCGGTCGCTTAGCACGACGGGACGTGAACCGATGCTCGCAGACGAAGTAGACATGTTGCGGACTCCATAATCGAGAAAGGACGGATCGTGGTTGCGAACCGCTGCCGCGCAAGCTTTCAATAGCCACGCTCCAGAAAGCTCGCCTGAGCCTGATCGTCGTATTCGTTCGCCCCGACCTCCCAGTAGTTTTGCCAGTAGTTGGGCGTCTGGTTGCGTTCGACCATGTGATAAGTCCATTGAGCAGTCAGCAGCCAGAGCACCAGATTCCCCGAAAGCCCGCTGATCGGACACACCGGTTCGTCAAATCCCGGGATGTCGAGGACGCCCGCGCCGTCGCGGCTGTGCGTGTTGATTGCGACGTCCACGTAGTCGCTGAGGGAGTCGACACCTCCATTTCCGTCGAAGGGGCCAAAGGCGACGACCATCGCGCCGATCTGCTTGGCATACTGAGCGACCTGGATCTCGTCGCTGTTGTTGGCGCTGATCGCGCATATGAGCACGATGTCGTTGGCCTTGAGCTGCGTTTTGTACAGGTCATAGGGCTGCATGATCATGCTGCCGGCGGCCGTCTCGTAGGCCTCATTGACAAACATGTTCTGAGTGCCTTCGTAGGGCATTCCAGCCTGTGGATGCCCGTACACGAGAAGGCGCGGGCGATCTGCGGCCCCTGCGAAGAGCAGGATGCGGTCGGTCCAGGCACGCGCCACGCGATCGATCAGCTCGAATTCGTGCTCGCGGATACGTTCAAAGCTCCTCAGGGCATTGTCGAGGTATTCACGGGCCGCGCCGGCTCCGTTATCGGATCCCTCGGAACTGATCTGCCTGCACAAAGCGGCCGTGCAGGCCCAGTAGACCAGAAATTGCGAGAGACCGCTAGAAGAGATGATCTTGAACTCGGGAATTGCGGGAGTCGAGATCACGCCGCAACTCCAGGTACAGCCGCTGTCGAGCACACGGTCGCAAATCTGCTCGAGCGAGGTGCTCATCTTGACCGGCAAGAAGGCCCCGACAGGGGTCTTGTAGAAGCGGGCATAACTGCAGGTAATGCCAACGGTGTATGTGCCTCTGGCGCGAGCTTCGTCCGGGCCGACATCGGGAATGGTTCCCTTGTCGGGATTGATGATCGATGCGCCGTTCGTGAGCAAGAAGTCACCCGGCTTCATCTGGTTGTAATCCGCTGAGATGTTCCGGTCGGCACGCTGTGGCAGCACCGAGGGTTGACCGGGAATGCCAGGGCTTGCCGCGAACATAGCAAAATGTCCCACCAGGACGTGCGAGAAGATCCGGCCGCCGGAGGCCTGGCATTCGTAAGCGACCTTCATCGCCTCACAGATTCCAGTGATCTGGGTGTCTCGAATATGTCGACCGATGCGCTCGATCTCGGCGTAGAAGAGTTCCATGTAGGACGTGCCGGCGAGAGGGGGGCCAACCGAGGAGTCGTTCATGCGTGTTTCCTTTCAGTTTTCACATATTGGTCACCTGGCGGGTACATATTCGGTGATCGCGCACGCTGAGGTCGACAATATAGATCTATTCCTTCGCGCCAACAGGAATGGTGTCCATTCATCAAGTTTTCGCGTGACATGGTGCCGGTAGCAGCGGCGGAAAATCACCGAATCGCCTGGTCACTCATGCGACCTCAACGGCTTCCCGCCGCGTCGGAGAATTCCCTGTCGCAATAATCGCATCGTGGTGACTCTGCGGCAGGCCGAAGGTAGCCGACGGGCGACTCTGTGTGGTGGACTTCGCGACAGCTATCACGTCTCGCGTCGGCTGAGATGAAGCGCCCGCCTACGATGATTGCCGAGTTGATGCTCCGGTCAGCAGGTGAGGCGAAAGAGCACTCGCACGGACTCGTTGCGTTGACGATTCTGGACATTGAAGCTTGCTACGCATTCGGCTCAGGATTAAGAATCTCACGTCGCACCGTGGGCGCAAGGCGGAGTGCAGCGGTCTTGATCAACGGTCTCGGGACCGGCACGACGAACTACGCCGCCATGAGTCGCGGATATGTCCTGCCGACAGTCCTCTCAGGACTTCAGGGTCGTCGGCCTGGCCACCGGAACCCTTTCACCCCTACACTGACGGCGCGTGGTTGAAACGTTGCAATGAAGCTCCCTTCTCAACCGGACGATCGACGACGATCGGACACGCCAGGAGGCGTCATGACACTGGACCGCAGACTGTTCCTCAAGACCGCCGGCGTCGCCTCGACCGCCGCGGCTCTGCCCGCCGTCCTGCCCACTGCCGCCGCGGCGGGCGAGCCCGGACGGGTCGGCAGCGGGGTGCGGCTCACCGAACCGCTCGTCGAGAAGAAGACCGGTCCGCTCGGGATCGACGTCGACCGCCCCCGGTTCTCGTGGACCATCGAGTCGGACCGGCGTGGCGTCCACCAGGTGTCGTACCGGCTGCGGGTCAGCACCAGCGGTCCGCTTCCGCGCGAGGTGTGGGACAGCGGCGTCGTGCCGTCCCGCGAGTCGGCGAACGTCGAGTACGCCGGGCCGCCGCTGCGCACCGCGACCGACTACACCTGGCGGGTGGACGTGGCGACCACGCGCGGGAGCGGCACGACGACGTCGGGCTTCCGCACGGGCCTCTACGGCGAGAAGGACTGGGCCGGCGCCGCGTGGATCGGCAACGAGCGCCGCCCGGACCAGGTCACCGATCTGACCTTCGACGGCGCCGCGTGGATCTGGGCCGCGGAGGGCGAGCTGCCCGATCAGGACCGCGCGTTCCGGCTCACCCAGGCGGCCCCGGACGGCCCCTCCGCCACGAGGGCCGAGGTCCTGATCACGGCCGACGACTCCTTCACGCTCTGGGTGGACGGCGCTGAGGCCGGCTCGACCGAGCCCGTCGAGAACGGGTGGCAGTCCGCCCGCTTCTACGACGTCGACGTCGCGGGCGGCACGACCGTCGTCGCCGTGCGGGGGACGAACGACGCCGTCAGCCCGGGGGCGGTGCTCGCCGTCGTGCGCCTGACGTACTCGGACGGGACGACGACCACCCTCGCGACGGGGAGCGCCTGGAAGGCCGCCACCCAGTTCCCGGCGGACTTCGCACGCCCGGACCTCGACGACTCGGCCTGGGACCAGGCCGCCGAGATCGCGGCCTACGGCGCCGGGCCGTGGGGCAGCGGGGTCCGGCCCCCGACGCGCGACCCGTTGCCGGCGCCGCTGCTCCGCAAGGAGCTCGACGTCGGGCCGCGCCTGGAGCGCGCCACGCTCTACCTGGCCGCGGGCGGGTACGCGAATGTGTCGCTGAACGGCGGCCCGGCGGGCGGCCACGTGCTGTCGCCGGGATTCACCGACTACGACGACACCGTCCAGTACACCGCGGTCGACCTGACGCAGCGGCTGCGGCAGGGCCGCAACGCGCTCGGCATCGAGCTGGGCCGCGGCTTCTACGGGATGACCGGGGGCAACGTGTGGCGATGGGAGTCGCCGCCGTGGCACGACGACCCCGTGGTGCGTGCGGTGCTGCACCTGGAGTACGTCGGCGGCGCCGTCGAGCGCGTGGTCACGGACGCGACCTGGCGGATCCACGACGGGCCCACGGTGTTCGACGACCTCTACGGCGGCGAGGCGCACGACGCGCGTAGGGCCCTGCCCGGCTGGGACACGGCCGGGTTCGACGACGGCGGGTGGGCGGCCGCGTCCGTGGCCACCGGCCCGCGCGGGGTACTGGTCAACCAGCGCCAGCAGCCGATCAAGGTGACCGAGTCGCTGCCCGCCGTCGAGGTCACCGAGCCGGAGCCGGGCGTCTACGTCGTGAAGTTCCCCCGGGTCATCGCGGGATGGGTACGTTACACCGTGACCGGACCGGCCGGGGCGACGGTCCGGGCCGCCCACGGCGAGAAGCTCACCGCCGGCGGACGCGTGAACCTGAGCAACAACGGCGGGTTCCAGGCCGGCTTCCAGACCGACCGCTTCACCCTGGCCGGGGCCTCAGAGGCGGACTCGGTGGCGGACTCGGTGGCGGGCGCGGCGCCGGAGACGTGGGAGCCGCGCTTCTCCTACAAGGGCTTCCAGTACATCGAGGTCACCGGGTGGCCGCAGGACGGACCGCCTCCCCTGTCGGCCTTCACCGCCCAGGTCGTGCACACTGCCGCCGCGGAGACCGGGACGTTCGACAGCTCCAGCGAGATCATGAACCGCACCCACCGCGCGGTCGTGGACACAATCAAGAACAACATCCACGGCATCCCGACCGACACGCCCATGTTCGAGAAGAACGGCTGGACCGGTGACGCCGCCCTCGGCGCCGAGATGTTCCTGCTGAACCTCGACGTGCACGAGCTGTTCGCCAAGTGGCTGCGCGACGTGCACGAGACGCGGGACGCCCAGGGCCGCCCGCTCGTCATCGCGCCCAGCTCGGGCGACTGGGGCGAGTGGGGCGTGTGCCCGCCGTGGCACGCGGCCTACGTGATGATCCCCTGGTGGCTCTACCAGTACGGCGGCGACCGGCGGGTGCTGGCCGAGTGCTACGACGGCATGAAGGCGTACGTCGACCTGGAGTTCGACCGGTCCCAGGGCGGCATCGTCCCCGACGCGCGGCTCGGCGACTGGGTCAGCCCCGAGGCGAGCCCGGGGGGCGGCAACGCGCCCGAGGACCTGCGGGTCTCGGCCACCGCGTTCCTGTACTCCATGACCACCTACATGCGGCGCAGCGCCGGTTTCCTCGGCAAGGCCGCCGACGTCGAGCACTTCTCCCGGAACGCCGCCACGATCAAGGCCGCGTTCAACAACACCTTCCTCGACGTCGACGCCGGGCACTACCGCGGCGACGGGGACCGCGGGTACCGGCAGACGCACAACGTGCTCGCCGTGGCCTTCGGCCTCGTGCCCGACGCCGCCACCACGCAGCGGGTCGTCGACAGCATCGTGGCCGACGTGCGCGCCAAGGGCACCAAGCTCAACACGGGGGTGCTCGGCACCAAGTGGCTGCTGCCGGTGCTGACCCAGCACGGGCATGCCGACGTCGCCTACGAGCTCGCCGTGCAGACCGGCTACCCGAGCTGGGGCTACATGATCGAGAACGGTGCCACCTCGATGTGGGAGCACTGGTCACTGGAGGCGCGCTCCCGCGGGCACTACTTCCTCGGCACCGTGGACGACTGGTTCTACCAGCACGTCGCCGGCATCCAGGCGTCGGCCGAGACCGGGTACCGGGACATCACGATCGCCCCGGCGGTCACCGAGCACCTGGACCACGCACGGGCAGCCACGCGAACGCCGTACGGCACGGTCGCCAGCGAGTGGCGGCGCTCGGACGGCGGGCTCAGGCTCACCGTGACCGTCCCCGTCGGGTCGACGGCGACGGTGCGCGTCCCCGCTCGTGATCCCGAGAGCGTCACCGAGCAGGGGCGCCCGCTGCGGCACGCGGAGGGCGTCACCGAGGTGTCGGCCGAGGACGGCGTGGTCGTGGTACGGGTCGGGTCCGGCCGGTACACGTTCGTCGCGGAGCGGTGAGCGGCCGCCCGCACAGGGCGGGCGGCCGCGGCCGTCAGCGCCAGAGCTCGGCGAGCTGCCCGGCGAGGGCGGCGCCCTGGTCGTGACCGGCCCGGGCGGCGGGCGCGCGCAGCGACAGGTCCATCGCGTTGGCGCCGAACAGGTGCTCGGCGCCGTCGTCCGGCAGGATCGTCTCGACCCTGCTGCCGCCCGCGCGCAGCTCGTCGGCCTGCGCCGCGAGCTGCATGTTCCACTCCGGCGGATGCAGGGTCCTGCCGCCGAGCGGTGACAGGACGAGCACCCGTTCGTACCCGGCGGCCAGGTCGGCATTCTCGCTGGACCGTCGGTAGCCGCCGTCGATGTACCGGCTGCCGCCGATCCCGTAGGGGAAGCCGTTGGCGCAGCTCGCGGCGATCGCGTCCACCAGGTCGACGCCGCTGTGCCGGTCGAACACGACCGGTTCGCCGGTCTCGGCGTCGACCGCCGTGATGAGCACGCGCTGCCGCGGCCACTGCGGGCTCGGCAGCCGGGCGGCGACGACGTCCCGCCACCGCGCCTGCGCGGAGCCGTCCGACCCCGCGTCCGATTCGAGCGCCGCCGCGCCCATCCTGCGGCGCATGTCGGCCGGGTCCTGGGCTGCGGCGATGATCTCGCTCGTCCTGCGCATCCGGTCGGCCGCCGACACCACGGGGCCGCGTCCGCCGCCGGGACCGGACGGGCCGCTCCGCTGCGGGAGCACGGCCGACATGATGTCGGCGAGGAGCCGGGCCGGGCTCGCGCCGGTGATCTGGGCCGCGGCCGTCGATCCGGCCGACGTCCCGATGATCAGGTCGGCGCCGGTCACGTCCAGCCCGGCGTCGAACAGGCCGGCGACGACGCCGATCAGCCACGCGTTGCCGGTCGATCCGCCGCCGCCGAGCACGAGCGCTCGCGCGCCCGCTGGGGGCTCGACCGTCGTCGCGGTCAGGTGCCGGGTGAAAAAAGGTGTGGAGCTCATGGGAGTCGCCCTTCGCGAATTGCCTGGCGGGCGCTCCCGGTCGCGATTAGCTCGGTCGCCGGACCGTACACTCCGGGGAAGCACCCATTACGGACACTGCGTTCATGGGTCTCACCTCCTCAGGACGGGTCACGATCGCCATGAACCTAGCACGCCGGCGACCGATGGTCAGGCAACGTTCGGCTCCGCGTCACCCCTGCGCCAGTCTTCCCGGCCACGATCGAGGCGTGGAAAACAAGCTCTCCCGCCGTGCCCTGCTCCAGGCAGCCGCGGCCGTCCCCCTCATCTCAGCAGCCTCCGCCGCCGGCACGACTTTGGCGTCCGCCACGCCGGCGTCGGCCGCACCGGCGTCCGCCACAACCGCGTCCGCCACGTCGAGCGACGGCCAACCGGACCCGGCCGCCCAGCGGTTCACCATCGCCGTCCTGCCCGACACCCAGTACCTCCTGGACGAGGGCGGCTCCGACGCCGAACCGGTGCGCGCGACGCTGCGCCACCTCGTGGGCGATCACGGGCAGGACAACATCGTCTTCATGACCCAGCTCGGCGACGTGACCGAGCACGGTACGGAGACCGAGATGAGCACGGCGAGCAGCGTGTTCGACGACGCCGGCGGACTGCCGTTCAGCGTGCTGGCCGGCAACCACGACGTCCGGGGCGACGACCAGCGGGGCGACACGCCCTACCTGCGCACCTTCGGGCCGCAGCGGTTCTCCGGGATGGAGACCTACGGCGGCTCCTCCCCCGACGGCTACAACAGCTACCACGTGGTCCGCGGCGGCGAGCGGGACTGGCTGGTCCTGGCGCTGGACTGGCGCGCCTCCGACGCCGGGCTCGCCTGGGCCCAGGGGGTGCTGGACCGGCACGCCACGCTGCCGGCGATCCTGACCACTCACGATCTCGTCTGGGCCGAGGACGACGGCCAGGCCCAGCTCTCCGACAACGGGCAGCGCCTCTGGGACCGACTGATCCGGGGCAACGACCAGATCTTCCTCGCGCTCGGCGGGCACTACTGGCCGTCCGGCCGCACGACGATGGCCAACGACGCCGGCAACCCCGTGCACCTGCACATCACGAACTACCAGGACCGCTACTACGGCGGCGCGGGCATGGTCCGGTACTACGGGTTCGACCTGGCCCGCGGCGTGATCGACGTCGAGACGTTCTCGCCCTGGCTGCTGGCGAAGGACGACCCCACGCCGCTGGAGGCGGAGCACGTCGAGCTCAGCGGCGACGTCGACCGGTTCACGGTCGAGATCGACTTCGACGAGCGCTTCGCCGCGTTCGCGCCGCCGCTGCTGCCGGCGCCGCGTCCGCCGTCGGCCGTCATGCCGGAGGGCACGGTGGCGTACTGGCGGTTCGACGGGGCAGGGTTCGACGGAGCAGGGTTCGACGGGGCAGGGCTCGCCACGGCGGGAGCCGACGGCGCCGCGGTTGCGCCGGGCACGGTCGCCCGCGACCTCACCGGCAACGGCAACGACCTCACCTCCGAGCTGCTGCACGGCAGCGGCCGGAAGGCGCTGACCTGGTCGGCCGAGCACCACGACGCCCAGCCGGCCCACGCGAGCCTCCGCTTCGGCGGCGGCAAGCAGCCCGACCGCGGCGCGGTGCTACGGACCGGCCCAGACTCGCCGATCAACAGCGCGACCTTCGAGTCCGGCTACACGATCGAGACGTTCCTCAAGCTGCCCGAGCCGTTCGAAGGCGACCACTCCTGGATGGGCATCCTCAGCTGGGAGGGCCGATCCGGCGACGCCGGCAAGCAGAGCGGCGACCCCGACGAGCCGACGTGCAGCCTGAACCTGTCGGGCGAGCGGTTCCTGCAGTTCGTCGTCTACCCCGTGCCGGTCGACGCCGACCCCACGTCGTGGAGCCACGCGCTCCCGGTCGGCCGCTGGACGCACGTCGCGATGGTCAACGACGGCCGGCACACGGTGACGTACGTCGACGGCTCGAAGATCGTGCGCAACGCCGCCGAGGAGTCGCGCGGCATCTCCACGCTCGGCAAGCCGTTCGCCATCGGCGGCACCCAGTACGCCGAGCAGTACGAACAGGGCTTCTACGGCTGGATCGGCGACACCCGGATCGTCTCCCGCGCCCTGCGGCCAGACCAGTTCCTCCTGGCCGGGAGCTAAGGCCGGCGGCCTGGTTCTCCGTGCACGGCTGGGCGTCCGCGCGCGGCTGGTTGTCCGCGCGCGGCACGGCCGGTAGCGTGAAGGTTCACGCTTTCGGCCCTGCGTGCCGGCTCAACGAGGAGTGGACAGTGGCATCGACCGACCCGCGGCACCGCGACCGCGAACCCGCCTTCGAGTGGACTCGCCCCGGGCTGCATCTGCGGTTCGACCACGGCGACGAGCACCCCGTCCGGCTCGTCCACTGGGCGACCGGCCCGGACGCTGCGTCCGTGGCGGCGCCGTCGCCTATCGTCGACGTCACCACCGCCGGGGAGCAGCGGGCCCGCCACAACCAGAGCCTCCTGCTGTGGGGGGCCGGGCTGCGGCTGCGCTACACCGGCCACGAGGCGGTCGGCGACGAGCTGCGGATCCGCCAGCACGACCCCGAGACCCGCCTCGAGGTGACCAGCGTCTTCCGGGCGGCAGGACCGGGAATCCAGGTCCGGCACACCGTCCGCAACGGCGCCGACGACGACGTCGTCCTCCTCTCCGTGAGCTCCGGGCTGGTGGCCGTCACGGAGGGGGCGCAAGACGTGCTCTGGGGCGAGAGCGAGTGGCTCGCCGAAGGGCGCTGGCACCAGCGCCCGCTGTCGGAGCTGCTGCCGGACGTCAGCCCGGCGTTCCACGGCCGACACCCACGCGGGAACTTCGCCGTGACCAGCCACGGGTCCTTCTCCAGCGGCACGGTCCTGCCGACCGGGGTCCTCGCGACCGACGACGGGCCCTCGCTCGCCTGGCAGGTCGAGACCAGCGCGGGCTGGCACTGGGAGGTGACGCAGACCGAGGGCACGGTCACCGTCGGCGTCCACGGCCCGACCGACCTGTACCACCAGTTCGCGGAGCGCCTGGCCCCCGGCGGCGAGTTCACGACGGTGCCCGCGGGGTTCGCCGTCGCCGACGGCGGACGGGACGCGGCCTTCGCGGCGCTCACGGACTACCGGCGCGCCATCCGCGATCTGCGCCCGGTCGATGCGCGGCTTCCCGTCGTCTACAACGACTTCATGAACACGCTCATGGCCGGCCCGTCGACCGAGAAGGAGCTGCCGCTCATCGAGGCGGCCGCGGAAGCGGGTGCGGAGTACTACTGCGTCGACGCCGGCTGGTTCGGCGACGGCAACTGGTGGACGAGCGCGGGCGACTGGCACGAGGCCCCCGGGCTCTTCACCGGCGGACTGATCTCGGTCATCGACGCCATCCGCGCCGCGGGGATGCGCCCGGGGATCTGGCTCGAGCCCGAGGCGGTCGGCGCCACGGCGAAGCTGGGGCAGCAGCTCCCCGAGGAGGCGTTCTTCCGGCGGTTCGGACGGCGGGTCAGCGAGACCGGGCACTTCCAGCTCGACTTCCGGCATCCGGCGGCCCGCACCCACCTGGACGAGACCGTGGACCGGCTCGTGGCCGAGCTCGGGATCGAGTTCTTCAAGCTCGACTACAACGTGAACTCGGGTGTCGGCACCGACGTCGGCGCCGAAGGCCCCGGGGCCGGGCTCCTGGGGCACACCCGGGCGTACCGCGGCTGGCTGAGCGACGCCCAGGCGCGGCACCCGGGAGTCCTGTTCGAGAGCTGTTCCTCGGGCGGGATGCGCATGGACTACAACCTGCTGTCCGTGGCGCACCTGCAGTCCACCAGCGACCAGCAGGACTTCCGCCGGTACGCGCCGATCGCCGCCGCCGCGCCCGCGAGCGTCCTGCCGGAGCAGGCCGGGAACTGGGCCTACCCGGCCGAGTCCATGAGCATCGAGGAGACGGCGTTCGCGATGACGGCGGGCGTCATGGGGCGGCTCTACCTCTCCGGGTTCCTGGGCGGGCTCGGCGCCGAGCGGTTCGCGCTGGTGCGCGAAGCCGTCGCGCTCCACAAGGACTGGCGCCACCGCATCGCCGCATCGCACCCGGTGTGGCCGCTGGGCCTGCCGGGCTGGGACGACGACGTGATCGCGCTCCAGCTCGACGCCGGCCCCGAGTCGCTGCTGGCGCTGTGGTCGCGCGGCGCCGCCACTGCGCCGGCTGCGGCGATCACGCTGCCCGGGCTGCGCGGGCGGGCCGTCAAGCAGGTCTACCCGGTCGCCCTGCCGGAGTGGACGGTCCGCACGGACGCCAGCGGCGCGCCGGTAGTCGAGATCCCCGCCGGCCCCGCCGCCCGGATCTTCGAGGTCGAGTAACCCAACCTTTGTTGTGGGCGTGACCGTTGCGCCTCAAACGGGCACGTAGTCGCAACGGTCACGCCCACAACCAGGACTTGAAGGAGAGCACGTGTCACATCGCATCCAGCCCGGTGACCAGGCCAGCAGTATTGACCAGGCGAGCAGTGTCGACCAGGCGATCAGCCTGGAGCGGCCCGCCGCAGGGTTCCCCGACGCGTTCCTGCTCGGCAACGGCTCGCTCGGAGCGACGGTCTACGGACGACCAGGCGTCGAGACATTCGACCTGAACCTCGACACCGTCTGGTCCGGCGGCCCCGGCAGAGCGCCGCGGAGCGAGGTGCGCCCCGGGACCCTCGACGAGCTGCGCGCGGCCGTCGCGGCCGGCGATCACGGGAGAGCCGACAAGCTGTCCCGGGAGCTCCAGGCCCCGGGCTGGACCGAGTCGTACCAGCCGCTCGGGCGGCTGACCTGGCGGTGGGGGCCGGACGGCGAGGCAGACACCGACGAGCCAGACGCCGACGAGCCACGCACCTACCGGCGGCAGCTCGACCTGGCCTCGGCCACCGCCCGGGTGGAGACCGGATCAGGGTCGATGGAGACGTACGTCAGCGCCCCGGACGGCGTGCTCGTCGCCGAGGCCCACGGCACCCAGGCCTCGCCCGGCGCTGTGCTCGAACCAGCGCTCGGCTTCGACTCGCCCCACCCCGTCGACGTCACCGTGTCCACGGAGGACGGCGTCCCATGGCTCGTGGCCGTCGGACGCGCCTCGAGCCGTGCGCTGCCGAACTACGGCGAGGCGGCCGCCGACGCCGTCGTCTACGACGAGGCCGCGCCCGACGACGACGGCCTGGTCGACGCCGGCACGGGCTGGGCGGTCGTCGCCGCCGTCACGGGCGACCGGAGGCTCGTCGCCTCTGCGGCGAGCGGCTTCCGCGGCGCGGGCCAGCGGCCGAGCGCCGACCTCCCGGCCCTCGCCCGGGAGGCGACCGCGCGCGTCCGTGCCGCACTGGCCCAGGAGGCCGCCGACCTGCGGCGACGCCACCTCGAGGACTACACCGAGCTGTTCGGCAGGGTCCGGCTCGACCTGTCCGCGTCGGACGACCCCCGGGCGACCGCCGCGCAGCGGTACTTCGACCTCGGCCGGTACCTGCTCATCTCCAGCAGCCGGCCCGGGACGCAGGCGGCGAACCTGCAGGGCATCTGGAACCTCGACGTCCAGCCCGGATGGAGCTCCAACTACACGACCAACATCAACGTCGAGATGAACTACTGGGCCGCCGAACAGGCGGCGCTGCCCGATCTGCACGAGCCGCTCTTCGACCTCGCCCGCGACCTCGCCGAGGCCGGCCGCGCCACCGCCCAGGCGATCTACGGCGCCGCCGGAGCAACGACCCACCACAACACGGACATCTGGCGGTTCACAGCGCCCGTGGACGGCGAGCCGCAGTGGTCCAACTGGCAGTTCGGCCTGGCCTGGATCGCCGCGCACGTCGGCGACCGGCTCGAGTACAGCTGGTCCGACGAGTTCGCCCGGACCGTGGCGCTGCCCGTGACCCGGGCCGTCGTCGAGTTCGCGCTCGACCAGCTCGTCGAGGACGCCGAGGGCCTGCTCGTCGTGAGCCCGTCGACGTCCCCGGAGCATCCCTTCCTTGCCGGAGGGGACGGCGGCGAGCAGGACGGCGAGCGCGGCACCGTCACCGCCGGGTCCACGATCGACCAGGAGCTCGCGGCGCAGGCGCTCGACCGGTACGTCCGGCTCGCCGAGCGCCTCGACGTCGCCGACGCCGACGACGAGCTGGCCGGCCGCTGCCGCGCGGCTCTCTCCCGCCTCCGGCTCCCCACGGTCGACGACGCCGGACGCCTGCGCGAGTGGGCGCTGCCGCTGCTGCCCAGCGAGCCCGAGCATCGGCACCTCTCGCACCTGTACGGCGCGTACCCCGGCACACGGATCACGGAGACGGCCACGCCCGCCGAGTACGAGGCCGTCCGGCGCGCATTGGCCTACCGCCTCGAGAACGGCAGCGGGCACACGGGCTGGAGCCAGGCGTGGGTGCTCTGCCTGGCCGCACGGCTGCGCGACCCGGAGCTCGCCGAGCGGTCGGTCGGCGTCCTCGTCGACGAGCTCAGCTCGGCGTCGCTGCTCGACCTGCACCCGCTCGGCGAGGGCGCCATCTTCCAGATCGACGGGAACCTGGGCGGCACGGCCGGGCTGGCCGAGCTGCTGGTGCAGAGCCACGACGGCGCGGTCTCGCTGCTGCCGACGCTGCCGCCGTCGTGGCGCAGCGGCAGCGTCCGGGGCCTGCGTGCGCGCGGAGACCGGACCGTCGACCTCGCGTGGGAGTCGGGAACCCTGCGGCACGCCCGGATCCGGACCGCCGTCGACGGCGAGCTCGTGGTCGAGTGGGCCGCGGGACCTCGGCCGACCGTCGTCGACGACACGGGGGCGGCGATCGAGCCGCAGCCCACCGGACCCGCACCTCAGGGCCGCGCGCGCTGGGCCTGGAAGTCCACGGCGGGGCGGACCTATGAGATCGAGCAGGGCTGACCGGTGGGCAAACGCGTGACCATCCTCGACGTCGCCGCGGAGGCCGGGGTGTCCCGCCAGACGGTGACGCGAGCGATGAACGACATGAACGACATCAGCGCGCCGACGCGGCGGCGCGTGCTCGACGCCGCCGACCGGCTCGGGTATCGCCCGAGCCGGTTCGCCCGCAACCTGGTGACCCGGACGAAGACGAACGCGCTGGGCCTCGTGGTCTCGTCGTTCCGCAACCCGTACTACACCGACATCGCCGCGGACCTGCTGTCGGGGGCCGCCGAGCGCGGCTGGCAGCTGCTGATGTCGGCCGACGACGGTGTGGGCCCGGATGCCCTGGACAAGCTCTGCGCCCAGGTCGACGTGGTGGTCGGGCACTTCCACGCACCGGAGGCGGAGCTCCGCGAGGCCTGCGGTGGCCTCCCGGTGGTGAACCTCGAGACCGTGAGCACCCTGCCCGGCGTCCACTCGGTCCACGTCGACCTCGAGCCGGGGATCGGGGAGGCGGTCGGTGCGCTGCGCGAGCGCGGGGCACGCCGGTTCGCCATGGTGGACGCGGGGTACTCGCTGCAGTCGCTCGGGGCCTATGAGCCCACGCCCCGGAGACAGTGGTTCGAGCGTGCGGTGGGTGACCAGCTGGCCGGCGTCGTCGTCGCCGACGAGGACACGATCTCCGGGGGCGCCCACGCGTTCGCGGAGCTCCTCCGCAGGCACCCGGACGCCGACGCCGTCCTGATGTTCAACGACCTCATGGCCCTCGGCGCGGTGCAGAGCGCGCACGTCCTCGGCGTCGACGTCCCCGGCCGCGTCCGCATCATCGGCGTCGACGGCCTCGCCGTGGGCGAGGCCGTCAACCCGCCGCTCACGACCATCTCCATCGACCGGCAGGGCATCGCGTCGAAAGCGCTGGACATCGCCGAGATCCTGGCCGAGGCCGACTTCGCCACGGTCGCCCCGATCCATCGGACCGTCGGTACCCAGCTCCTCTGGCGCGCCTCGGCCGGCTGAACCCGGCCTTTTCACCACCGAACGAAAGAAGCGATGCATGACCACGACCACCACACCGCCCGCGGCCTCCGGCCCGGAGGCCCCCGCAACCGCCCCCTGGCAGGTGGACGGGACGACGTTGACGTGGCGGGGCGGCGGAGAAGTGCTCGTCGTCGAGCCGTGGGGACCGGACAGCGCGCGCGTCCGGTCGGCGCTGGGCGAGGTCGTGGACGCCGACTGGGCGCTGCTCCCAGCACCGGAGGCGAAGCACGCACGCGTCGAGGTCGACGGCGACGTCGCCACCCTGGTCAACGGGGGGCTGCGCGTCGTCGTGACCGCGTACGACCACTACCACTGGCAGGGTGGACAGCGCCGCTTCGGGTGTCGCGTCGCCTTCCAGGACGCCGGGGGCCGCGAGCTGCTGTCCGAGCGCGACTCCGGCGGCGCGCTCGCCCTGAACGCCCGCCAGTACGACGCGGCCGCCGCGGGCGGCGGGAGGGCCGCGCTGTTCCTGGAGAGCCCGGCCGACGAAAAGCTCGTCGGGATGGGCCTGTACCAGCAGGACCACATCGACCTCAAGGGGTGCTCGCTCGAGCTGGCGCACCGCAACTCGCAGGCCAGCGTGCCGTTCGTCGTCTCCAGCGCGGGCTACGGGATGCTGTGGCACTCGCCGTCCGTCGGGCGGGCGACCTTCGCTCGCAACGGCACCGAGTGGTCGGCCGAGTCCGCCCGCCAGATCGACTACTGGGTCACGGCGGGCGAGACGCCGGCGCAGATCACCCGGGCGTACGCCGACGCGACCGGGCACGCCCCGATGATGCCCGAGCGCGGGCTCGGCTTCTGGCAGTGCAAGCTGCGCTACACCTCCCAGGACGAGCTCCTCGAGGTCGCGCGGGAGCACCACCGGCGCGGCCTGCCGCTGGACGTCATCGTCGCGGACTTCTTCCACTGGCCGAAGATGGGCGACTTCCGGTTCGACGAGGAGTTCTGGCCCGACCCGAGCGGGATGGTCGACGAGCTGCGGACGATGGGCGTCGAGCTCATGGTCAGCGTGTGGCCCCAGGTCTCGCTCGAGTCGGAGAACTTCGACGAGATGTCCCGCCTGGGTCTGCTGGTGCAGAGCAACCAGGGCATCGACGTCCAGATGTGGTTCCAGGGGCCGAGCCGGTTCGTCGACACGACCAACCCCCGGGCGCGGGAGTACCTGTGGGACAAGCTCCGGGCCGGGTACGGCCGGCACGGCATCCGCACCTTCTGGCTGGACGAGGCCGAGCCCGAGTTCGGGCTGTACGACTTCGGCGCCTACCGCTACCACGCCGGCCAGGCGGTCGAGGTCAGCAACCTCTACCCGCAGACGTTCTCCCGCGCGCTCTTCGACGGCCAGCGGGGCGACGGCGAGACCGACGTCGTCAACCTGGTGCGCTGCGCATGGGCGGGCAGCCAGCGCTACGGGGCGCTCGTCTGGTCGGGCGACATCCACTCGTCGTGGACGGCGATGCGCCGGCAGATCACCGCGGGTATCCACATGGGCGCGGCCGGCGTGCCGTGGTTCACCACGGACATCGGCGGCTTCGGCGGCGGGCGCACCGACGACCCCGCGTTCCAGGAGCTCCTCGTCCGCTGGTTCCAGATGGGCGCGTTCATGCCGGTGATGCGCCTGCACGGCGACCGCGTCCCGCAGGTGCCGGTCATCGCGGCCGACGGCACGACCCGGATGGCGTCCGGCTCCGGGAACGAGCTGTGGAGCTTCGGCGAGGAGAACTACGAGATCCTCGCGCGCTACGTCCATCTTCGGGAGCGCCTGCGCGGCTACACCCGTGCGGTGATGCGCTCCGCGCACGACGACGGGCAGCCCGTGATGCGGGGCCTCTTCCACGACTTCCCCGGAGACCCGCAGGCGTGGGACGTGGGCGACCAGTTCATGCACGGGCCGGACGTGCTGGTCGCGCCGGTCACCGAGCCCGGCGCGACGTCGCGGCCCGTGTACCTGCCCGCGGGCGCGAGCTGGACCGACCTGCACACGGGCGCCGTGCACGCCGGCGGCCAGTGGATCGAGGCCGCCGCCCCGCGGCACCTGGTCCCCGTGTTCACCCGGGACGGCGCCCTGCCCGAGCTCCGCGGGTTCCTCGTGCCCTGACGGTGTGCCCCGACGCTGTGACCCGACGGTGAGGTAACGGAGAGTAGACACCGTCTACTCTCCGTTACCGCTCCGTGCGCGAGCAGTGTCAGCCCGTCACGACGTGACGCGCTGCCACGCCTGGTTGGTCCCGCCGTTGCACGTCCACTGCTGGACCTTCGCGCCGTTGGCGGTCGAGAACGCGTCGACGTCGAGGCACTTGCCGCTGTTGCGGTTGACGACCTGGACGTTCCCGCCGGCGACCGCCTGCACCTGCCACTGCTGGTTGGTCCCGCCGTGGCAGGCCCACTGCTGGACGGTCCCGCCGTTGGCGGTCGAGCTCGCGCTCACGTCGAGGCACCTGTCGCTGTTGAGGTTCGCGATCTGGACGTAGCCGCCGGCGACCGCCTGGACCTGCCACTGCTGGTTGGTCCCGCCGGTGCACGTCCACTGCTGGACCTTGCCGCCGTCGGCTGTCGAGAACCCACTCACGTCGAGGCACTTGCCGCTGTTGCCGTTGACGAGGCGTTCGGGCTCCTGCTCGACCAGGGTCCAGTCCTGCGAGCCGTCCGTCGCCGCAGCCTGGAGCGTGAGCTGCGCCCCGGCCGTCGCGCCGGTCAGGTACAGGCCGGTGTTCGCGGCGGCCTGCAGCCGGGTGTACCCGTCGCTCGTCGTGACGACGTTCCAGAGCCCGGACTCGGTGTTGTCCACCCACTGGCCGATCTTCTGGCCTGCGGACGGCGTCCCCGTCCAGATGCCCGCCGCCCGCCCGCCGGACTTGTTGAGCAGGGTCACCGCCCCGCCGCCCTTCGTGACGACGTGCCAGTACTGCGTGTCGCCGTCCGACGCCGAACCGGCCGTCTCCAGGACGACGTCGGGCACGTCGCCGTTGCCGATGTTGGCGTCGTTGCTGTGGTTGCCCGTGCCGATCACCTGGCCGGTCTTCCGGTTGACGAGCCGGTAGTACGCGCCAGCCGAGCGGCCGAGGTCCACCTCGCCGTACCGGATGATCGCGTTGCTCGTGGCGCCGCCCCACGTGCCCTGGAGAATGACCACCCGCCCGGTCCGCGTGACGTACTGCAGGTTCCGGCTGTAGCCGGAGCCGACGGTCGTCTGGTACTCGGTCCACTGGCCGGTGCTCGACCCGGTGCGGTTGACCCAGACGTTGCCGCTGCCGCTCGCGTTGTAGGCGATCCGGCCGCCGGGCAGCGGGATCAGCACCGGGCTGCCGCCCGTGGCGAGCCTGCGCGAGCCGCTGCTGACGCCGAGGGTGTCGACCCCGGTCCCGTCGACGTCGCCGTCGGCGAAGAACCGCAAAGGGTCGGTGGCGGTCTTGAACCGGGTGTTCGTCCCACCGCCCCAGTACTCGAACGTGAGCAGCCACTTGCCGTCCGACGTCGGGGCGATGGTCGTCATGCCGGGCCGGCCGCCGCCGATCAGCGACTTCCCGCCGACGTTGACCGTCTTGCCCGCGACGTCCACGACCGGGGCGCTCCACGCCGCGCTCGTGCCGTCCCAGGTGCGGTGGGCGAGGATCTGGCCGTTCGAGTCGGTGGCCGTGTCGTTCGCCGGGTCCAGCGTCGCGACGCCCGTCGTGCTGTTGTAGCCGAGGTAGTCGTTCTCGTCCGAGTAGTAGGTGACCAGCTTCCCGTCGCGCACGATGAGGAACGGCTCCCAGACGGGGTCGACCTGCCGGTAGGTGTTGGCCGCGGCGACGTTCGTGCCGATCGCCCCGGCGCTGCCGCCCTGCCAGCCGCCGGTCGCGATGACGTTGACGACCTTCCACGTCACGCCCTGGTCGGCGGACGAGAACAGGGCGAGCGCCATGTCCTTGCGGTCGCCGTCGTTCGACGGCGTCCAGCCCGGGTCGGCCGCCATGTGCTCGGTGTAGTAGTAGTCCTCCCCCGTGACGACGCTCGCCAGCAGCAGCGTGCCCGCCGCCAGGTTGCCCACGTTCTGCGGCAGCACGTAGAAGTACGGGCTGCCCCAGTTGCTCGTGTACTTGGCGTAGGCGGGGTCGCTCGAGAGCTCCGCCGGCGGCCGGACCTCGGAGAGGGCCTGCCACGTGGTGCCGTCGTCGTCGCTCTTGTAGACCGGGAGGGTCTCGCCGGTCGCGCCGCCGCTGACCGGGTTGACCGTCGCCTTCTCGAACCCCGCGACCAGGCGGCCGCTCGGCAGCTCCGTGGACTTCGGGTAGACGGCGCAGTTGCCGCGACCCTTGAGGCACTGGTCGGCGTCGGTGAGCTGGTACACGATGCCGCCGGTCGGGCGGTAGGCCTGCGCGATGGCGGTCGGTACCAGGACGGTCACGAGCACCGCCAGAAATGCGGTCAGGACGAGCTTGGATCTAGACGTCATGCCCCCTCCTTGGGGATGTCATCGACCCGTGCGGGGCACGGGAAATCTCGTGACGCCGCTTCGGCGTCACGGCTTGCACCGCCACGGGGCCGACGTCGTCGTCGGCCCCGCGGCGCCCGGCGTCACTTGTTGACGCCGAAGCCCTGCGAGCTGCCGTAGGTGACGATCTGGTCCTGCCAGGCCTGCAGGCCGGCGTTCAGGTCGCTCTTGTCCGTGTAGGCCGCGCCGACGGTGTCGGGGAAGACGCTGTTGGCGTAGACCTGGAACGGCAGGTACTGCCAGCCCGGTGCGACGTTCTTCGACGCCTCGACGAGGACCTGGTTGATCTTCTGGCCGCCGAAGTACTTGGGCGCCTCGCCCAGGAATTCCGGGGAGCTGAGCTGCGCCGTCGTCGAGGGGAAGCCGCCCTGCTCCAGGAAGATGTCGACGCTGTCCTCGGAGCTGTTCAGCCACCGCGTGAACGCCGCGGCGAGCGCGGGGTTCTTCGACTGCTTGATCACCGACTGGGCGCTGCCGCCGTTCTCGGCGGTGGTCGCGGAGCCGTCGTAGCTGGGCAGGGGTGCGACGCGCCACTTCCCGGCGCCGTCGGGCACCGAGCCCTCCAGGATGCCGGGCATCCACGCGCCGGTGACGATGGTCGCGATGGTGCCGTCGCCCAGGGCCTTCCACCAGTCGTCGCTCCAGGTGGGGATGTCGGCGAGCAGGCCGGGCTCGAGCAGCTGGTTCCAGGTGTCGGCCCAGAGCTTGGTGCCCTCGTCCTGCAGGTTCACCGTCACGTCGGTGCCGTCGGTCACGTAGGGCCGGCCGCCGGCCTGCCAGATCAGCGGCTGCGCGAAGCCGGGGTCGCCGGCGTCGTTGGTGATGTACGCCTTGGGGTCGGCGTCGTGCAGCTTCTTGGCGGCGGCGATGTACTCGTCCCAGGTCGTGGGGACGTCGATGCCGTGCTCGTCGAAGATCTCCTTGTTGTACAGGAGGACCATCGGGCCGGAGTCCTGCGGCAGCCCGTAGAGCGCCTCGCCGGAGGTCACGGCGGACCAGGTCGAGGCCGTGTACTGGTCCTCCAGGTCCCCGAGGCCGTATCCCGACAGGTCGAGCAGGCTGTCCGAGAGCACGAACTGCTGCAGGGCGTAGTACTCGATCTGCGCGACGTCGGGCGCGCCGGAGCCGGCCTTGATCGCGTTCTGCAGCTTGGTGTACTCGTCGGTCGCGGTGCCCGCGTTGACGACGTCGACGGTGACGTTCGGGTACTCCTTCATGAAGGCGTCGGCCTGGGCCTCGCCCGAGGGGGTCCACGTCCAGTAGGTGAGCTCGCCCCCTTCCTTGAGGGCCGCGTCGAGGTCGGCGGCCGAGCCGGCCGGGGCGCCGCCGCTCGCGTCGTCGGCGGAGCCGCAGCCGGCGAGGGTCATGGCGCTCAGTGCCACGGCGGCGAGCGCCGCCACGGCCTTGGTGCGGGTGGTACGGACTGATCTGGTCATGGTCGTTCCTTCACGTCTTTGTGCTGTGGGTCTGGGGGGTCTGGTGGGTGGGTCTGGGGTGGGTGGGTCTGGGGTGGGTAGGTCGGGGTGGCGGATGGCGGGGCGGGCGAGGGTGGTGGGCGGGGGTGTCAGGAGGTCACTGCTTGACGCTCCCGGCGCTGAGGCCGGACTGCCAGAAGCGCTGCAGGAGCAGGAAGATGACGACGATCGGCACGATGGTGATGAGGGAGCCGGTGACGACGAGGTTGAAGATCGGCTCGGCCGCGACGCCCGCCGCCTGCGCGCTCCACTGGTTGAGCCCGACGGTCAGCGGGTACCAGTCCGGGTCGGTGAGCATGATCAGCGGCAGGAAGTAGTTGTTCCAGGTCGCGACGACGGAGAACAGCGCGACCGTGACGATGCCGGGGGCCAGCAGACGGATCGAGATGGTGAAGAAGGTCCGCAGCTCCCCCGCGCCGTCGAGCCGGGCGGCCTCCAGGAGCTCCGTGGGGACGGAGTCGATCGTGTAGACCCAGATGAGGTAGAGCCCGAACGGGCTGATCAGCGACGGGATGATGATCGACCAGGGGGTGTTGGTCAGTCCGATCTGGCTGAACAGAAGGAAGGTGGGCACGGCCAGCGCGGTCCCGGGCACGGCGACGGCACCGAGGACGACGGCGAAGTACGCGCCGCGGCCGGGGAACCGGAACTTGGCCAGGCCGTAGCCGGCCAGGGTCGCGAGGAACGTCGCACCGCCCGCGCCGACGACGACGTAGAGCAGGGTGTTGCCGAGCCAGCGCACGAAGATGCCGTCGTCGTGGGTGAGGGTGGCGACGATGTTGTCCCACAGGGCGAAGGAGTGCCCGAACGAGAGGCCGAAGCTCGAGAACAGGTCGGGCTGGGTCTTGGTCGCGTTGACCAGGAGCCAGATGATCGGCACGAGCGCGTAGACGAGGAACAGCACCATCAGGAGCGTCATCGCGAGCGACTTGCGCGGGCGCGTCACCGAGAAGGGCCGGCGGGCTGTGCCGTTGCGGGTCTTGCCCGGGCGAGCGCTGCTGGTACGAGCGTCGACGTGGATGGTGCGCAGACCGGTGGACATCAGCGGTCCTCCTTCCGGGAACCGCGCATCTGCACCACGTAGGCGATCACCGCGGTGATCACGCCCATGATGATCGCGACGGTGGCCGAGTAGTTGTACTGCTGCCCGGCGAACGACAGGTTGTACGCGTACATGTTGGGCGTGAAGTTGCTGGTGATGACGTTGTTCGCGAGCGGCTGGAGGACGTTCGGCTCGTTGAAGAGCTGGAAGCTGCCGATGATCGAGAAGATGGTCGCGATCACGATGGCCCCGCGGATGGCGGGCAGCTTGATGGCCCGCACGACCTGCCAGCCCCGTGCGCCGTCGATCTCGGCCGCCTCGTACAGCTCGGTGGGGATCGTCCTGAGGGCCGAGTAGAAGATGACCATGTTGTAGCCGACGTACTCCCAGGTGACGATGTTGCCGATCGAGGCGGTGACCCACCGGCGCGCGAACGGCTGGAGCACCGCGGAGCCGAGCCAGTCGTTGATGCTCGCCGTCAGGCCGAAGTTGTCGCTGTACAGGAAGCCCCACATCAGGACCGCCACGACCGCCGGGACGGCGTAGGGCAGGAAGATCACCACGCGGAACAGGCCGGTGGCGTACAGGCGCGCGCTGTCGATCGCCAGGGCGGCGACCATGGCGAGCAGCAGCATGACCGGGACCTGGATCAGCAGGAACCCGAAGACGCGCCCGAAGCCGTCCCAGAAGCTCGGGTCCTTCAAGGCGGTGACGTAGTTGGCGAGACCCACGAACGGGTTGCCGCCCACGAGCTGGTTCTGGAAAAGGCTCAGCCACAGCGCGTACAGCAGCGGCGTGATGAACACGAAGACGAACACGAACGCGAACGGCCCGGTGAACAGCCAGCCGCGCCAGTCCTTCGCCCGACGGCGGATCGTGATCGGGGCCCGCGCACTCGCGCCCGGGGCGCTGGGCCCGCTGGTGCGGGCGGTGTAGGGCGTGGTGGTCGTCATCGGCCGGCCTCGCTGTTCTCGGGTGCTGTGTTCTCGGGTGCTGTGTTCTCGGGTGCTGGGTGCTCGGGTGTGATCAGCGTTCGGCAGCCCCACGGCCCGAGGGCGAGGTGCGAGCCGGCGGCGTGGGTGGTGTCGGCGGCGGCGTCCCGGACGTCGGCCGCGAGGACGAGGTTCTGCTCGCCCCAGCCCCAGTTGAAGACGAACCAGGCGCGCCGCCCGTCGGGCAGGGTGCCGGAGGAGACAGTGACGGCCGGCCCGTGGTCGCCGGCGAGCAGGTCGCCGACTCCCCGGGGAGCGGCCCAGCGCACGACGGCGGCCGCCAGTGCGCGCGACGGGACCGTGCCGACGGTGGTGACCCGTCCGCCGTCGTACGGATGGGTGACGACCGCGGGGAAGTCGCCGAACCGCGGGTGCTTGTACGTGGCCAGGGCCTGGGCGCCGTCGGGGATCAGGCCGTCGGCCCAGCGCTGGGCGGTGGCGTCCGAGTCGAGGACGAGCGGGCTGCCGTCCGTGGCCACGACCTGGACGTCGGCGTCGAGGTTGGAGAACTCCTCGTACCAGGCGCCGGCGGCGGCGTGCAGGCCGTCGGGCGCGACGGCGACGCGGGCGCGCGCCTCCTCGTCGGCATAGGCGGTGCGCGGCCCGAGGATCAGGTGGCCACCGGCGGCGGCGTACTCGCGCAGCAGTGTCAGGTCGTCGTCGGCCGTGACGTACAACCCGGCGGCGACGAGGACGGGGAAGCGGCGAGCCAGCTCCGCGGCGCCGAGGTCGTGCGCCTGGGGCACGTGCAGGATGCGCGCCTGCCGCCCGGCGCCGGTCACCCCGCGGTAGAAGGCGTCGACGATCTGCTCGTAGGACTCGTCGTCGCCCTGCCCGTCCCCCTTCCCGCTGGAGGCCAGCGGCGGCATGAACTGCATCGCGAAGCGGCTGGGGTTCGACCAGAGGATTGCGACGTCGGCGTCCGGCACGTACCCCTCCAGGGTGGTGCCGAGGTGGGCGAGCTCGGTGCCGATCTGAGCGATCTCCGCGTAGACCCGGCCCGGCCGGAGGCTGTGCGGCAGCACGCCGCCCCAGTAGGTCTCGGCGCCGTACGGCAGCGTGTGCCAGTGCCAGTACTCGATCATCGCCGCGCCGCGGGATATGAACGCGTACGCGGCCTGCCGGAGCTGGCCCGGGTAGGGCGGGTGGTTGGCGTGCGACGCGTCGATGGCCTGCGCATTGGTCTCGGTGACGAGGTAGCGCGCCTGACGCGAGGAGTACATGCGGTCGGCCTGCCGCAGGAGCCCGGCCACGCCGGTGGTGTTCCAGTAGTTCGGCTGGGCGAGCTCGGTGCCGGCCTCCAGGTGGTCCTGCATGCCGTAGTACGGGTTGCCGGCCGCGACGTCCAGGTGGCGCCCGAGCCGCTCGTCGTCGAGCGCGCGGCGCGGGTACTGCAGGCACGTGGTGACGAACTGCCCGGGACGGCGGTACTCGCCCACGATGTCCGCCTGCCAGGCGATGAACTCCTCGGTGACGTCCGCCTGGTAGCGGCGCCAGGCCAGGTCGTACTGGGGAAAGGTGTTGCCGTCGGGCCGCCACAGCTCGTCCCAGCCGTCCAGGCGGTGCGACCAGTAGGTCAGCCCCCACTCCCGGTTGAGGGTCTCGACGTCGCCGTACTGCTGCCTCAGCCGCCGCACGAACCGCGTGAACGTGCCGTGGTTGTGAATCAGCTCCAGCCCGGGCTCGTTGTCGACCTGGTACCCGATCACCGCGGGGTGCGAGGCGTAGCGGGCCAGGATCGCGCGGATCACGCGCTCGGCGTGGAAGCGGAACGCGGGGTGCGAGTAGTCGACCTCCTGGCGGGCGCCCCACGGGATCGGCTCACCCGTGCGCTGCTCGGCGGCGATCTCCGGGTACGCGGTCTGCAACCACGGCGGCACGGCGTAGGTGGGCGTGCCGAGGATGACGTCGATCCCCCGGTCCCCCGCCGCGTCGAGCACGGGTGCGAGCCACTCGAGGTCGAGCTCGCCGTCGCGGGGCTCCCACGTCGACCAGACCGACTCCCCCACGCGGATGACATTGATGCCCGCCGCCACCATCAGGTCGAGGTCCTCGTGCAGGCGGTCCTGCTCCGGGCGGTGGTACTCCGGGTAGTACGCCACGCCGAAGAGCACGTGGCGGGGCGGGTCGGCGTGGCCGGCGTCGTTCAGGTCAGGGTCGTTCGGGTCCATGAGGCAGCTACTCCGTTGTCGTGCGCTGGAACGCGAGTGACGCTAGCGCCGAATGTGACCGGTCACAATACTCCGAGACCAACTTGTTACCGGTCACATACGCTGAATGCCTCCGATGGCGCCCTACCGTGGGGACGACCCGGATTCACCGCACGAAGGAGACCGCATGCCCCCCGGCACCGCACCGCTGGATACCGGTGAGGCGCAGGACGCGCCCCGGGAAGACGCGTCGCCCGAGGTCACACCGGATGTCGAAGCCGTCGCCGGGTCCGTCGCCGCGTCGGCCCAGGAGCTCGGCCGGCCCGCCACGATCCGCGACGTCGCGGCGCTGGCCCGGGTCTCGCACCAGACCGTGCACCGGTACCTGCAGGGTTACGAGGGCATCCGGCCGGCGACGCGCGAACGCGTCGCCGAGGCGCTCACGGCCCTCGAGTACCGCCCGAACCTGACCGCCCGGTCGCTGACCACCGGCCGGTCGATGCGGATCGGCGCACTGACCCACGAGCTCGACCAGTTCGGCCCGAGCAAGATCATCCAGGGTGCGGCCCAGGCGGCCCGCGACGCCGGCTACGTGCTCGACATCCTGAGCCTCGACATGGGCGACCCCGAGGAGATCGACCAGGCTCTGCAGACGGTCACGCAGCACGACCTCGCGGGCGTGCTGGCCCTCGCCTCGACGGATCACATGGCGCAGGCGTTCGGCGCCGCCAACTTCCGGGTCCCCGCGTTCCTCGCCGGCGAGCAGGACGAGTTCGCGACCGACCACCCGTCACAGCTCACCAGCGTCGGCTTCCCCGCCCTCATCGACCACCTGGCGGACCTCGGCCACCACCGCCTCCTGCACCTCGCCGGCCCGACCGCCTGGTCGGCGGCGCGCAACCGTGCCCTCGCCTTCGAGACCGCCGTCGCGGCCCACGGCCTGGTGTCGGACGGCGTCGTGCACGGCGACTGGTCCGCGCGCTCGGGCTACGAGGTGGTCTCGGCGCTGCCGTCGAGCCTCGGCTTCACCGCCGTCGTCGCCGCCAACGACCAGATGGCGCTCGGCGCCCTGCTCGCCCTCAGAGAACGGGACCTGCGGGTCCCCGAGGACATCAGCGTCACCGGCATCGACGACATCCCCGACGCAGCCTTCTTCTCTCCCCCGCTCACAACCCTCCGGGTCGATTTCGTCGCCCAGGGACGCCGCGCCGTCGAGCACCTGCTGGCGCGGATCGCCCAGCAGGAGCCCGCGGACGACGACGCGCTGATCTCGCAGCTCGTCGTCCGCCGGTCCACCGGCGCGGCGGCCCTGTAGCCCGGTAACGCGGTAGCGGGCGGGCCGGCCTGCCCGCCCGACGGCGGCGGCCGCGCTGACGCGCTAGCGCCCCGCGTCGGCGCCGAGCGCCTTGGCCAGCAGGTCGCCGAGCCGGTCCAGCTCGGCGACCCGGCGAAGGCCGCAGCGGCGATCATCGCCGTCGCGGCCTCCGGGCAGGCGCCCCTGCACCAGCTCCTCGGCTCGGACTCCGTGTCGCTGGCGGCCGGTCGACTCCAGACCCTGTCGGACGACTTCGATGCCGCTCGCGGTCTCGCCGTCACGACGGACATCCCCGCCCACGCCCCGGTCACGGCGTCAGCGTCCGCGCCCCCTGCTGGGCCAGCACGCTGAGCTCGGCGGCCTTGAACGCGTGCTCCTGGGTCATCGCGGTCTCCGTGCGGTCGAGGCAGTCGCGGACGAGCTGCCCGAAGAACGGGTAGCCCACGTCCCCGTCCGTGACGAGGTGGTGCTCGCGCCGGCCGTCGACGAGGAACACATGGCCGGGGCCGTCGTCCGTGCCCACGTTGACGAACTTGCGCAGCTCGACGTAGCCGTCGGTGCCCAGGATGAACGTGCGCCCGTCGCCCCATGTGCTCAGGCCGTCCGGGGTGAACCAGTCGACCCGGCAGTAGCCGGTGGCGCCGTTGTCCATGACGATCGTCGCCTCGCCGAAGTCGTCCAGCTCGGGGTGCTCGGGGTGGTGGTAGTTCGCGATCGCCGAGTACGCGACCTCGGCGTCCTTCGCGCCCGCGTAGTAGAGCATCTGCTCGAAGTTGTGGCTGCCGATGTCGCACAGGATGCCGCCGTACTTGTCCTTCTCGAAGAACCAGTCGGGGCGGCCCGTGCCGAGCCGGTGCGGGCCGAGCCCCATCACCTGCACGACGCGGCCGATCGCCCCCTGGTCGATGAGCTGTCCGGCAAGCACGGCGGCCTCCACGTGGATCCGCTCGGAGTAGTAGACGGCGTACTTGCGCCCTGTCCGGGCGGTCGCCTCCCGGGCGGCCGCGAGCTGGTCGAGGGTCGTCAGCGGAGCCTTGTCCGTGAAGTAGTCCTTGCCCGCCTCGATGGCGCGCAGGCCCAGCGCGCACCGCTCGGACGTGACGGCGGCGCCGGCGACCAGGCGCACCTCGTCGTCGTCGAGGACCTCGTCCTCGCTCCGGGCGACCCGCACGTCGGGGAACCGCTCGCGGAACGCCGCCACCTTCGCGGGGTCCGGGTCGTAGACCCACTTGAGCGTCGCGCCCGCGGACGCCAGCCCCTCGCTCATCCCGTAGATGTGCCCGTGGTTGAGGCGCACCGCGCCGAACACGAACTCCCCGGGCTCCACGACGGGTGCGGGGATCGGTTCGGGCGCGTAGGCGGCGCCGCTGGTCGTCGTCATGAGGTCTCTGGTCCTTTTCTTGGGTCAAGCGTCGACGTCGGCGCTGCTGCCGACGGTGATCGCACCGGGCAGGCCGGCCACCGCCGTCGTCTTCTCGAAGAAGTGTGGTGCGCGCTCGACGAGCGCGCCCGCGCGGTAGTACGGGTCGTCCGGCGACAGCGGCAGGTCGACGGTGCGCCGCTCGATGCCCGCCTGGTAGATGGCGGTGACGAGCTCGATCGCGCGGCGCCCGTCCGCACCGCCCACGGCGGGCCGACGGCGTTCGCGCACCGCACCCAGCACGTCGCCGATCTGCCCGGCATGGCCGACGTGCGCCAGGGGCTGGTGCGCCGCCGCGAGCGCCTCGATCTCGGCGACACGGCCGGCGTCTCCGCCGGGGGCGGGGAAGCCGTTGGGCTCCGCGGCGTCGGCGACGACCTTCCACGGCTGGGACACGCGCGCGTGCCGTCCCTGCACGACTATTGCCTGCTCCTCCCCGTGGTGCACCACCGAGCTGGTCACCTCGGCCAGCGCCCGGTCGTACTGCAGGACGGCGACCGACAGGTCCTCGACCTCCGAGTTCTCGTGCGCGGCGTTGGTCAGCACGGCGGTGACGGCGCTGGGGTCGCCGAGCATCCACGAGGTGAGGTCGAGGTGGTGGATGGCGTGGTTGAGCGTGCACCCGCCGCCCTCCGACTCCCAGGTGCCGCGCCACCACAGGTCGTAGTAGGCGGGGCCGCGCCACCAGGCCGAGGAGACCTGCGCGTGGGATACGGGGCCGATCAGGCCGGAGTCCAGCACCGACTTCAGGGTGGCCATGTCGTCGCGGAAGCGGTTCTGCGCGACGACGGACAGGAGCCGGTCGTGCTCGGCGGCGGCCGCGATCATGGCGTCGCACTCCTCGAGCGAGGGCGCCATCGGCTTCTCGACGAGGACGTCGACGCCGGCCCGCAGCGCGGTGATCGTCAGCTCGGCGTGGGTGGACGGCGGCGTCGCGATGCTGACGAGGTCCAGGTCCTCGGCCGCGAGCAGGTCCTCGATCCGCTCGTACGCGCGCGGAGGGGTGAGGCCGGGCTGGGTGAGGCCGGGCTGGGTGAGCAGCGCGGCGGCCTTGCCGGGCACGATGTCGCACACCGCGACGATCTCGCACTCCTGAGGGAAGCGCAGGTAGCCGGCGATGTGGGTGGCGGCGATGCCGCCCGTCCCGACGATCCCGATCTTGAGCATGGTTCCTCCGGTCACGTGGCGGCCCTGCCGGTGATACGTGTCACCAGTGATACGTGTCACTATGGTTGTTGCGGGGTCGGCCAGTGTCAAGGGGGCCGGGTCAGAGGGGCCACCGTCACGAGGATGGAGAACCGTGAGCCTGTCAGTCCCACCGACGAGCCGCGACGTCGCGCGCCTGGCCGGCGTCTCGCAGACGACGGTGTCCTACGTCCTCACGGGGAAGGGCGCGATCTCCCCCGCCACGCGCGAGCACGTCCTGAAGGTCGCGGAGTCGATCGGCTACCGCCCGAACCTCGCCGCGCGGTCGATGCGCACCCGCCGCTCGGGGCGGCTGGCCGTGATCACGGGCATCACCATCGACCCGCAGCTACGCATGCTCACGGGTGCGAGCCACGTGGCCGGCGACGCCGGCTACGTCATGGAGACCCACAGCATCGACGGTACCGTCGAGGACCGGACCGAACGGGTGCTCGAGCTGGCGGCCGGCGGGCAGTACGAGGGCATCCTGACGTTCGTCCCGGTGCTCGCCCGGGCGCTCTCGGACGGCGCGACCGCGCCTCCGGTGCTGGCTGCGACGGCCTTCGACGAGAAGATGCGCAGCGTGGGCGAGCTGGCGGACGCCGGCCTGCTGGAGGTCTTCGTCAGCGCGCTCCACGCGGCGGGCTACCGTCGGTTCGTGCACGTCGCCGGGCCCCCGGAGTACTCCTCCGCCCGCGCACGCCGCGACACCTACCTCGCCTGCGTCGAGAGCCTTGGCGCCGAGTCGCTCGGCGTGCTCGGCGGACAGTGGTCGGCGGAGGCCGGACGGCGGGCCGTGCTCTCGCTGCCCGACGACGCGCCCCCGGTCGCCGTGCTCGCGGCCAACGACAACCTCGCCGTGGGCGTGCTGCGCGGCGCCGCCGAGCGCGGGTGGTCCGTGCCCGACGACGTGGCCGTGACCGGCTGGGACAACCCCGAGTTCAGCGGCTATACCACGCCGTCCCTGACGACCGTCGACGTCGACTTCGAGGAAGCCGGGCGCCACGCCATGCACCTCCTCGTCGCGGCGCTGCGCGGCGAGGAACCCCCGCCGCGCGGGTCCGCGCTCCAGCGCATCGTCTGGCGGGAGTCGACGGGGACGGCGTCGGCGAGCTGACTCTTTTTTGGACGCCTCAACCGGCGAACAGCGGGTCGCCTCCCCCGAGCTCCTGGTCGAGGAACGTCCACATCCAGCGCAGGCCCCGCCGCTCGTCGAGACCGGGCGCCTGCTGCGCGAGCTGCGTCGCTATGCCGTCGCTGTAGGCCGCGAGCTTGAGTGCCGTCTCCGCGGGATCGACGGGCCTGAACACCCCGGACTCCACGCCCTTGCGGATCGTTCTCGCCATGCAGGCCTCCCAGATGCGGATCCGGGCGAGGTAGTCGTCCGACAGCGTGGGCCGGTGCGCCGTCGTGGTCCAGTAGTCGGACCAGAGCCGCCAGTGGTCGTGCATCTCGGGAGTCGGGTCGAACAGCGGAGCGATGAGCGACCGCACCGCTGCGACGGCGTCGGGCTCCGCGCCGGCGCGCTCGATGATCGACGTGTAGAAGCGTTCGGTCTCGCGTGCCACCACCTCGTTGAGGATCTCGGTGACGCTCGCGAAGTGGTACGTCACGGTGCCCACGGAGACGTCGGCGGCCGCCGCGATGTCACGCAGCCCTGTGGCGGCCACGCCGTTGCGCACGAGCACCCCGCGGGCCGCGTCGACGATCATCGCGCGGCGCACCTCGGGCCGCTGCCGCTTCCCGCTCATGCGGAGGTCCGCGGAACGGCGTCGTCGAAGGCCCGCTCGGCGACGAGCACCTCGGCCGCCCCGGGCCCTCCGGTCCGCGCCCACGCGCGCACGGTGTTCTCGACGCGGAAGGCATCCGGTGTCGCCGTCACTCGCGAGACCGTCTCCAGTCGCGCACGCCAGAGCGGCTTCCGCAGCGTGATGGCCCAGCGCGACTCCGCCGTCGCGGACAGCGGGTCACCGTCGACCATGCGGTATCGCTCCCGGCTGTCCTCCTCGAAGACGAGTCCGTCGGGATACTCGCGGGAGCCGCCGTAGCCGGGGTCGACCTCGAGCGTCCACTCGCCCTCCGCGACGTCGTGGATCACGCGGCGCTCGGGGCGGTGGGGCGAGGCGGCGACGGAGCGCACCGGAAGCGGCGATGCGTGCTCCGCCGGCTCGAAGCGGACGCCGTCGTCGTCCTCGCGAGTCCAGACCGGCAGGGTCAGGAAGCTCTCGGACGAGTCGATCACGACCGTGGCGGCTTCCGGGTACGGCCACACCCACGGCCAGTAGGACGTGGAGACGGCGACGCGCACACGATGGCCCGCGGGGAACGAGTGGCCCGCCGCTACGAGGCGCACCCGCACCCGCTCGGGAACGCCGGGCACCATCGGGTCGTCGCGGTCGGGTCCGTGCCGCTTGGCGAGGTTGAGGACGCCGCGGGTGACGAGCGTCGACGAGCCGTCGGGCGCGACGTCGCACAGCCGCACGGCGACGATCGCCCGGGGCCGGTCGCTCGCGAGCGACAGCTCGACCGCCACGTTGCCCAGCACGTCCAGCCGGGCGTCAAGCGGAAGGTCGAAGCACTCGGACCGGCCGTCCTCCGCCCGCTGGTCCGGCGGCAGGTCCGCGCGGTTGCCGAACGGGAAGAACCGGCCTGCGTCGATCCCCGTGTGTGCCGGCGAACGGACCGGGCGCGGCCGGTCGCCGCCCGCGAGCGTGGCGAGCGGGACCACACGCTCCTGAGTGGCGTTCGAGGGCCACGCCTCCGCGGCGACCCACCGGCCCGTGCGCTCCCGGTAGTACGGAGCGGGCGGCTCGCTGTCGTTGATCCATGCCCGCACGGCCGGGTCCGCCTCGACGCCCGTGTCGATGCCCCGCAGCCAACGGTCCCACCAGCGCAGCGTCTCCTGGAGGAACCCGATCGCCGGCCCCGGTGCGAGGCCGCGGTCGGGATACTGGTGCGACCACGGCCCGACGATCCCCCTCGTCGGGGCCGAGAGGTGCTCCACGAGGCGGAAGACCGTGTCGCGGTACGGGTCGGCCCACCCGCCGACGGCGAGCACCGCCGCCTCGACGGCGCCGTAGTCCTCGCTCACGCTGCCGTGGCGCCAGTAGTCGTCACGTTCCTGGTGCGAAAGCCAGGTCGGCGTCATGGGCCGGTGGCGCTCCAGCCGTTCGCGCCATCGCTCGACCCACGCCTCCCCGACGACCTCCGGCCGGGGCGGCCGGGAGTTGAACGCGAACATCGTGGCACCCCAGGCCGCCATGTCGATGCCGAGCACGGCGCCGCCGACGTAGTGCACGTCGTTGTCGTACCGGTCGTCGGTCGAGCAGACCGTGACGATCGCCCGCAGCGCCGGCGGACGCCGGGCCGCGAGCTGCAGCGCGTTGAACCCGCCCCACGAGATGCCGAACATGCCGACCGCACCCGAGCACCACGGCTGGGCGGCGAGCCACGCGATCACGGCCTCGCCGTCGTCGAGCTCCTGCGGCGAGTACTCGTCGTCGAAGAAGCCGTCCGACGACCCCGTCCCGCGGATGTCGACGCGGACCGAGGCATAGCCCCTGGCGGCGTACCAGGGGTGCCGCTCGCTGTCCCGGGGTGCCGTCCAGTCGTCGAGCCGGTACGGCAGGTACTCCAGCAGGGCAGGGACCGCCGTGTCCGGGGCTGCAGTGTCCGGGGCTGCAGTGTCCGTGACGGGCGCCCAGATCCTCGCGTGCAGCCGGACGCCGTCGGGCATCTCGATCCACTCGTCACGCACGGCGACGTCGAAGACCTCCCTCACGCGTGCTCCCAGTCGCGGATGCGGTGCCCGTCGCCGGCGTCGGTCCAACCGTCGCCCGCGTCCCGCCACGCGACGTGCTCGATCGCGTCGTCGAGCCCGTCCGCACCGGGCTCGAGCGTCGCGTCGATGAGCTGCCGGGTGTAGGGGTGGTTGGGGCCGGCGAACACCTGCTCGGCCGTCCCGATCTCCACGATCCGGCCGGCGTTCATCACGGCGACGCGGTCGGCGACGCTCCGCACGACGGCGAGGTCGTGGCTGATGAGGAGACAGCTGAGGTGCTGCTCGTCCTTGAGCCTCCGGAGCAGCTCCAGGACCTCGGCCTGCACCCGCACGTCGAGCGCCGTCGTGATCTCGTCGGCGATGATCAGCCTGGGTCCGGCCGCGAGCGCCCTGGCGATGCCGACGCGCTGCCGCTGGCCGCCGGAGAGCTGAGCGGGCAGGCGGGAGGCGAACGCCGGCGGGAGGCCGACCTCGGTGAGCAGCTCCGGGACGCCGACGCCTCGGTCGCGCCCGGCGAAGCGCTTGAGCGGGCGGGCGAGCGCCGCCCTGATGCTGCGCCGCGGGTTCAGCGAGGTGTCGGCGTTCTGGAACATGAGCTGGACGGCGCGCAGCGTCGCGGTGTCCCGGGACGTGGCGGTCCTGGTCAGGTCTGCGTTCCGGTCCGTGGCCCCGTCCGTGGCCCCGTCCGTGGCCCCGTCCGGAGAGGTGAGCTCGAGCCGGCCCGACTCGACGGGCACGAGACCCGCCAGCGCCGCGGCGATCGTCGACTTGCCGCTGCCGGACTCGCCGACGATCGCGAGGGTCTCCCGGGCGCCGATCGTGAACGACACGTCGCTGACCGCGGGCGGAAGGGTGCGGTGGTGGCGCACGACCAGGTTCTCCACGCGGGCGACGATCTCCTGCGGCTCGTCTGCGGCAGACCCGCTCGTGGCAGACCCGCTCGTGGCAGACCCGTTCGTGGCAGACCCGTTCGTGGCAGACCCGTTCGTGGCAGACCCGTTCGTGGCAGCGGAGGCCGGCCGGCCCCCATCCCGTGGCAGCCGTGCGGGGGACGCCGCCAGCAGCGACCGCGTGTACGCGTGCCGGGGCGCGGCGAAGAGGTCCTTCGCGGGCCGCTGCTCCACGATCCGCCCGTCCGTCATGACGGCCGTCTCGTCCGACATGGCGGAGACGACGCCGAGGTCGTGGCTCACGAGGAGCACCGCCATGTCGAGCTCGTCCGCGAGCCCCTTGATCAGGCGGAGGATCGCGTGCTGCGTGATGACGTCGAGCGCCGTCGTCGGCTCGTCGAGGACGAGGACGCGGGGGCGCGCCGCGATCGCCATCGCGATCGCGACCCGCTGCTGCTGGCCGCCGGAGAGCTGGTGGGGGTAGCGCCGGACCAGCTGCTCCGCGTCCGGGAGCCGGACGTGCCTGGCGAGCTCCAGGACCCGTGAGGCGCCGGCGTCGAGCCCGTGGCTCTCGAGCGCCTCGGCGATCTGGCGCCCGATCCGCATCGAGGGGGTCAGTGCCTGCCCCGCGTTCTGCGCCACGAGCGCGGCCGTGCCGCCGCGCAGCTCCCTGCGTGCGGCCGGCGTCAGCGCGAAGACGTCGTTCCCGTCGACTACGACCGACCCGCCCACGACCTGCGAGCCCGGCCGTAGCTGCGCCAGCAGCGTCCGGGCGACCGTCGACTTGCCGCTGCCCGACTCGCCGACGAGCCCGAGGACCCGGCCGGGCCGGATCGCGAGGCTCACCCCCTTGACGACGGGGACCTCGCGGCGGCCGGTGCGGTACGAGCCAGTGCGGTACGAGATCGTGAGGTCCTCGATCCGGACGATCGGCTCTGCGGTGACCGGCGGGGCCGCCTGTGCCGTGGCGGTCATACGGCGGCTCCCTGCTGCGCGCGGTCGACGCCGAGGCGTTTGCTCAGCCCGTCGGCGCTGAGGTTCAGGCCGACGACCAGGGTCGCGAGCGCGACGACCGGCGCGATCGTGCCGAGCGGGACGACCGTGAGGGCCGTGCGGTTCTCTTCCACCATGAGTCCCCAGTCGGGTGTCGGAGGGTTGGCGCCGAAGCCGAGGAACGACAGGGTGGCGACGAGGAGCACCACCCAGGAGGCGCGCATCGCGAGCTCGACGAGGACGACGTCGAGCACGTTCGGGAGGATCTCGCGGACGACGACGCTCGGGGCGCGCTCGCCGCGGGCGCGCGCGGCGGTCACGTAGTCCTGCGTGATCACGGCGCGTGCGGCGCCGCGGACGACGCGGGTCACGGCGGGCGTGTAGACGACGGTGACGGCGAGGACGACCACCCACAGGTCGGGGTCGAGCAGCGTCACGACGACGAGCAGCGCCAGGACCGTCGGGATGCTCAGGAGGGCGTCCATGACCCGCATCACGACCTCGTCGAGCCAGTTGTCGGCGTAGGCGGCGAAGCACCCGATCAGCGTGCCGGCGGCCACGGCGACGGTGGTGGCGAGCCCCGTGACGGCCAGCGCGTACCGGCCGCCGTGGAGCACCCGGGAGAGGATGTCGCGGCCGTACTGGTCGGTGCCGAGCCAGTGCGCGGCCGTCGGCAGGGACAGGACGTCGCCCGAGTCCGTCGCAACCGGGTCGTGGCCGGCGATCCACGGGGCGGCCAGCGCCAGCAGGACGTGCAGGGCCACGAGAGCGAGGCCGACCACCAGCGTCGGCGACTGCGGCGTCTTCCCCCGGTCGGGTGTCGTCGTCATGCGGATCTCCTCCGTCGTGTCCGGAGCCTGGGGTCGAGCGCGAGCGCCGTCATGTCCGCCGTGAGGTTGCACAGGACGTACACCGCCGCGCTCACCACGGCGATCGCCTCGATCATCGGCAGGTCGCGGTTGTGCACCGACTCGATCATGAGCTTGCCCATGCCCGGGTAGTTGAAGACGTTCTCGACGACCACGACGCCGCCGAGCAGCCACGCGACGTTGAGCGCCACGACGTCGAGGACGGGGAGGATCGCGCTCGGTAGGACGTGCCGCCGGACGACCTGCAGCGGAGACAGCCCCTTGAGCTCGGCCGTGACGACGAACTCCCGCGACATGACGTCGATGGTCGACGAGCGCATGCTGCGCACCACGTAGGCGGCCATCGCGAGCGTCAGCACGACGGCGGGGAGCACGATGCTCGGCAGGAGCTCGGCGGGCGTCGCCTCCGGCCCGCGCAGCACCACGGCGGGAAGCACCGGGAAGAGGATGGCGAACAGGAGCACGAGCACCGTCGCCGTCATGAACTCGGGCACGCTCATGAGGACCAGGGCGGTCATGGAGATGGTGGTGTCCGCCGCGCGCCCGCGCCGGACCCCGGCGACGACGCCAAGGAAGAGCGCCACGGTGATGCCGACGAGCACCGCGGGCACGGCGATCAGCAGGCTGTTGCCGAAGGCCGTGAGCAGCGTGGGGCCGACCGGCGCCCCGCTCACCAGGGACTCGCCGAAGTCCCCGCGCACCGCGCCGAGGAGCCAGTCGGCGTACCGGGCCCAGACGTTCTGGTCGAGCCCCAGCGTCTCGCGCAACGCGGCGACCGCCTCCGGCGTCGCGTCCTGGCCCAGGAGCTGCCGGGCGACGTCTCCCGGGAGCGCCTGCACCGCGAGGAACACGAACAGCGAGGCGAGCACGATCGTCAGCAGCGCGATGAGTACGCGTCGCCCGACGGCGACCACCGCGCTCACTTCCGGAACCCGATCGACAGGTGGTCGAACTCGAAGCCGTACTCGGTGTAGTTCACGACGTCGCGCGAGATCCCCACGAGCCGGTCGCCGAACATCGGCGTCATGTCCGCCCCGTCCTCGACGATCAGCCGCTGGGCGTCCTGATAGAGCATCCGCCGCCGCTCGTCGTTCGTCTCGGCACGCGCGTCGTCGAGCACGGCGTCGAACGCCGGGCTGGACCAGGCGGTCTCGTTGTACGACGAGCCCGAGCGGAAGATCTGCCCGAGGAGCTGGTCGATCGGACGGCCGGTGAACCAGTAGCTGACCATCAGTGGCTCCTGCATCCAGATCTGCGTGTAGTAGGAGTCCGACGAGGCGTTCTGCACGGTCAGCCGGACGCCCGCGTCGGCGACGGCGTCCCGGTACGCGACCGCCAGCGGCGTGAACACGGCGTCGTAGCTCGAGGTGTAGATCTTCGTGCTGAGCCCCTCGGCGCCCGCCGCCTTGAGGAGCGCGCGGGCCTTGTCGGGGTCGTGCTCGCGCGGCGCGTCCAGGAACGCCGCCATGGTCGGCGGCACGGGGTTGTCCCAGCCCGGCGAGCCCGTGCCGTTGAGCGCGGTCGCGACGACCCGGCGCGGGTCATAGGCGAGCTTCATCGCTTGCCGCACCCGGACGTCGGAGAACTCGGGGCTCGTCGCGAGCATCGGGATCGTGTACCACTGCGCGTTCACGCTGCGGGCGACCGTCGCGCGCGGCGACGCCGCCACCACTCGCGCGGTCGCGAAGTCGAGGTTGGTCTGGGAGATGAGATCGATCTGCCCGGCGAGCAGCGCGTTCACCCGGGCCGACGCGTCCTGGACGGAGAAGAAGTCGATCCCGTCCAGGACCGGCCGGCCGGCGAAGTGGTCGTCGACGGCCTCCACGGATCCCGTGCCGGCCGGGTGGAACGACGAGAGGCGGAAGGGGCCGGTGCCGATCCCGGTGCGCCGCGGATCGCCGACGGCGTCGGCCGGCACGATGTAGCACTGGTAGGCCGCCAGCAGCGACGGGAACTCGGCGTTCGGCTTCGAGAGGCGGAACCGCAGCGTGTGCGGGTCCGGGGCGGTCATCGCCGCGGCGTCGATCACCTCCCCGAGCACCCCGGCCTGGGGTGACGCCGTGGCGGGGTCCAGGATGTGCGCGATCGAGGCGATGGCGTCCCGCGCGGTGAAGGCGCTCCCGTCGTGGAACCGCACGTCGCCGCGCAGCCGGAACGTCCACTCGGTGACGTCGGCGTTGCTGCTCCACTCGGTCGCCAGGTCGGGCACCGTGCCGCCCCGCTCGTCGAGCTTGACGAGCCGGTTGTACAGCGCGCCGAGATACTCGTACGCCGACAACGAGCTCGCGGGATCGAGCGTCTCCGCCGCCGACGCCGCCGGGCGGGCCACGCGCAGCCTGCCTCCCGGGCGCGTCGCGCCGGTCGCTGCCGCCTGCGGGATCGTCGGCTCCTGCCGGGCAGGCGCGCACCCGCTGAGCGACAGCAGCCCCAGACCCGCGGCCCCGAGCGCGCCGGCGAGCACGGTCCGTCGGCTCAGCGGCTGGCTCAGCGACTGGCTCAGCGGCTCCACGATGCCTGGCATGCTCGACCTCCTCGTAATCGTTCCGCCGAACGATAGCGAGGGCCGACGGCGAGTCATCCCGCGGAAACATGCCGACGGCGGCCACCGGCACCCGCCGGTATCCCTGGGCTGGCGCCGATCCCGGCGTGTCTACCGGGGTAGCGGAGGGCGCGGATTGTTTTACACAGTCGTTACGCCCGGGGTCCTGGGGTCCTCTCGTCAGTCCGGCGTCGCGCGCAAGCCGGGTGTCGCGTCAGCCCGCTATCGCGCCAGCCGACGGCGGCCCGGATCCCGTCGACCGCGAAGTACGCCTCAAGGCCGCCCAGGGACGTGCCCGCGACCCGGTCGACGACGCCGACGCTCCGCGCGTACGCGCGCTGCGGTTCAGGCGCCGACAGAACGGTCGCCACGACCAGGTACCACCCGGTCTCGACCAGCGTGGCGCCGACGGGCACGGCGACGAGCCTGGTGAGGGACACGTCCTAAGCCAACGCTCAAGACGCGAGAGAGGTCGCCGATTCGAGCCCGCATCGCACTCGCGATGCCAGCGCCGCACGGTCCGCCTGCCGGCCAGCCAGTCTGCCGGGTCTGCCGGTCAGCCGAGTCGGCCGGTCAGCCGAGTCGGCCGGTCAGCCGGGCCTGCCGGGCCTGCCGGGCCTGCCGGTCAGGCTGCTTCGGCGGCTGGTGGGTCCTCGGTCGAGTTGCTGTCGGGTGGTGGGGTGGCGATGGCGTCCGGTAGGTGGATGCGGTGGCCGCGGGCGTCGGTGAAGGCCCACCCGGTCTCCACCAGCACCCCGGCAGCCGGCACCCCGGCACCGGTACTGCTGGTCGTCGGCTTGCCGGTCCAGTGCATGGTGATGCCCTTGGCGTCGACGAGGGCGTGGTGGTGCCAGCACAACAACGCGCTGTTGGCGATGGAGGTGTTGCCGCCGTCGGCCCAGTGGGTGACGGCGTGGTGGACCTCGCACCTGGACGGCGGCTGGTCGCATCCCGGATACACGCAATGCTTGTCCCGGGCGATCACCGCACGACGCATCTGCCCCGTCACGGTGCGTTGGGCGCGTCCGACGTCCAGGGCGGCACCGTCCGGGCCGAACACGATCCTCGTGATCGCGCTGTCGCACGCGAGGCGGTGCAGCAGCGCGCGTGGTACTCGACCACCGGTCTCGGTGAACACCGGACCACCGCTGGACAGGAGCCCGGACACCGACATCGTCGGTGTGCCCACTGCAGCCCAGCCCGCGACATCCCAGTCCGTGGTCGTGCCCGTGGTCGTTGTGCCCGCCAGGCTTCCGCCTGCGGTGCTTCCGCGTGCGGGCGTGGCCTGCCCGCACGTCAGGCAGAGGCCTTCGCGGGTGCGGGTGATCTGGGTGACCAGCTCGTCCCAGGACACGGTCACGTTCAGGTGGGGTGCGATCGCCGCCCCCGGGGACGCCTGGTTGGTGTCCAGCACCACCCGCGCCAGGTCCGCGAGGCCCTGCGCCCGCCGCTGCGTGGTCGTGCGGGTGTCCTCGGCGGCGGGTGCGCCGAGGAGCGAGGTGATCGCGGTCTTGACCAGCAGGCCGTGCTCGTCGGTGAGGAACCCGGCCAGGTGGTACCCGCCGAAGGTCTGGGACAGGTCCAGGAACTCACCCTGGGCGGCTTTGTCGTCGTCGAGGTCGTCGGTGTCGGGGTCGGTCACCGACGCGAAATGTGTCGCGACCTTGCGAAACTGGTCCGCATTCAACAGGGGCGCCTCCCGCAGCACCATGCCCTCACCCGTGACCGGCGTCCCGTCCGCGACCGCGTCCTGCAGCACCTGCGTGATCAGCTCACGGGTCCGGGCCCCGTCGGGGTCCTCAGTGGGGTCGGGGAAGTCCACCGGCACGGTCTGCACGAACCGCTCCGGGGTCGTCGTCTCCCCCGTGCGGGTGTCGATCAACCACGCCAACGCATCCTGACGAGTCTCGCTGGTCGGGGCGACGTCGGCCATCACGCGCGCGTGGTCGACACCCAGGTCACCGGACACCAGGCGCTCCCGCGTCACCGGCAGCGCGGTCGCCAGGCGGCGCGCCATCGCCATGTCCTTGCCCGCCGTCCGGGACGACACGCCCTCTTGGAGGCGTAGCCAGGTCGTGAACGTCCGCGCCGCGCCACCCGACCGCCAGGAACCGTCGGCCTCGATCCGCGGCAGCAACGTGTACCGCACACCGTCCAACCGGCCGGTCAGCCCACGAATCTCGGTGTGCGCGTCCATCAACCGGGACACGGTCGGCGCACCCCACCCCTCCAGCACCTCAGGAGCGGTCAAACCCGCGAGGTCATTCACCGCGGCCCTGATCCGAGCCACGGCCTCCTCGATCGACCGCGCAGGCGGCAGACCACCAGACGTCGCACCGTTCGTCGACTGCTCCACCGGTCCACCCCCCCGCCCGTCCCGTTGTCCGCTGACCCTCACGGTCCGCTAGCCCGTTGTTGTTCGCTGTCACCATTATGTCGAACAGTCGTGCGGTTCGCACGCGCTATCTGGAATCTGTGGATAACTGTTCACGACGTCAACGGGCCGCCCCGGCGCATGCCGTCCGGCCGACTCGTTCAGCGTCTTCAGGGCTGGGCCGGTCGCGACGGCGCGCGACGCGGCCCGGCGCCTTGCTCGGAACGACGCCGTCCTGACTGCGCCAGTGCCCTGCGCGAACGACCCCTGTCAGACGGCCTGCAGCGGCCGCGCGAACGACTTGCGCAGCGCCGACGGCGCCACCAGGGGAAGCAGCGACGCCAGCAGCATGCCCTTCAGCCCCTTCGGCTCGCGCGTCAGCTCCACGTCGATGCGCGTGACGCCGTCGACCGGCGTGAGCTGGAAGACCCAGCCGCCGCCCGGGCCGAAGACCTTGGAGTCGCGGGTCGTGATCTCGACGCGGCCGCTGTCAGCGTCCCACTCGTAGCGCGCGCGTTCCCAGGCCGACGCGGTGCCCTCGGTGACCTCGGCCCACCTCTCCCCGAGCTCGTGCACCACGAGGTGCTCGGCGTCGATGGACGGCCAGGCGTCCGCCCGGGCGGGGCTGAAGTCCGTGAGCGTCGCCATGAGCTCGGGGGCCGAGAGGGAGGACGTGAGCTGGAAGCGGATGACGGTCATGAGGACTCCTCGGGAGCGGGGTGACTATGCGGGTGCTGGTGCGGATGAGAGTGCGGGTGCGTCCGGTCAGGCGACCGGTCGCGTGTCGGGTCCCGCGCGAGCGGAACCAGGGTGACGGGGCCGTGTGCCGCCCGGGCCAGGCTCCGGGCGCGAGCGCGGCCGACGACGAGCGCGTCGTTCCGCACGTCCCCGAGCAGGGCCGGACCGGCCGGCTCGAGACGTGACGGCGGCCCGGTCCGCTCCGCGAGCGCACGGGTGTCGAACGTGGACATGGCTACCTCCTCCAGAGCGTCATCGGGCGCCACCGCGCCCGCTCGCCTCGTCGTCGAGCCAGAGCGCGTGCTCGCGTGCCGCCCACGACCGCCGGACAGACCCGGTGCGCATCCCGCGCCGGGCCTCGGGGTCGGCAAGCGCCTTCAGGATGTGGCCCGCGACGACGATCACGAGGGCGTAGGCGCCGACGTCGTGGACGAGCACGACGCCGGCGCGCGGGACGAAGCCGAGCGCGAACTTGAACCAGAGGAACAGGCCCGTGCCGACCATGACGAGGACCGCGCCGGCGAGCCAGGCGGCCCAGACCTTCTGGCCGGCGTTGAACTTGCCGGCGAGCCGGCCGCGGAAGGGATCGGGCGACCGGAGCCCGGCGAGCCACTGGCGGTCCTGGTCGGTGAACCGGTCGAGCCGTCGCAGGTCGGCCCAGAACGCCTGGGACCAGATTCCGAGCAGGACCGGTGCGGGCAGCAGGACACCGGACCACTCGTGGAGGGTCTCGACCACGTGCCGGCGGCCCACGAGCTGCGCGACGGGCGCCACGTAGAGCGCGACGGCGGTGAGCAGGCAGGCCAGGAACAGCAGCCCGGTCGCCAGGTGGACCGCCCGCTCGGCAGGGCTGAACCGGAGCAGCCGCGTGTCAGGCACGGACCGGCTCCTCACCGGGCAGCCAGCCGTCCACGGGGTAGCCGTAGTCCTCCCAGTACCCCTGCTCGACCTGGGACGTCACCTCGATGCCGGAGAGCCACTTGGCCGACTTGTAGAAGTACATCGGCCCGACGAAGAGCCGCACCGGGCCGCCGCTGTCGTGCGGCACGGGCTCGTCGAACATGCGCAGCGCGACCAGGACGTCCTGCCGCCGGGCCTGCTCCAGCGTGAGGCTCTCGGAGTAGGCGCCGTCGAAGCAGGTGAACCGCACGGCGGCGCCCTCGTCCTGGACGCCCGCGGCGTCGAGCAGGTCGCCGAGGCGGACGCCGGCGAACGGGACGTCGTCGACCTGCCAGCCGTCCGTGCACACGGCGTCGTGCACGACAGTGGTCTGCGGCAGGGCCGCGAGCTGGTCGAGCGTGTACGTCGCCGGCCGGTCGACGAGGCCACCGACCGTGAGCCGGTAGGTCGTGGCGTCCTGGCGTGGCACGGACGCGACGATGCTGAAGTAGCGGAACCCGCGGTCGTCGGGCACCGTTCCCGGGGCGATCCGTTGCAGCGCGGAGCGCACGCCGGCCAGCCCGCGCTGCACGGCGGGCCCGACGGCGACGCCGGCCGCGCCCAGCCCGAGCATCCCCAGCACGATCCGGCGGCCGATTGGTCGCCCGGCGGGCTCCGGGTCGCGGGGTCGGGGCTGGGGCTGGGGCTGGGGTCCGGGCTGCGGTTCAGGTTGGGGCCGGACGCCGCTCACAGCGCGTCGGCGTCCTGCACGGCGCGGGCGAACTCGGCCGGCGCCTCCTGCGGGACGTTATGCCCGATGCCGCGGAACGTGCGGTGCTCGTACGGGCCGACGAAGTGCGACCGGTACATCGCCCCGTCGCCCGGCGGCGTGAACGGGTCCTTCTCGCCGTCGATGGTGATCGTCGGGACGCCGATGGGCGGGGCGGCGGCGAGCCGGCTCTCGAGCGCGTCGTACCGCGGGTCGCCGTCGGCCAGGCCGAGCCGCCAGCGGTAGTTGTGGATCACGATGTCGACGTAGTCGGAGTTGGTGAACGCGGCGGCCGTCCGGGCGAACGTCGCGTCGTCGTACGCCCAGGTCGGGGAGTTGAAGGTCCAGACCTGCCGGGCGAGCTCCACGCGGTACTCCGGGTTCTCCAGCCCGCGCCGGCCGCGCTCGGTGGCGAAGTAGTACTGGTACCACCACGCCCACTCCGACATCGGCGCTGTCGGGTTCGCGTTGGCCTCGCGGTTGGTGATGAGGTACCCAGTCACCGACACGAGCGCCGTGACCCGGTGCGGCCACAGGGCGGCGACGATGTCGCCGGTGCGGGAGCCCCAGTCGTAGCCGGCGATGATCGCCCGCCTGATCCGCAGCGCGTCCAGCAGCGCAATGACGTCGAGGGCGACCACCGCCTGCTGGGCGTTGCGGAACGCCGACGCCGAGCGGAAGGTGGTGGTCCCGTGGCCGCGCAGGTACGGCACGATCACCCGGTAGCCGCGCGCGGCCAGGATGGGCGCGACGTCGACGTAGGAGTGGATGTCGTAGGGCCAGCCGTGCAGCAGGACCACCGGCCGGCCGTTCTCCGGCCCGAGCTCGGCGTAGCCGATGTTCAGCTCGCCGGCGTCCACCTGACGCATCCGCTCGAACGCCGGGGCCACGGGGAGCTCGAGCATCGCGCCCGGTCCGGCCCCGCCCGGCGTCGTGCCGCTCGGGGCCTGCGGGCCGGGCCGGGCGGCGGCGGTACCCGGGGCGGCGGCCAGCGCCGTCGCGGACGCGACCGCCAGCCCGAAGGCCTTGCCGAAGGTTCTTCTGTCGATCATGGGTGGCTCCTGCCGGGTCGGTGCACGTTCAGCTCGTCGTGCACACCGTCGCCCGGCCGGGACCCGCGCCGCACCAGGGGGACCCCCTGGTCCGCACCCTGGCGTGCCCCACCTCCGAGGCGGGCTACCGGCTCGTACGAGGGCCGACGGCGGCGGTGTTCAGGGCCTGGCGGAGCTCCGTACGGCGGGCGATCCCGAGCTTCGTGTAGACCTTGCGCAGGTGCCACTCGACGGTGCGCGGGCTGATGAAGAGCCGGCCCGCGATCTCGGCGTTCGTGCCGCCGTCGACGGCGAGGCGCGCGATCTGGGCCTCCTGCTCGGTGAGCACCGCCGCCGGGTCGCCCGACCGCACGCGCACGGTCTCGCCGCAGGCCAGGAGCTCACGCCGGGCCCGCTGCGCGAAGCCCTCGATGCCGGACGCCGCGAGCAGGTCGTGCGCGAGCCGGAGCTGCTCGCGGGCGTCCGTCCGGCGGCTCTCGCGCCGCAGCCACTCGCCGTACACGAGGCATGTGCGCGCGTGCAGCGCCGTCAGGCGCGTGCGGGCCAGCCGCTCGATCGCCTCGCGGTACGCCTCCTCGGCGTCGGCGCCCTCGCCCAGGAGGGCCCGGCTGCGCGCGGCGGCCCCGAGTGCCCAGTCGGTTCGGCAGGCCTGGGCGATCTCGTCCAGGCGGGCCAGGGCGTCCTTCGCGCGGTCCGGCTCACCCACCCGGGAGGCCGCCTCGACGAGCTCGACCAGCGACCAGGACCCCAGGCCGAGCTCGTCAGGGTAGGCGCTGCCCTCCTCGGAGGCGGAGAGCGCCCGGTCGTACTGGCCGAGCCCGTTGTGCAGCACCGCCGCGGACCAGGCAGCCGCCGGCAGCCAGTGGCCCTCGGCCCGGGCGGCGGCCTCGGCGGCGGCACCGGCGAGCAGCGCCGTCGTCCGCTCCTCGTCCCCGCGCAGGGCCGCGACGAAGACGTTGCCGTAGGGCAGGAGCGACAGGTTGCCGGTCGCCTCCGCGATCATGGCAGCCTCCTCCCCTGCCGCCTGCGCGCCGTCGAGGTCGCCCTCGAGCGCCTGCAGGGCGGTGCTCGAGAACAGCAGGGGCGGCAGGACGCGGAGCTGGCCGTGCGTCCGCGCCGCCTCGACCGAGCGCGTGGTGAGCGCGTGCCAGAGCTCGTCGTCCCAGACGTCCTGCGCCATGCGGCAGACCAGGGGCATCCAGGGCAGGCAGGCCTCGATCGCCCAGTCCATGCCGGCCTCGACGTCCCGCACCGCGCGCCGCAGCGTGGGGGCTCCGGCCGCGTAGCCGGCCGTGACCACGGTGGACATGCCCTCCAGCAGGTCGTCGCACACCGGCCGGCCGACGTCGGACCGCGGGAACGCCAGGAGCGCCGTCGCGACCTCCCGCACTCCGCCTGAGCGGGCGAGCCGGCCGCAGACGAGGGCGGCCTGGAGGGCGTCCCGGTAGGTGTCGCGCGCCAGCTCGGGGTCGAGCGGCTCCAGGCGCCGGGCGACGGGCAGCAGCGGGCCGTCCCGGCCGTCACCCCGGGCGCCCGCGATCTGAGCCCGCACCAGGTCGGCGCGGGCGCGCAGCAGGTCGTCCGCCGGGCCGGCGTCGACCGCCGTCAGCAGGCCGAGCGCACGCTCCGGCGCGCCCGTGTGGAACTTGGCCTGGGCGGCGCGCAGCGCCCGCTCGGCCCGCAGCGCCGGGTCCGGGGTCAGCTCCGCCGACCGCTCGCGGAAGGCCGCGGCCGCCGCGACGCCGCCCCGCGCCTGCGCCCGCGCGGCGCACCGTTCCAGCTCGGCTGCGACGTCCTCGTCCGGTCCGGCGACGGCGTGGGCGCGGTGCCAGGCGCGGCGCTCGGGGTCCGCGGCGGGGTCGGCCGCCTCGGCCAGGGCCCGGTGCGCGGCCCGGCGCGCGTCCGGGTCCGCGGCCCGGTAGACGGCCGAGCGGGCGAGCGGGTGCGCGAACCGCACCTGGTCGCCGACGTCGAGCAGCCCGGCCGCGGTGGCCGGCTCGGCGGCCGCCACCCCGACGCGGAGCGCGGTGGCCGCCCGCCAGACGAGCGCCGGGTCGCGCCCTGGCTCGGCCGCGGCGACCAGGAGCAGCGTCCGGGTCTCGGGCGGGAGCGGGGCCAGCCGTCGTTCGAAGGCCCCCTCCATCCGGCCGGCGAGCGGGCCGGTCCCGGGCAGCCCGTAGCCGCCCGCCATCTGCTCCGGAGTGAGCCCCCGGACGAGCTGGGTCAGCGCCAGCGGGTTGCCCTGGGTCTCCGCCACCATCCGATCGCGCACCCGCGCGTCCACCGGGCCGGTGAGCTCGGCGTCGAGCAGCAGGTGGGCGTCCCGGTCCGACAGCCCGCCCACGACCAGCTCCGGCAGGCCGCGCACAGTCTGATCCTCGCCCGTCTGTCCCTGGCCCGTCTGGTCCCGCTCGGCGAACACGATCGCGACGGGCAGCGGCTGGGGCAGCCGCCGCGCGACGAAGTTGAGGGTCTGCACCGAGGCGTTGTCGAGCCACTGCACGTCGTCGACGAGGCAGATCAGCGGGCGCTCGACGGCGGCCTCCGCCAGGAGGCTCAGCACGGCCAGCCCGACCAGGAAGCGGTCCGGGGTGTCTCCCCCGCGCAGGCCGAGCGCCGTGCCGAGCGCGTCGCGCTGCGGCTCGGGGACCCGGTCGAGCCCGTCGAGCATGGGGGCGCAGAGCTGGTGCAGGCCGGCGAAGGCCAGCTCCATCTCGGACTCGACCCCGACGACGCGCGCGACCCGGCACCGGTGCGCCTGCCCGACGAGGCGGCCGAGCAGCGCCGTCTTGCCGACGCCCGTGTCGCCCCGGAGCACGAGCGCCTGGCTGCGGCCCTCGCGCACGCCCGCCACCAGGTCGTCGAGCACCTGGCTCTCGCGTCGCCTGCCCACCAGCGGCTCGCCGGGGGCACCTCCCTCGGAGTCAGCCCCGCCGGGCGCCGAGCCCTGGGTCCAGGCGGCCATCGCGGATCGTCCTCTCTCGCGGAGGCCACGCCGGCCCCCTCCTCGCGCCCGGCGGTCCCGCTCGCGCGCCGGGCGGTGCGCCCGGATGGCGCCCGTCGTCCGGCAGGCCAAGCCTACGGCTCGACCGGGGTGCACCCCGGGGTATGCACCAGTGGTCCCCACTGGTGCGGCGGCCCGGTGACCTCGGCCACCGTGGGCCGCATGAGAAAGAAGCTACTGACCCTCACCATGGCGCTGGCCGCCACGGCCGCCGTGCTGGTCCCCATCAGCGCGGGCGCGGCGCCTCTCCAGGCCGACCGCGCCGGCGCGACCCCGCGCACGTCGTCCTCGGCCTGCGCCTCCGTCGCGGTCGCCGCGCCGTCCGGCGCCCGCGTGGTGTCGGTCACCGCGGACGCGCGGGCCGCCGGTACGTACACCTTCCCGGCGACGCCGCTCGGCGCGCCGGCCCCGATCGCCGACGTCCCCGACTGGTGCGACATCACCGTCACCCTGACCCACCCCGGCGCCGACGACCGCGTAGCGGTCAAGGTCGGGCTGCCACAGGACCGCACGCTCTGGACCGGCCGGTTCCAGGCCGTCGGCGGCGGCGGCTACCAGGCGGGCGACTTCGGCGCGCCGCTGGTCCAGGGCGTCAAGGACGGCTACGCGACGGCGTCCACGGACGCCGGGGTGAAGACCGGGCTCGACGCGAGCTGGTCGCTCACGCCCGACGGCAGCCTGAACCAGCCGCTCCTGACGAACTTCGCGTCGCGATCGGTGCACGACCTCGCGGTCGTCGGCAAGGACGTCACCAAGAAGTTCTACGCGACGCCGGCGAGCTACTCCTACTGGAACGGCTGCTCCACCGGCGGCCGCCAGGGCTACGCCGAGGCGCAGGAGTACCCGCGCGACTTCCAGGGCATCCTGGCCGACGCCCCGGCCGTGAGCTGGGACCGGTTCGCCGTCGCGACGCTCTGGCCGCAGGTCGTGTTCCACGAGGAGGGCGTCTCCCCCACGAAGTGCGAGCTGGGCGCGTTCAACACGGCGGCGGTCGCGGCGTGCGACACGATCGACGGGGTCCGGGACGGCATCATCGACAACCCGCAGGCCTGCCGCTGGGACCCCCGCGAGCTGGTGGGCACCCAGGTGGACTGCGACGGTCAGACGGTCACCATCAGCGCGGGCGTGGCGGACGCCGTCCGCAAGATCTGGGCCGGCCCCGTCTCGGCCGACGGCCGCAAGCTCTGGTACGGGCCGAACAAGGGCGCGGACTTCAGCTGGCTCGCGACGCCGGGCCAGCCGTTCCCGGTGGCGAACCTCTGGGTCAAGAACTTCGTCGAGCGGGACCTGGACCTCGACACCACCGCGCTGTCGTACGCGGACTTCGAGCGGATCTTCCGCAGCTCGCAGGCGCAGTTCCACGACGTGATCGGCAGCGACGACCCCGACCTGTCCCCGTTCGCGCGGGCCGGCGGCAAGCTCCTGAGCTGGCACGGTCAGTCCGACCAGCTCGTCCCCACGCAGGGCACCGTCGACTACCGCCAGCGCGTCGAGCGGCGCTTCGGCGGCCCGGCGCGGGTGGACAACTTCTACCGGCTGTTCCTGCTCCCGGGCGTGGAGCACTGCGGTGGCGGGCCCGGCGCGCAGCCGACCGGCGCCCTCGACGCGCTTGTGAACTGGGTCGAGAAGGGGCAGGCCCCCGCGACGCTGGCCACCTCGGCCACCCGCGAGGACGGCACCGTCGTGACCCGCGACGTCTGCAGCTACCCGAAGGCGACCCGCTACACCGGCGGCGACCCGGCGTCGGCGTCGAACTACCACTGCACCACCCCCTGACCCTCCGCCCACCCCTAGCCCGTTGAGTGCTGGATATTTGCGCTCCTGAACGGCCAGAAGGCGCAAATATCCAGCACTCAACGGACCCTGCGGGGCGGGGTCAGGACGCGCCGAACGACCAGGTCGGGAGGTTGGCCAGGGAGCCTCGCCAGAAGGGGGTCGGGCCGCCGTTCGTGACGTCCTTGCTCACCACGGACGCCGTGTGGTCGGAGTAGAGGCCGAGCTGCGGGAGGTCCTCCTGCAGGACGGCCTGCAGCTCGTGGTAGATCTTCGTCCGGGCCTCCGTGTCCGGCTCGCTCTTGCCCTCCGCCAGGAGCTGGTCCACCCGCTCGCTCGAGTACCCGGTGTAGTTGCTGGAGCCCTGCGTGCCGTACATGAACGTCACGTCGGGGTCGAGGTTGAACGTGTTGCCGATCAGGAGCATGTCGTAGTCGCCCTTCTCCGCCATGGTCAGCAGCGTCGGGAAGTCGACGTTCGTCTGCTCGACCTGGAAGCCGACCGCCTTGAGGTTCTGCAGGATGATGTCGGCGGACTGCTCCCGGATGGCGTTGCCGGTCGGCACCACGAACCGCAGCTTCGTGTCCTCGTCGAAGTCCGTGTCCTTGAGGAGGTCGCGCGCCAGGTCCGGGTCGTAGGCGAGCGGTTCAAGGCCGGTGTCGAGGTAGGGGCTCTGGCTCGTGTAGGGGCCGTCGACGATCTGTCCGTTGCCCTGCAGGAGCTGGTCGACGATCTGGTCGCGGTTGATGGCGTGCGCCATCGCGCGGCGCACCGTGACGTCCGGGATGGTCTCGACGTTGAACTCGATGAACTGCACGCCGAGGGTCTCGTCGATGCGCGTCGTCACGTTGTCCAGGCCCTCGACCGTGGGCAGGTCCTGGACCGGGATGTTGCCGATGCCGCCGCCCGAGTTCATCTGGATCGCCCCGGCCTGCAGGTCGCCCGCCAGGTTCGACGCCGGCATGATGCGCACCGCGACGCTCGGGATCTTCGGTGTCCCCTCGTAGTAGTCCTCGCGCGCCGCGTACTCGATGGACACGTCCTTGGTGTACTTCGTGAACGTGTACGGGCCCGAGGTGACGTCCGGGAGCTGCGCGAACTCGCTCTCGCCGAAGTCGGAGGGCGGGACGTCCTTCAGGTGGTGCGCCGGGAGGATGAACAACCGGCTGCCGATGATCTCGCGGATGTAGTTCGGGTCCACCGGCTGCGCGGTCTTCAGCTCGACGGTCTGCTCGTCGACGACGGTCACGCCGGGGATCTCGGTCTCGCCCTGAGGCAGCTTGCCCGTGACGGGGTCGACGCCGTCGAGCGACGAGATGCTGGTGCCCAGCGAGGTGACGGACTCCGGGTTGGCGATGAGGTTCAGCGTGAAGGCGACGTCGGCCGACGTCACGGGCTCGCCGTCCGACCAGGTGGCCTTCGGGTCGAGGCTGATCGTGTAGGTCTGGTTGTCCTCGGTGTCGAACGACGTGGCCAGCTCCGGCGTGAACTCCAGCGGTTCGGGCTGGTCGAGCAGGGAGTCGAGGGCGAACTCGTTGGCCCACTGGCCGGCGACGTCGGTCTGGTTGATCGGGTTGAAGCTGGCGACCGGGTTGATGTTCCCGATGATCAGGGTCTCCCCCGCCGCGGCGGCGCCCGTCGAGGCCCCGGCGTCGTCCGCCTGCCCCTCGGAGAAGCCGCCACCGCAGGCGGCCAGTGCGAGTACGACGGCGGCGGGCACCGCCGCGCCGGCCGTGCGCCTCAGGTGAAGCGTTGAACGTGACACGTCGTTCCTTCTTTCCTCGTGGTGCTGAGTCGTCCGGTCAGGGATCCGGTCAGACAACGGCGACGGCCTCCGCCGCGGGCGGGACGGCGAGCTTGGCCATGGTCGTGACGGCGAGCTCGGCGAGCGCCGCCGCCTGCTCGCCGAGCACGGAGTCGTCGAACCGGACCTGGGCCGAGTGGTTCCACGGCGCGCCCTCTGCGGGCACGTCGTCCGGCCGGGCGCCGAGGAAGACGAAGCAGCCGGGCACCCGTTCGAGCACGTAGGAGAAGTCCTCGGAGCCCATGAGCGGGTCGGGCCGCTCGACCACGCGGTCCGCGCCGTACAGGCCGGCGAGCACCTCCTTGGCGTGGTCCCACATCCCCGGGTCGTTGACGGTCACGGGGTAGAGCTGCTGGAAGTCGGCGTCCGCCGTGCAGCCGTGGGCGGCGGCGATGTTCCGGACCAAAGCCGGGAGCTCGACCGATACCTGGTCGAACGACTCGCGCGAGAGGGTGCGCACCGACGCCGCGATCTCGGCGGTGGACGGGATGACGTTGAACGCCGTCCCGGCGTGGAGCTGGCCGACGGTGACGACGACCGGGTCGAACACGCTGTGCCGTCGCGTCACGTACGTCTGCAGCGCACCGACGATCTCGGCGGCGGCCGGTATCGGGTCGACCGACGTCCACGGGGACGAGCCGTGGCCACCCTTGCCGTGCACGGTCACGCGCATGACGTTCGCGCCGGCCATGGAGGTGCCGGGCTTGGTGAAGAAGAGTCCCTTGTCCTCCATGCTGGAGACGTGGATGCCGAAGGCGGCGTCGACGGGCACGCCCGCGGCGTCGAGCAGGCCCTCCTCGAGCATGGGCAGCGCGCCGCCGGGGCCCTCCTCCGCGGGCTGGAACATGAAGACGACGTTGCCCGCCAGCTCGGCCTTCCGGGCGCTCAGCAGGCGGGCCGCGCCGACCAGTCCCGCGACGTGCAGGTCGTGCCCGCACGCGTGCATGGTGCCGGTGGTCGAGGCGAAGTCCTCCCCCGAGTCCTCGACGACGGGCAGGCCGTCCATGTCGCCGCGCAGCAGCACCGTCGGCCCGTCCAGCTCGCCCCGCAGGACCGCGACGACGGAGCTGAGCCCCGTGCCGGTGGTGATCTCCAGCGGCAGGCCGTCCAGCGCCGCCAGGACCGCGGCCTGCGTCTTCGGCAGGTGCAGGCCCAGCTCGGGGTGCTGGTGGATGCGCCGCCGCAGTGCCACCAGGTCGTCGTGCATCAGTGCTGCGTCGTCAACGAAGCCCACGTGTCTTCTCCTCGGTTGTTGCCGGCGATGGTGCGGTCAGCGATGGTTGCGGTCAGCGAAGGCTGCGGTCAGCGATGGGACTTGGTCTCGCGGGACTCCAGCGCGTCGCGCAGGCCGTCCCCGACGAAGTTGATGGCGAGCACAGTCACGAAGATCGCGATGCCCGGCGGCAGCCAGAGCCACGGCTCGCTGGTCATGACGGTGATCGACTGGGCGTCGCTGAGCATGTTTCCCCAGGAGGCGGCGGGCGGCCGCACCCCCAGACCGAGGAAGCTCAGGCCGGACTCGAGGATGATCGCGTTCGCGATCCCGAACGTGGCGTTGACGATGATCGGCGAGAGCGCGTTCGGCAGGATGTGCTGGAACAGGATCTTCGGCGTGCTGTAGCCGAGCGAGACGCCCGCCTTCACGTAGTCCTGGTTCTTGATGGACAGCACCGAGCCGCGCACGAGGCGCGAGATCATCGGCCAGCCGAGAAAGCCGATGGCGAGCGTGATGTTCGTCAGGCTCGGCCCGATGACGGCCACCAGGATCAGGATGACCATGAAGTAAGGGAACGACATGAAGACGTCGACGACGCGCATCAGGACCGAGTCGACCACCTTGCCGAAGTACCCGGCCGCCAGGCCGACGCAGACGCCGATGACCACGTACACGGCGACGGCACCCACGCTCACCGTGATCGATACGCGCGCGCCGTAGATGAGCCGGCTGAGCACGTCCCTGCCCACCGGGTCGGTCCCGAGCAGGTGTGCGGACGACGGGGCCGCCTGGAACTGGTCGAAGATCTGGTTCGGGTCGTACGGCGCGAGCAGCGGGGCGAAGACCGCGACGAGGATCATCGCCAGGAAGGCGAACAGCCCGACGCCGGCCAGGCGATGCTTGAAGAACCTGCGGACCACGGCCCGCAGGTAGGACTCCTCCTTCCCGAGGCTCGCGGCGACGGCGCGGGCGGCCGCGCTCTCGGTCGAGGTCGATGTGACGGTTGCGCTCATGTGTACTCGATCCGCGGGTCGACGACGGCATAGACGATGTCGGCGAGGAGGTTCGCCGCGAAGACCGCGAGCGCCGCGATGAGGTTCACGCCCATCAGCACGGAGTAGTCGCGGGACGAGATCGACTGGATGGTCAGCATGCCCAGGCCGGGCCACTGGAAGATCTGCTCGGTGACGATCGCGCCGCCGAGGAGGCCCGCGAGGTCGACGCTGAGCACCGTGACGAGCGGGATCAGGGCGTTGCGCAGGGCATGCTTGTGGGTGACGACGCCGGGCGCGAGCCCCTTGGCGTGCGCGGTGCGGATGTAGTCCTCGGAGAAGGCGTCGACCATCGAGGACCGCACGTACCGGACCATGTTCCCGGCGATGGCGGTCGCGAGGACGGTGACCGGCAGGATCAGGTGCAGGAGCCGGTCCCACGGACCGGCGCCGCCGTTGCCGATGGTGACCATGTTCCCGGTCGGGAGCCAGCCGAGCTGCAGGGCGAAGACGTAGATCAGGGCGAGGCCGAGGAAGAAGTGCGGGACCGAGACGCCGAAGAAGGCGCCCCCGACGACCGTGTAGTCGGCCCAGGTGCCCTTGCGGCGGGCGGCGAGGATGCCCAGCGGGATCGCAATCGCGTACGCGACCACGAGGGCCGCGCCCATGAGCAGCAGGGTGGGGCCGATGCGCTCGCCGATGACCTCGGCGACCGGGGTGCGCGAGACGTAGGACAGGCCGAGGTCGCCGCGCAGGAGCTGGCCGAGCCAGTTGAGGTACTGGACGATGATCGGCTGGTCCAGGCCGAGCGAGGCCTCGACCCGTTCCTTGTAGTCGGGCGAGGCGTCGGCGGCGAGGTAGAGGTCGGCGGGGCTGCCGGGCGCGAGCTGGACGATGAAGAAGTTGAGGACGGTGACGCCGAGGAGGACCGGGATCGAGATCAGGATCCGCCGGATGATGTAGGTGGTCATGCGCTCTCCCCCGCCGCCGTCGGCCCGGATGATGGCGTCCCGGACGACGCGGGCCGGCCGACCTCCAGCGGGAAGTGGCAGGCGAACGCGTGCTCGCCGCCCTGCCCACCCGTCTGAGCGTCGGTCGTGAGCCGCGGTTCCTCGGTCCGGCATTTGTCCTGCGCGAACGGGCACCGGGTGTGGAACACGCAGCCCGACGGCGGGGCGGCGGCGTTCGGCACGTCGCCCTCGACGACTATTCGTTCTCTGCCCCCTTGCGTGGCCCGCAGGTGCGGGTTGGGTGCCGGGTACGCGTCGAGCAGGATCTCCGTGTACGGGTGGCGGGGGCCGGCGAACAGCTCCGCCGTCGTCGCGACCTCCATGACCTTGCCCAGGTACATGACGACGATCCGGTCGCTGATGTAGCGGACGGCGCCGAGGCCGTGGGAGATGAAGACGTAGGTGAGGCCGAGCTCGGCCTGCAGGTCCCGGAGCAGGTTGAGCACCTGTGCCTGGATGGAGACGTCGAGCGCGGAGACCGGCTCGTCGAGGACCAGCAGGGTCGGGTCGAGCATGAGCGCGCGGGCGATGCCGACCCGCTGGCGCTGGCCGCCGGAGAGCTCGTGCGGGTACCGGCCCTTGAACTGCGCCGACAGGCCCACGCGTTCGAGCATCTCGGTGACCCGCTCCCGCGCGTCCTTCCGCGAGGCGCGGCCGTGGGCGACGAGCGGTTCCGCGAGCAGGTCGCCGATGCGCTTCTGCGGGTTGAGCGACGAGTACGGGTCCTGGAACACCATCTGCAGGTCGAGGCGGGCGCGCCGCAGCTCCCTGGTGTTCAGCCCCGCCAGGTCGCGGCCGCCGAAGACCACCGCGCCCGCGGTCGGGTTCTCGAGCCGGATGATCGCCCGGCCGGTGGTCGACTTGCCGCAGCCGGACTCCCCCACGATGCCGAGCGTCTCGCCGGGGAACACGTCGAAGCTGACCCCGTCGACGGCGCGCACGGCGCCGGTCTGCCGGGAGATGATGCCGCTCCGGATCGGGTAGTGGAGCTTGAGGTCCTGGACGCTCAGCAGCGGCTGCCCGTCGGGCACCCCGGCGCGCTCGCGCGCCGTGCGCACTGTCACGTCGGTCGCGCTCATGAGACCACCGCTGCCTTGGCGCGGACGGCGGCCTGCTCGTCGTCGTAGAGGAAGCAGCGCACCAGGTGCTTCGCCGTGGTGCTCGTGCCCAGCAGGCCGGGCCGTTCGGCCCGACACCGGTCCATGACCGACGGGCAGCGGTCCTGGAAGCGGCAGCCGCTCGGCATGTTCGTGAGCGCGGGCACGGAGCCCGGGATCGATTCGAGCCGGGCGTCGTCGTCGGCGCCGAGGTGTGGGATCGACTTCATCAGGCCGACGGTGTACGGGTGCTTGGGGTGATCGAAGAGCTCGAAGACGTCGGCCTCCTCGACCACCTGGCCCGCGTACATCACCGCCACCTTGTCCGCCATCTCCGCGACGACGCCGAGGTCGTGCGTGATCAGGATCGTCGCCGTCCGCGACGCCGCGGCCAGCTTCTTCATGAGGGTGAGGATCTGCGCCTGGATCGTCACGTCCAGCGCCGTTGTGGGCTCGTCCGCGATCAGCAGGACGGGCGAGCAGCTCAGCGCCATCGCGATCATGACGCGCTGCCGCATGCCGCCGGAGAGCCGGTGCGGGTAGTCCCCCACGATCTGCCCGGCCCGCGGCACCCCGACGAGCTCGAGCAGCTCGACCGCGCGGTCGGCGGCCTCCTGCCGGGAGATCCCGAGGTGCAGCAGCATCCCCTCGGTGAGCTGGTCGCCGATGGTCAGGACCGGGTTCAGCGACGTCATCGGCTCCTGGAAGATCATCGCGAGCGAGTTGCCGCGGTGCTCGCGCATCTCCGGCTCGGACAGCTCGAGCAGGTTCCGGTCCTCGAAGAGGATCTCGCCGTCGGTCACCCGCCCGTTGCGCGGGAGCAGCCCCATGATCGACAGCGCGGTGACCGACTTCCCGCTGCCGGACTCGCCGACGAGGCAGATGGTCTCGCCGCGCTCGAGGTCGAAGCTCACCTCGTCGACCGCGACGACGGAGCCGGAGTCCGACCCGAATCTGGTCTTGATGCCTTTGACCTGCAACAACGTTCCCAAAAATGCCTCGCTCCCTGACCGGTGGCATGCGGCATCAGCCGCTCGACGCCGTCGCTGTGCCGTCGTGACGGCGGTGGATCGCCCCGACGTACCGGAGTCAAACAGCGCGAAGTTTCACCCATCTTCGGGCGTCGTTTCGGGCCGGTTCCGGATTCACCCCCTGTGTGACTTGCCGATTTCGTCACGATTGCCAGACGAATCCGGTTTGATGGGTAAATACCCACCGATTCGACGTCAAGGAGATCTTGCGATGACCCAGCAGGCAGCCCAGGTCGGCACCGTCTACCGGACCAGCCAGGAGCTGCTCGACGCCGACCTACCCCACTTCAGCGTGGCTCTGGACGCCAGCGGGTACGCGGTCCAGCGGGACGCCGACGGCAGCTGGTACAGCGTGTCCTCCGTCGGGCCCGCGGACCTCGCGGAGGTCTACACGGTCATCCATCTCCCCGCCGCGTCGCTCCCCACCGCCTACGGGTCGGTGGTCATCGCCGACAACGGCACGCCCTTCATGCGCCGCTGGGACGCCGCGACCGACGACCGCTTCGGTCTCGAGCACTGGATGGGGCCCGACGGCGCCGCCGTGACCAGCGACCACCTGCGGCGCCTCGGCGTCGCGCGCGCCTGGGACGCGGGGGCGCCGAACGGCGCGTCGTCGATCAGGAGCTGACGGGGCCTGTCAGGGCCTGTCACGGACGACAACCAGGGCGTAACCTCCACGCCATGGAACTTGGGCTGCACTACTTCACCTTCACCCACCCGGAGTGGGAGACCACCCTGGCCGACCGGTTCACCGAGACCGCTCAGATCGCCGACGAGGGCGGCGTGAACCTGCTGACGGTCATGGACCACTGGTTCCAGATGCTCCACGCGGGCGGGCCGTTCGAGCCGATGCTGGAGGGCTACACGTCGCTGGGCTACCTCGCCGGCGTGACGAAGAACGTCCGGCTGAGCCTGCTCGTCACCGGCGTCACCTACCGGCACCCGGGCCTGCTGGCCAAGACGGTCTCCACGCTCGACGTCCTCTCGCGCGGGCGGGCGATGCTGGGCATCGGGGCTGCCTGGTACGACCGCGAGCACGCCGGCCTGGGCGTGCCCTTCCCGCCGACGGCGGAGCGGTTCGAGCGCCTGGAGGAGACGCTGCAGGTCTGCCGGCAGATGTGGTCGGACGACGACGGAGCCTTCGAGGGCAAGCACTACCAGCTCGCGGAGACGATCAACCTCCCCCAGCCGCCGCGCGGCACCGTCCCGGTCATGATCGGCGGCGGCGGAGAGCGCAAGACGCTGCGGCTGGTGGCCGAGTACGGGCAGGCGTGCAACCTGTTCGGCGGGCCGGGCGACGAGGCTCTCGAGACCGTCCGGCACAAGCTGGAGGTGCTGCGGGAGCACTGCGACCGCCTCGGCACCGACTACGACGCGATCGAGAAGACGATCCTCTACCAGGGCGACGCGGCCGGCGACGTCGACGCGTTCCTGACGGACATGAAGAAGTACGCGGACCTGGGCGTCAGCCTCGTGAGCCTGATGCCGACGCCGTACGTGAACCCGGTGCCCTGGGCGACCACGCTGGTCGAGGACGTGGTGCCGCGACTGAAGCAGGTCTGAGCTAAGCAGGTCTGAGCTAAGCAGGTCTGGTACGTAGGGCGGCCCGACGGCGCCTCGGTGAACCACGAGGCGCCGTCCCGCCCGGCCGTCAGCTCGACCGTCGGGTCTACGACGCCTTCGTCGTGAGGGCCCGCGCCAGGTCGCCGAGCGACTGCCCCGCCACCGCCGGGATCGTGACGCCCTGCAGCACGTCGAGCTCCGCGGCGTCCGGCGCGCTGCCGCCCGCGCCGCAGAGCGCGCCGACCAGCGCGGGCAGGCTGTCCTGGTGCCGGGTCACGGAGAATGCCAGGGGCAGGGCTGCCTCGTGGTCGCCGTCGGTCGCGGCGGTGAGGGCCAGGGCGAGCGGCAGCGTCTCGGCGACCGTGCCCGGGTGGCTGTACAGGCGCGGCGCGAACCGGCCCACGAGGGCGGGGATTGCGCCGAACGGGGACGGCGCGTCGTCCACGATGGCGAGGGCGTCGCGCATGCCGTCCGCGAGCCAGCCGTCGGCGGCGACGTCGTCGGCGACGGACTCGAGGGCGTCGCGCACCGCAGCGCCGGCCAGCATCCGGCCGACGACCCCCGCGAAGACCGCGGCGGCGTGCACCCCGATGGCGTCGTGGGTGATGGTCGCGTACCGGCGGGCGAGCCCCGCCGCTTCCGCGGGGTCGGCGACGGCCAGGGCGATGGCGAGCGCGCCGGGCAGCGCGGTGTCGTCGTAGAAGGCCGGGTTGTCGGTGCCGGTGTGCGGCGGCCGGAGCCCTGCCGCGGCGTTGAGCAGCGCGGACCGCTGGGCCGGGCCGGTCCACGTCTCGGGGCCGTCCATGAGGGCGCGCCAGGCGTCGAAGAGGTCGTCGTCGTCCCAGGTGGGCGCGTCGAGCAGGACGCGGGCGGTGACGGCGAAGGACTCGGTGTCGTCGGTCGCCACGAGCACGGGTACGCCGATCGCCGCCGGCACGAAGGGCACGACCTGGCGCAGCACGCGGGCCTGGTCCAGGTCGGTGGCGCCGCGCCGGAGCTGCCCGCGGACCCACGGGTCGCGGACCGTGCGGTGCTCGCTGGCCGGTGCGCCGAGGGCATCTCCCAGGGCGAGCCCGTGGACGGCGCCGACGGCGCGGCTGGTGCGTTCGTCGGTCATCGTCGTCCCGCCTTGTCTTCTGTCGCGCTGTCGTGTGTCGCGCTGTCGCCTGTCGCGCTGCGTGTCGCGCTGCCGTGTGCCGCCTTGTCCCGTGCCGCGCGTTCGGTCAGCGCGTCCGCCAGGGCGATCAGGTCGGTGCCCGCCGTCGACTCGATGCACTGGCCCGACACGGACCGCACCTGCTCGATGTGGGCCGGGTCGAACGCGCTCGCGCCGTGCAGGGCGCCGGCCACCGCGCCCGCCATGGCCGCGATGGTGTCGGAGTCGCGCCCGATGTTGACCCCCGACTCGATCACGCTCGGGGCGACGTCGTTGGCGCACAGCAGGCCCATGCACAGCGCGAGGGCCTCGGGCGCGACGTCCGCCCACATGTAGTGCCGCAGCGGGATGGCCTCGAAGAGCTGCTCCTCGACCGTCTCCACCGGCAGGCCCTGCGAGGCGATGTCGAGGGCGCGGCAGGCGAGCCGGTACGACCAGGAGTCGGCGGGCAGGGACTCGAGCATCGCGTCGAGCACCGGGTCCGGCGCGTCCTCGACCATCGCGACGGCGACGCCGGCGGCCATCGCCTGGGCGCAGTAGATGCCGTCGCGGGAGTGGCTGACACGGGCGTCGGCGAGCGCCATCCGGCGGGCGAGGGCGGCGTCCCCCGCCGCGTAGACGCCGATCGGCGCGACGCGCATCGCGGCGCCGTCGCTCCAGGTCTCGGCGTTGCGCTGCCCGCTGGCGGGCGGCTTCATGCCGGCGTGGAGGTTGGCGATGGCGATCATCTCGCTGAACCCGGCGCGATTGAACCCGGAGCGCTGGGTGCTCAGGGCCTCCAGCCAGGTGTCGGCGACGTCCTGCGAGGTCAGGTCGGCGCCGGCCTTGAGGACACCCCTGGCGCACAGCACCGCGTACTCGGTGTCGTCGGTGCCCGCGGCCTGGTCGTCGAGGAAGCCGCGGACCCTGCCCCACTGCTCCCGGATGGCGGGAAGACTCATCCCCTCGGTCGGCGCGCCCATCGCGTCGCCGATCGCGAGACCGAGCAGCGCACCCCGCGCACGATCGTTGTCCATGGTCCCCGATTCTCGAATCGATTTGCGTTTGCCCAGGTCAGGGGCACGTCCAATTTCGTGAGAGTTTGCGCGAGTGTCTTGCGTCACGCTTCACTTTCCGAGAGGATGCTTCAGCAAAACCTTTTGCGCAAGGGTGAAGTACAGCCGAGGTCCACGGGGGGACTCGATGGTTGGGATTCGTGAGGTGGCCGAGGCCGCCGGCGTCAGCGCGTCGACGGTCTCGCAGGTCGTCACCGGCAAGCGGCCGGTCTCGGCCGCGACACGAGCCCGCGTGGAGGCCGAGATCGAGCGCCTGGGCTACCGCGCCCACCCCGGTGCGGCGCAGCTGCGCGGCGGACGGACCGGGACCATCGCCCTGGTCGTGCCGACGCTGGAGAACCCCTTCTACCCCCTGGTCGCCGCCGGGATGCAGGACGTGCTCGTCCCCCGGGACCTCCTGCTGACCGTCACCGACGCCAGCGGCCCGGACCGCTCGGCGACGACCATCCACCGCCTCCTGTCCCGCCGCGTGGACGCGATGCTCGCCGCGCCGTTCGGCCTCGCCGAGTCGACCCTGGCCGAGGTGCGCGACGCCGAGATCCCGTTCGTCACCCTGGGGCAGGCCCCGCCGGGCGGCGGCGACTACGTGCACACCGACGACGTCAGCGGCGTCCGCGAGCTGACGGAGCACCTGATCTCACGGGGCCGCCGCCGGATCGCCTTCCTCGGCGGGGACGAGGCGGCGCCCCCGACCCAGGAGCGCCTGGCGGGGTACCGGACCGCGCTGCGCGCGGCGGGCCTGCCCGTCCGCGCGGACGACGTGGTGTTCGAGACGTACACCCGTCAGGGCGGCCGCGACGGCGCCGCGACCCTGCTCGACCGCGACCACCGTCCGGACGCCATAGTCGCGGCCAACGACCTGATAGCCATCGGCGTCCTGGACGCGGCACGCGCCCGTGCGCTGCGCGTCCCGGACGACGTCGCGGTGACCGGCTACGACGACATCGACGCGGCGTCGCTGGTCAACCCGCCGCTGACGACGGTCGAGAACCCCGCACGAGAGATCGGGCGGGCCTGCGCCCGCCTGCTGCTGGACCGGCTCGACGGCGAGGTCACCGAGGTGACCCGCGCCGTCGGCCTGCCACACCGGCTCGTGATCCGCGAGTCGAGCTGAACGTCCCGCACCACCGCCCGTTGCCCTTTCCCACTCGTCTGAGAGAGCCGTCATCTTGAGAATCACGAAGCGCGCACTGGTCCCCGTCAGCGTCGTCGCCGTGTCCGCGATAGCACTCGCCGGCTGCGTGAGCACCGGCGGCGACAGCAGCAGCAACAGCAGCAGTGGCACCGGTGAGGTCAGCTACTGGGGAGCGTTCTACGCGCCCACCACCGAGAAGGCGTTCCAGGACATCTTCGTCGACGGGTTCAACGCCGAGGGCGGCGGACAAGTCGACATGGAGGTCAAGGAGCTGACCACCATCGGCCAGCTCACCGACACGGCGGTCTCGGCCGGCCAGGCGCCCGACATCGTCTACTCGGACGGGCCGACGTCGGCCTCGGACTTCGCCCGTGCGGACCGGACCGTCGCGCTGGACGAGTACGCCGACGAGTACGGCTGGGAGGACAAGTTCCTGCCCTGGGCCTACGAGCTCAGCAAGGTCGACGGCAAGGTCTCGTCGGTCCCGGCCAGCTACGGCTCGATGGCCCTGTTCTACAACAAGAAGGTGTTCGAGGAGCACGGCTGGACCCCGCCCACCACCCTCGCCGAGTTCGAGAAGATCGCCCAGGAGGCCGACGAGGCCGGCATGGTGCCGATCGGCGGCGGCAACGCGGGCTACCAGGGGATGTCCGAGTGGCTCCTCACCTCGGTCTTCAACGCGGCGGTCGGCCCCGAGAAGCTCTACGACGTGCTGACCGGCGAGGCGTCGTTCACCGACCCGGAGTTCGTCGCGGCGATCGAGCTCATCCAGAGCTGGATCGACAAGGGCTGGCTGGCCGGCGGCTCTCAGTCCTACTTCACCACCGACGACACCGCGAACGTCACGGGCCTCGCCAACGGCACCACGGCGATGTACATGAGCGGCACGTGGACGTTCAACTCGTTCGGTCAGGTCTTCGACGACCCGTCGCAGTGGGCCTGGGCGCCGCTGCCGTCGCTGAGCGACTCCGTCGAGCCGGGCGTGTTCCCGCTGGCCATCGGCACCCAGCTGTCGGTCAGCACCGACGCCGCCGACCCGGCCGCCGCGGCGTCGTTCATCGACTACGTGGCCGGGGACGTCGACCGGGCGCTGTCGTACACGGCGCGCACCGGCGAGAACCCGCCGCCGCTGCGGATGAGCGCCGACCAGTTCCCCTCGGACGTCGACGAGCGCACGGTCCAGCTCTACAGCGAGATCCCCGAGTCGTCGAACGTCGGCTACGCGACGTGGACGTTCTTCCCGCCGAAGACCGACGCCTACCTCATCAGCGAGTTCGACAAGGTCGTGACCGGCGACGCCACCGCCGAGGAGTACCTCGCGGGCATGCAGGACACGTTCGACAAGGAGTTCGACGCCGGTACGACGCTCGTCCCGTTCACGCCGTCGGGCCAGGACGGTCAATGACCTCCGGCTCCACGGTGCCCGGCGCCGTCCTGGTCGTGGGCCCCACGACCAGGACGGCACCGGGCGTGCGCCCGGGCCGGCGCCTGGGCGCGCGGGCCCAGCGCCGGCTGCTGGCCTGGGTCCTCGTGGCGCCGCTCCTGCTGGTCAACCTCCTGGTCATCACCGGACCGGGCCTGGCCTCGGTGTTCTACTCGTTCACCGACTGGGACGGGCTCAGCACGCCCGCGTTCGTCGGCCTGGCGAACTACGCCGAGATGCTGGGCTCGAGCGCGGTGCTGGGCGCGCTGGGACACAACGTCCTGTGGACCCTGTTCTTCCTCGTCGTCCCGATGTCGATGGCGCTGGTCGGCGCGTTCCTGCTGTCCCGGCTCCGCCGGGGCCGGACATTCTTCCGCGTCCTCTACTTCATCCCGTACGTGCTGGCCACCGTCGTCTCGGCGGCGGTCTGGCGGCAGATCCTCGACCCGGAGAGCGGGATCGGCGTCGTCGTCCCGTTCCTGCGGGACGTGAACTTCCTGGGTAATCCCTCGCTCGCCCTGGGCTCGGTGGCGTTCGTCAACAACTGGCAGTGGTGGGGCTTCCTGCTGGTGATCTTCCTGGCCGCCATGCAGACCGTCGAACCCAGCCTCTACGAGGCCGCGCGGCTCGACGGCGCCGGACCCGTCCGCGAGTTCTGGCACATCACGCTGCCGTCGATCCGGCCGACGTTCATCTTCCTCGGGCTGATGACCGTGATCTGGTCCTTCCTCGTCTTCGACTACATCTACGTCCTGACCCAGGGCGGCCCCGCCGGCTCCACCGACGTGCTCAGCACGGTGCTGTACCGCGAGGCCTTCCAGAACCAGCGCCACGGGTACGCCTCCGCCGTCGCGATGCTGCTGGCGGCCATCAGCGCGGTCGCCGTGCTCGGATACCTGGCCCTGCGCCGACGTCTGCGATGGGACGTCTGATGACCGCACACCTCGCGCTCCGGACCGCCCCCGCCCAACCCGGCCCCGCCCAGCCCACCCCGGCGCCGCGGCAGGGCAACCGGCCCCAGGTGGTCACCTGGGTCATCCTCGGCCTGCTCGGCCTCTACGCCGTCGCGCCGCTGCTGGTCTTCGCCTCCAACTCACTGAAGTCCGCGCGCGAGATCGACGCGAACCCGCTCGGCCTGCCGCAGTCGTGGAACTGGGCGAACTTCGCCGTCGCCTGGGAGCAGGCGGGCATGGGCCGCGCCCTGCTGAACAGCCTCGTGATCGCCGGCGCCACCGCGGTGGGCGTGGCGCTCATCGCGACGGCGGCCGCCTACGCCATGACCCGCCTCGGCCTGCCGGGCGAGGGCGGCTGGATCCTGTGGCTGCTGGTGTCGTCGTCGCTGCCGATCCAGCTCTTCCTCGTGCCGCTGGTGAGCTGGTGGTCCCTCCTGGGCCTCTACAACCAGCCCATCGGCCTGATCATCATCTACTGGGCCGTGTACAGCCCGTTCGCGACCCTGCTCGTGCGGTCGTCCCTGCTCGGCCTGACGCCGGCCTACGAGGAGGCGGCGCGTCTGGACGGCGCCGGCGAGCTGCGGGTGCTCACCCGGATCGTCCTGCCGATGATCTGGCCGACGGTCCTGACCGCGGCCCTGGTCTCCGGCCTGCAGGCCTACAACGAGTTCATGCTCGCGGTCACCTTCATCCAGGAGCGCGACTTCCAGCCGGTGGCGCTGTCCCTCTACTCGTTCCAGCAGGGGTTCACCACCGACTGGTCACTGGTCGGCGCGGCGGGCCTGATCATGGCGCTGCCCGTCGTCGTCCTCTTCCTCACCATGCAACGCCGGTTCATCGACGGCTACGCCTCGTCAGGAGTCAGCGGATGAGCCATTCCCCACCTCCGAAACTGCCCGGGAACCCGCCCAGCAGACCGATCACCGAACCCGCCCACCAGGAGCCCCGAGGAGTGACGATGACTTCCGCCAAGGAAATTCTGAGCACGACCGCGACTGAGGAGATCGTCTCGGGTGTCGTGGACCTGATCACCGTAAACAACTACGACCGCACGGTCGGCGCCATGCTCGTCGCCAGCGACGACAGCCATCGCCTCATGATGGAGGACCTCCGCGCCGGCCCCGTGACCCACGTGTGGGCATGGACGCCGTCGGTCGGCAGCGAGATCGGCGAGACCGAGTTCACGACGGACGAGGAGGCCGCCCGCGCCGCGGTGCGGGACTGGCTCGCGCAGGCCCCGCAGGTCCGCCGGGAACCCGGGCGGGACATCTACGCCATGCTCCTCACCGAGGAGGACTGGCGCTAGAAGTCCTGGCGTCAGTCAGCACTGATAGTCAGGACCTGGTCGTCAGGACTGGTCGTCAGGACAGCGTCGGTAGGACGTCCGTGGCCACGGTGTCGAGGATCGCCTCGTCACCCGCGAACGGGCCCTCATGGCGCGGCCACGGCGCCAGGACGTCGGTGAACCCGAGCTCCGCTGCACGGCCCAGGAAGTCGCGGTAGACCTCGACGCTCGACAGGCTGAAGACCGGCGCGGCGTCGGTCTGGAGGAAGCGGCGCACCGTGGCTGGGTCGCGGGACTCGGCGGCCAGGGCCTCGTCGAACCGGGCCGACAGCTCGGCCAGCGACTTCCACCACCCGTCCAGGCTGTCGTGGACGGTGCCGGTCGTGACCCAGCCCTGGCCGTGCCGGGCGGTCAGCGCCAAAGCCTTCGGACCGTTCGCGGCCAGCACGAACGGGGTACGCGGACGCTGGACGCAGCCGGGGGCGTTGCGGGCGTCCACCGCCGAGAAATACTCGCCCGAGTAGTCGACCCGGTCCGTGGTCAGCAGCGCGTCCAGCAGCTCCACGAACTCCTGGTACCGCCGCGACGGGCTCGCGGCCTTCGTGGCGCCGCCGAAGACATCCACGTCGTAGCCCCTCACCCCGCCGGCGCCCACGCCCACCGTCAGCCTGCCGTCCGACAGGTCGTCCAGCGCCGTGATCTCCCGCGCGAACGACACCGGGTGCCGGAAGTTCGGCGACGCCACCATGAAGCCCAGCTCGATTCGCGACGTCGCGAGCGCCGCCGCGCTCAACGTCGGCACCGAGCCGAACCACGGGCCGCCGACCAGCGACCCCCAGCCCAGGTGGTCGAACGTCCACGCGTGGGCGAACCCGTACGCCTCCGCCGCCTGCCACCTCGGCTTCGCCTCGGCCCAGCGGTACTCCGGAAGGATCGTGATCCCCGCCCTCATCGCTCATCTCCCACGCGTCGATCCCACACACAGCGAACGGCCGCGTTCATTCGACCAGGATGCCCGTTCTCGGTCAACCGGCGGACGACCACGCGGCTTCGCCCGGGTCTTTCCTCGACGGCGAAAAACTCGAAGTCCAGACCCCGGACGAGCTTACCCAGGCGGTCGAATCGGCAATCGGCCGGTGAGCGTCACAGGGACCGTCTTCTCGACGAGCACCCACCGACTTCATCGTGGAGAAGTGTGCGGTTCAGGTTGCGGCCATCGGTGGTTGCCAGGGTGGGCCACGCCTCTGCCCGGACCCTTCCGCCCGGACGGAGGCCTTTCGCCAAGACCCTGAGGAGACCCCCCATGAACGACCACCCCTCCGCCGAGCCCACGGCCCCGCTCCAAGCCTCCCGGCGCGGCTTCCTGCTCGGCGCCGGCGCCGTCGGAGCCGGCCTGGTCGCCACCGGGGTGGACGCCTCGACCACGACCACCACCGCCACCGCGAGCGCCGGCGCCGACCGCACCCGTCGTGGCGGCTACGTCTGGCTCGCGGGCGACCATCATCTGCACAGCCAGTACAGCAACGACGCGATGTACCGCATCGACGACCAGGCCGCGCGCGCCGTCACCGGCGGGCTGGACTGGATAGTCATCACCGACCATGGCAACGAGTCGTTCGCGGCCCACAGCATCGCCCCGCAGCGCGAGGACATCCTGGCGGCGCGGGAGCGGCATCGCGAGGAGCTGCTGGTCTTCGGCGGCCTGGAGTGGAACATCCCGGGCGCCGAGCACACCACGTTCATGATGGCGCCCGGGTCGCGCGAGCCCGAGGTGCTCCAGGAGCTGGTGAACAGGTACGACGCCCTCGTCGTGGGCGCCCGCGACGGCACCCCGCAAAACGAGGCGCTGGCCATCACCGCGCTCGAGCACATCGCCGCCACGGTGCGCTCCGGCCGGCTCGCGGACGCGCTGGTGCTGCCCAACCACCCGGCCCGCAAGGGCATCGACTCCCCCGCCGAGCTGCGGGCCTGGCAGGACGCGGCGCCCGGCGTCGTCATCGGCTTCGAGGGCGCGCCCGGCCACCAGGCGGCCGGCCTGCCCGCACCGGGCATGGCGCGCGGGCGCGGCCTGTACGACGGCGGCCGCGGCACCTACTCGTTCCCCGGGTACCCCGACGAGAGCTACCGGACCTGGGGCGGCTTCGACTGGATGACCGCCACGGTGGGCGGCATGTGGGACAGCCTGCTGTCCGAGGGCCGGCGGTGGTGGATCACCACGACGTCGGACGGGCACCAGGGCTGCGGCGACTGGGTCAAGAACCCCGTCGACCCGCTCGACCAGACCGGTTACGACACGATCCCCTACAACGAGGCCGGCGACACCTTCGCGACCACCGGCGTCTACCCGCCACCGGTCGGGGCCGGCCGGCCCGTGGCCGAGTACAGCTCCTTCCCGCCCGGCGCCTACAACAAGACCTGGGTCGGGGCCGAGGACTTCAGCCACCGCGCGGTCATGGACGCGATGCGGGCCGGCCGGATGTGGGTCTCCTTCGGCGACCTCATCGCCGGCCTGGACGTCCGCCTGGAGGTCAGGGAGTGGGGCGGACGTCGCCGTCGCGCCACGCTCGGTGAGGAGCTCGTGGTCGACGCCGGGACGGAGGTCCGCCTGACCGTCGCGATCGACCTCGCCGAGGGCGTCAACTACGCGGGCCTGGTGCCCGAGCTGGCCCGCGTCGACGTGGTCCGCGGCCGGGTGACGGGCCCCGCCGAGGACCCCAACACCCTCTACGCGCCGGAGACGAAGGTGGTCCACTCCTGGGACACCGCAGGGAAGTCCGGGTCGGTGAGCCTGGTCCATGCTTTCGTGGCCGAGCACGACGGCTACGTCCGGCTCCGCGGCACCGACGGAAAGCGGAGCCAGCCCGGCTACCTCGGTGCCGACGTCGACCCGGCCGGGCCCGCGCAGGACGTCCCCGGCGAGGTCGACCCGTGGGAGGACCTCTGGTTCTACAGCAACCCGATCTTCCTCAAGGTCCGCTGAGGAAGGTCCGCTAGAGGCCCGCCGGGTGCGTCCGGGCAGCCCCGTTGAGCGCCTCGTTCAGGGCGGCCGTCCGGGCCGCGAGAAAAGCCTGGGAGATGGCGGCTCCCGCCTCGATGGAGTCGAAGTTGTGGTACGCGCCGGGCACTTCGTGAAGGGTCGTGGCGACGCCGGCCTGCTGCAGTCGCCGGGCGTAGGCGACGTCCTCGTCGTGGAACAGGTCGTTCGTACCGACGCCGATCCACACGGGCGGCAGGCCGGTGAGGTCCTCGTAGCGGGCCGGCGCGGCCAGCGGGGGCACGTCGCCGTCGGAGGCGCCGCCCGAGGCGGCGGTGCCGAGGTAGCCGCGCCAGCCGAACCGGTTGCTTTTCGCGCTCCAGATGCGCAGCCGCCGCGGGTCGACGTCGGTCCGGGTGACGGTCCGGTCGTCCAGCATCGGGTAGGACAGCAGCTGCAGGACCGGGCGGATCTCGCCGCGCTCCTTCGCCAGCAGCGTCAGCGCGGCGGCCAGACCGCCGCCCGCGCTCTCGCCGCCGATGGCGATGCGTGCGGGGTCGACGTCGGACTGTCCGGCGAGCCACTGCAGCGCGGTGTAGCAGTCCTCCAGCGGCGTCGGGAACGGGTGCTCGGGTGCGAGCCGGTACTCCGCCGAGACGACGACGATGCCCAGCTCGTCGGCCATCCGGCGGCAGAAGGCGCTGTCCTGCGCCGCGTCGCCGAGCACCATCCCGCCGCCGTGGATCCACAGCAGCGCCGGCGTCCGAGGCCGGGCGGAAGCAGAAGCCGAGGCCGACGCCGGCCGGAAGACGAGCACCGACACGTCGGAGTTCACCGCGACGACCTGCGCGTCCGGGCGCCGGGTGCGCGCGGTGAGCTTGGTGAGGGCACGGAGCGTGGGCAGCGTTCGCGCGGAGATGATGGTGCGGGGAAGGAACCGCGCGGCTCGCAGCTGCGTGTTGAAGGAGTGCTCGGTCATCGTCTGTCCTGACGGGAGGGCGACGTCGCCGGTGTGCCCGGCTCGTCGGCGGAAGTGGTGGTCATCGTCCGGGTTCGGCGTCCACCAGGGCCAGGGCATTGCTGACGCCCTGCTCCAGGAGGTCGTCGGAGAGCTGGCGGTCCGTCAGGGCGCGGGCGATCTGCAGGGTCCCGGCCATCAGACCGAGGAGGCTGAGCGCCTTCACGCGGGACGCGAGCGGGTCCTCGGGCGTCATGCGGGCGGCGAGGCCGTCGATGACTTCCAGGACGCCGTCGGTGTACACCTGCCGGGTCGTGTCACCGCTGCGCGCGATCTCGTCGAGCAGGGCGGCGTTGGGGCAACCGTCGGGGTCGTCCCGGTGGGGGGCCGACAGGTACCAGCGCACGACCTGCTCGAGGCCGACCGCACCGGCCGCCGCCTGCTCGACGATGTTCGTGTGCAGCGTGTGCAGCTGGTCGGCGATCGCGTTGTCGACGAGGTCGTCCTTGGACGCGAAGTGGGCGTAGAAGGCGCCGTTGGTCAGACCGGCGTCCTTCATGAGCGTCGCCACTCCGGAGCCGTCGATGCCGTCCCGCTTGAACCGTCGACCGGCCGTCTCGATGATCCGCTGCCGCGTCTCCTGCTTGTGTTCCTTCGTGTATCGCACCATGTCTTCCTCCAAATCAGCCCGGCCTTACGCCCGGACACCATCGTGTCCACGTGTGAGCGTAAGGCCGGTCGACCCCTGCTCAGAGAGCCTGGTTGGCCAGGCCGATGTACTCGCCCAGCTGGTACTCGACGTCGAGGCCCTTCTCGGCGGCCAGCGCGCCGAGCGCCGTCGCGCGGGCCAGGAATCCCGGACTCGTCAGCGATTCGGCGAACTCGCCGTAGGCGCTGACCAGGTCGGCGTCGGGCGGCAGGGTGGCGCGGCCGACCATCGCCTTCGCGGTCGCCACCGCCTGCCGGTCGAAGGACGCGAGGCGGGCGACCGTCGCGTCGACGAAGGCGTCGAGCTCCGCGTCGGGCAGGGCCCGGGTGACCCATCCCCAGCGCTCGGCCACGTCGGCGTCGTAGTCGACGCTGGTGAGGATGGCCTCGAGCGCGCGGTCGCGGCCGATGGCCCGCGGCAGCCGCTCGGCGCCACCTCCGCCGGGGACGATGCCGATGCCGACCTCGGGCTGGCCGAAGATCGCCTTCTCGCGGCTCGCGTACCGCAGGTCGCAGGCGAGGGCCAGCTCGTTGCCGGCGCCGCGGGTGCGGCCACGGATGACCGCGACGCTGACGAACGCGGCCTTGCTCAGTCGGATCACCAGGTCGGTCCAGACCGGCGGGTCGTCCTCGTGCTCGGGCTCGGGGAGGTCGGATGCGGCGCCGTCGAAGTGGTTGAAGAAGAAGTCGGGGTACTCGCTCGTGAAGGTGACGACCTGGATGTCGGGGTCGTTGTCGAGCTCGCGGACGATCTCGTGCAGGGTCACCACCGTCTCGGGAACCACGAAGTTCACCGGTGGGTTCGCGAAGATGACGTTGGCGGTCTGCGGGCTCGTGCGTTCGAGGCGGATCGTGCTGGGCTGGCTCATCGGGTGTGCTCCATCGTGTGGGACTGCTTCGTGGTGCTGCTTCGTCGTACTGCTCAGCGCGATGTCGGCTGTTCAGGGCCGGACGGCGTGCGTCAGCTCGGCATCCGGTTGAACCTGCGGATGACGCGGTCGAAGACCCGGGCCGGGGCGACGCTGTACACCGCGTTGATGGTCGCCGCCGTCCTGCCGGCGGTGCGGCGCAGCTTGGGGTTGCGGTCGGTGGCGGCCGCGACGATCACCTTGGCGACGACGGCGGGGTCGTCACCGCTGCTGAGGTTCTTCTCCAGCAGCTCGTCGTAGTTGCGCCGCCCCGCCGCGTAGAGCGGCATGGGGGTGTCGGCCTCGACGCTGTGGCCCGCGAACGGAGTGTTGATCGGGCCGGGCTCGACGAGCACGACCCGGATGCCGTACTCCCGGACCTCGTGGTCCAGCGACTGCGCGTAGCCCTCGACCGCGTGCTTGGTGGCGACGTAGACCGTCATGAACGGGCTGGGGACGAACCCGCTGAGCGAGGAGACGTTGACGATGCGCCCGCTGCGCCGGGCGCGCATGTGGGGCAGGACCGCCTTGATCATCCGCATGACGCCGTAGACGTTGATGTCGAAGATGTCCTGCGTCTGGGTGATCGAGAACTCCTCGGCCGCGCCGGTCGAGCCGACGCCGGCGTTGTTGACCAGGACGTCGATCTGGCCGAACCGGTCGATCGCCTGCTTGACCGCCGAGGCGACCGACTCGTCGCTGGTCACGTCGAGGTCGAGGTAGGTCACCCCGGCGGGCGCGGTGAGGTGCGCGGTGCGACGGCCGGTTCCGATCACCTCGAAGCCCGCGCCTGCGAGTGCGGTCGCCGCCGCCTTTCCGATTCCTGAGGTGGCGCCGGTCACGAGCGCGACCTTCCTTGCTGCTGCCATGGCGAGCTCCTGGGATTTTTGGATTACGTTCGTACGACCATACGGCCGCGGCGGCTCCGCGCACAAGGCCTTCGGGAAAATTAGATGATGATCATACTCTCAACGCGGCAGCTGAGGCTGCGGGTTGCGTCAGAGCTCCAGCCTGCAAGCAGGGATCGCTGCGCCTACCGTTCATGAGTAGGGGTCCATCGACCGGAGGTAGCCATGAGGAAATCCTGGGAGCTTCTGACGTCGGGACCACCGGACGCGGATCGATCGGTCCTGCTCCTGCCGGGCGGAGCCAACGCGGCCCGGTCGTTCGACCTCGTGATGGCTGAGCCGGCGCTGTCCGGTGTTCGCCTGGTCGCCACGACACTGCCGGGCCAGGCGGGCGCGCCCGTGTCCGAAGACGTGTCCATCCCCGCACTGTCCCGGCGGGCCGGCGAGCTGGCCGCAGCACACGGGTGCGACGTGGTCGTGGGCTTCTCCTACGGCGCGACAGTGGCCCTGGACATGGTGCTGTCAGGGCAGTTCCGGGGCCCGGTCGTGCTACTCGGCATCGCCCCGACGACTGTGGACGAGGCTCGGTTCTTCCGCGCCGTCGTACGGGCGTCGCAGAAGGTGGGCAGCTGGCCGATGGCCGGGATGTTCCGGCTCATGCCGCTGATGGCCAGATCTACCAAGACAACTGAGCTGCACAAGAAGGAGCTGATCGAGGACTTCAAGCAGAACAGGGCCGGCGACTCGGTTCGGGCAAGCGGCGAGTACCTCGACTACATCGCCCAGGACCGGGACTTCGCCGCGGAGCTGGCGGCGTCCGGCAATCCGGTGTGGGTGGTCCACGCCGAGAAGGGGGACGGGGGCCTCACCGACGCCGAGCGCGCCACACTCCAGGCGGCCCCCAACGTGACCCTGGTGACGATTCCCGGCTCGGTGTTCCTCCTCCCGGACGAGGCTCCGCAGAAGACCGCGGCAGTGATCGCCAGTGCTCTGTCGCAGGCGCACTGACCGAGCCGGGGACTGACTTTGGTTCAGCAGGCGCGAGCCGACCGTTATCGAGCGGGTTGTGGCTCTGCCGTGCCTGCTGAACGCGAGTCAGCTCACGACGGGGCCGTAGAGGGCCGACCGGGCGCCCGTGACCAGCGCCCAGTAGCGGTCGCCGTAGGACCAGTGCCACCACTCCGTGGGGTAGTTGACCAGGCCCGCCACGCCGAGGGCCCGCGCCAGGATGCCACGCAGCGCGCGGGCCTCCGGCTCGATGTCCGGCGCGCCGAAGTAGCAGCGCCCGCCCGACATCTCCGGCGTCGCGTCGATGGCGGTGCCCATGTCGAGCGGGCCGTCGGCGTCGGCCAGCGTGAGGTCGACCGCGGCCCCCGCCACGTGCGGCGCGACGGCGATCGGGGACACGAACCGGCTGGTGAGGACCTCGAGCTCGCGCAGGCCGACGCCGGGGTGCTCGGCGAGCACCTCGCCGGAGTACCTGTCGATGATCCGCTGCTGCTCGGCCGGGTGCCGGTGGCCCTCGACGACCTCCAGCCGCAGCCCCTCGGCCAGGAGGTCCTCCTGCGCGCTGCGCAGCCGCCGCGCGAGCCCCGCGCGGACCGGCGCGCGCGCCGCGCCGAACGTCTCGTCGAGCTCCACCAGCGGCTCGCCGGACTCCGCGACCGGGATCCGGCCGACCCGGGGGTCGGAGAGGAGGACGATCTCGCGGTGGTCCGCGCCGGACGTCGTCGCGAGCCACGGCACAGCGGCCTCGGCGGTGCGCTCCCCCGGCGGGACGACGTGCTGGCTGGTCATCTCGGTCTCCTGACGTGGGTCGAGTTCGGTTGCTGCGAGCACCCGGGCGGACGGCGGGCGCGCCGTCGTCCCGGGAGTGGCGCCCGGCCGGGCTACTGGTCGCTCAGGACCGGGTCCAGGTCGGCGCACGCGCGGAGCGCGTCGAAGTTGTGCCGGGCCAGGTTCGCGTGCCACCCGGTCAGCGCCTCCGACTGGCCCGTGCTGGTCATCACCGTCGGGACGAACTCCGACCGGACCACCTCCCGGCCCTGGACCGTGAGGTGGAGCACGCCGGCGCGGGCGCTGAACGGCTGGTGGAGGCCCTCGCTGTACCAGAGGAAGTTCCCCATGCCATAGGCGACGTAGGCGTCACCCTCGCGGCCCGCGCCCTGCAGCACGTGCGAGTGCGCCCCCACGATGACGTCCGCCCCGGCGTCGATCAGGCCGGCCGCGAAGTCCTGCTGCCGGGTGGTCGGGCACTGGTCGCCCTCGGCGCCCCAGTGCGGGAGGACCACCACGAGGTCGCTGTCGGCCCGGGCGGCCCGCACCGCCGCGTACGCGCGCTCGGTGTCGAAGGCCATGGCCATCCCGGACCGGTTCGGCCCGGCCGCCCACTCCTCGGCCAGGTCGTCGACCTGGCTGAACGCGAAGATCGCGACGTCCACGCCCCCGACCGTGCGATGCAGCGGCGTGAACGCCGCGTCGATGTTCGCGCCGGCACCGACCGTGCCGAGCCCCCCGGCTTTCGCCGTGGCGATGGTGTCCGCCAGCCCCTCGCGGCCGTAGTCCATCGTGTGGTTGTTCGCCAGGCTGACGACGTCGATACCGGCCGCCGTCATCGCGGACACCGACGCGTCCGGCGCCCGGAAGACGTACCTCTTGTCCTGCGCCGTGCCGCGCGACGTGATCGGCGTCTCGAGGTTGACCACCGTCAGGTCGCCGTCGGTCAGCTCGGCGGCGACCGGGCCGAACGTGGTGGCCGGGTCGTCGAGCAGCTCGGCCACGCGGTCCTCGAAGTGCACGTCGCCGGCGAACGTCAGGGTGATCTCGGGCTCGGCGGACGGCTCGGCGCTCGCCGAGCCGGTGCCCGCCGTCCCCGACGCGCAGCCCGTCACGGTCACGAGCGCCGCCGTCGCGACGAGCGCGACCGCCGCGGACCGGGTACGGAGGGACGGGATCATCGGTCCACCTCTGCGAGTACGGGAGATCGGTCCATCGCCTGCGGCGTCCGGCCCGCGCTGCGGGGCCGCCGTCGGCCCACCACCAGCCGCACCAGCGCCGTCGCCACGACGCCGCACGCGACGACCGCGGCCGCGATCACCAGCGGCTCGACGACGGCGGCCGGGTACTGCAGGCCTGGCCCCTCGTGCCCGAGCCGCTCCAGCACCACCCTGTCGAACAGCGCGAGGAACGGGATCTGGATCAGGTAGGTCGCGACGGCGGCCGCGCCCACCCGGGCGAGCCCGCGCGAGACGGGCCGGCGTCCGCCGAGCTTCGCCACCAGGAGCAGGGCGAACGGCAGCACCGCGAGCCCCGCGACGGCGACGCCGAGCCCGTCGGGGAAGCGCGGAACCGCCAGGGCCGCGGCCCCCACGAGCGCCACGGCGCCGTACGGCCACAGGCTCCGCCAGGAGGCGGTCTCCGCCATCCGGTCGATCGCCGGGCCGAACCGCATGCCGACGAGGAGGAAGACCAGGAACGTCGGCGCGGTGGTCAGCAAGGTCAGGGCCACCAGGACCACGACGACGACGCCCGTCGGCACCCGCCGGGTCAGCCGCGCCACCACCGGGAGCAGCGCGAGCGACCAGAGCAGCGAGAGCTCGGGCGGCGGCAGCAGCACGAGGGGCACGATCTCGGCGACGTCGCGCGCCGGGACCCAGGTCAGCCCCGGGTTGAACCGGCGGAGCACCGCGATCGTCAGGCCCAGCCACGCCACGTGCGCCACGAGCAGCGGCAGGACCCAGCGCAGCAGCAGCCGCCCCCAGGGCTGGTCCCCCGTCTGGCCGTCGACCTCGCGGCCGAGCGCGGTGAGCAGGAGGGGCATGCCGAGCACGCCGAGGATCGCGCCGAGCACCCACCATACGACCGGCACGGGCGCGTCGATGACCCACTGCACCTGGAGGTAGTGGTGCGCGACCGCGTAGGCGGTCACGACGGCGACGGCTCCGGCCGCCGCACTTCTGGACTGCATCATCGGGCGAGTCTGCGTCATCGGACGAGCGTGTGCCATCACGCCCGCTCGTAACGGCGCGGCACCCTGGCCCCGATGCCGGTCAGGATGTCGTTCGGGTTCGTCTGCCCCCACTGCGCCCAGTCGTGCGCCGTGGGCTCGCCGTCGGTCCCGGGGCCGAACATGACGGCGACGTCCCCGGCCCGCACCGGGAGGTCGCCGACGTCGAGCACCACCTGGTCCATGGCGACCCGGCCCGCGACCGGGCAGCGCACCCCGCCGAGCTGGAAGGAGGCAACGCCGCCCGCCTGGCGCGGGACGCCGTCGGCGAAACCGAGCGGGACCAGCGCGAGGGTGGTCTCGTTCTCGGTGACGTAGTCGTGGCCGTAGCCGACGCCCGTGCCGGCTGGGACGCGCTTGGTGAGCAGCACCTGGGCCCGCACGGTCATCGCCGGCCGCAGGTCGTGGTCCTCGTCCGGCATCGGCTCGATGCCGTACAGGCCGATGCCGATCCGCAGCAGGTCGAACCGGGTCTCGGGCACCCGCAGCGCGGCCGCCGAGTTCGCGAGGTGGACGATCTCCGGGTCGAGCCCGGCGGCCGCGGCCTGCCGGCGCGCCTCGTCGAACGCGGCGAGCTGGTCGTGGACCCCGGGCATGTCGGGCTCCTCGGCGTTGGCCAGGTGGGACCAGATGCCGCGGACCCGCAGCACGCCCGCCTCGTGCAGGGCGCTCGCGCGCTCGAAGAACGCCGGCCACTCCCCCGCGGGCACGCCGCCCCGCGACATCCCGGTGTCGGCCTTGAGGTGCACGTTCGCGACGTGGAGGGTGGCCCGGGCGGCGTCGGCGACGGCGTTCAGGGCGTCGATCGAGCCGACCGACACATCGATCCCGGCGAGCAGCAGCTTCTCGAAGGTCTCCGTCGGCGGGTAGAGCCAGATCATGATCGGCGCGGTGATCCCGTCGGCCCGCAGGGCGAGTGCTTCGACGGCGTTGGACGCGCCGAGCCAGGTGGCACCTCCCGCCAGCGCGGCGCGGGCCGCCTGGGTAGCGCCGTGGCCGAACCCGTTCGCCTTCACCATCGCCATCACGTCGGTGCCGGTGCGGTCGGCGAAGACGCGGGCGTTGTGGGTGATGGCGTCCAGATCGACTACCGCCTCCACCATCGTGGCCATCGGCCGGGAGCGGGAAGTTGGAACGTGCACGGAGGGCACCCTCTCCGACACACCTGCTCACTCTCCAGTCCGTTCAGTGCTCACCTCGCTGACCTGGCACGTTATCTTCGTCACGTCCGGCGGCGGCGACCATCGCCGTCGGACCGCGCGGACCGTGCCGGTGAGCGGCGAACCGAGCACCAAATGGCCTTCAGGTCGAGCGGGGACATGCACCAGGATGCAGGGCCGGAGCGCCGGGGGCGCTTCGTCGTGCGCGCCCGGTGACCAGTACGGTGTCGTGCGACCGAGTCGTGCGACCGATCTTGGAGTGAAAAATCTCGATGCCGACCAGAACCCGGGTAGTTGTGCTCTTCGGCGGGCGCAACACCGAGCACGACGTCTCCTGCAGGTCCGCGGCGAGCGTGGTGCAACACCTCGATCGCAGCCTCTACGAGGTGGTGCCGGTCCGGATCACCAGGACCGGGCACTGGGTGGTGGGCATCGACGCCGTGGGCACCAACGCCGTGGGCATCGACGGCCAGCCCGTCGTGACCGACGTCGCGCTGCGCGAGATGACCCCGGAGCCGGCCGGAGCGCAGGCCACCGTGATGGAGACCCTGGCTCGCGCGCTCGAGGCGATGCGGGGGGCCGACGTCGTCCTGCCGATCCTCCACGGGCCGTTCGGCGAGGACGGGACCGTCCAGAGCGTGCTCGAGCTCGCGGGCGTCCCCTACATGGGCAGCGGCGTGCTCGCCAGCGCGACCAGCATGGACAAGGACTTCACCAAGCGGGTCCTGGGCGCGCGGGGCGTCCCGGTCGCGCCGGGCGTCGTCCTGCGGACGGCGGCCGACGAGCTCGCCGAGGACGACAAGGAGAAGCTCGGCCTGCCGGTCTTCGTCAAGCCTTCGCGGGGCGGCTCAAGCGTCGGGGTCACGCGCGTCGACGACTGGGCGCAGCTTCCCGCCGCACTGGAGCTCGCGCGCGAGAGCGACACCAAGACGCTGGTCGAGGCCGGGGTGCCCGGCCGGGAGATCGACCTCGGCGTGCTGGAGCTCCCGGACGGCCGCCTGCTGGCCAGCCCTCCCCTGGAGATCAAGGTCGGCGAGGAGCACGGCTGGTTCGACTACGACGCCAAGTACGAGGCGGGCATCACCGACTTCGTCGTGCCCGCCGACCTCGACCCGCAGGTCGCCGAGCAGCTCTCGACGATCGCGCTGGAGGTGTTCCAGGAGCTCGGCTGCTCCGGGCTGCTCCGGGTCGACTTCTTCCTGCCCGAGGTGGACGGCAAGGTGGTCCCCACGGTCAACGAGGTCAACACGATCCCCGGCCTGACGTCGATGTCGCAGTTCCCGCGGATGTGGCAGGCCGCGGGCACGTCCTACCCGGAGCTGCTGAACATCCTCATCGCGACGGCGCGGGCCCGCGGCCCCGTGCCGGCAGTCCTGTCGTGACCGCGCAGGACCAGGCGGGCACCGCGCAGATGCCCGTGGTGGCCACCGGCGAACCCGGTGGTCCGGCGTCCGCGGTGACGGCGTCCCCAGATGCCGGCTCTGCGACGGCTACCGGCATGCCCGCGAAGCCCCGGGCGCAGTGGGCCGACGTCGCCAAGGGCGTGTGCATCCTGCTCGTCGTGCTGTGGCACGTGATCATGAAGATGTACCTGACGATCGACTGGCACATCCCGGTGCCGCTGCCCGGTCTCTGGGGCGCCTTCGGCGACATGCTGCTGCCGCTGCGGATGCCGGTCTTCTTCACGATCTCCGGGATGTTCGCGGCCGCCGCGGTGCAGCGCACCTGGTCGACGACGGCGAAGAGCCGCATCGCGAGGTTCTACTACCTCTACCTGATCTGGTTCACGGTGCACACGCTCGTGCTCTCGATGGTGCCGAACTTCGACACCCTGGCCGCGCACAGCGCGCTGCAGGTGCTGGAGCAGCTCACGATCACCCCCACCAACCTCTGGTACCTGGTGGCGCTGGCGCTGTACTTCGTCGTGGCCAAGCTGACCCGCCGCCTGCCGACGTGGGCCGTGCTCGTGCCGGCCCTGGCGCTCTCGGTCATCGCCTCGGCCGACCTGCTGGCGGCGCCGGGCAACCGCGGCCAGCTCTACCAGAACCTGTTCTTCTTCCTGGCCGGCCTGCGGTTCAAGCCGCTGATCGAGCGCTGGGCGAAGGCCTCGACCCTGCCCCTCGTCCTGGTCGGCGGCGCGCTGTACCTCGGGATCATGGTCGGCATCCAGGTGCTGAACGCAAAGGACGTGTACGGCGTGTGGCCGGCAGTCTGCGTCGTCGCCGTGGCGGTCGGCGTCGCCGGAGCGGTCCAGCTCGAACGCTGGCGCGCGGTCGGTGCGCTGCTCGCCCGGCTCGGCCGGCAGACGCTCCCGATCTATGTGATGCACATGCCGCTGCTCGCCCTGCTGACGGCGGTGCTGGTGGAGCCGTTCTCCCGGCTGAGCACGGGCCCGCAGCTCGTGACCGCAGTCCTGCTGCCGATCGTGCTGGTGACGCTGCTGGTCTCGGTGTGCCTCACGCTGCACACCTGGCTGCTGAACGCCGGGGCGACGTGGCTGTTCGACCTGCCGACGTTCAGCCGGGCTGCCCGTCGCGAGTCTCCTGCCACCACAGCAGGCTCCCCAGCACCGCCAGCCCCTGGGCCAGATGCCGGCGGTAGGTACTGAACGGGAGCCCCAGCCGCTCGGCGGCGGCCTCCTGCGTGGGGGCGCCGCCGAGGTAGGTGGCCAGCAGGGCGCGGTGGCTCTTGCTCTCGCGGGGGTCCTGGCTCAGCTCGTCCAAAGCGCCCTGCAGGACGGCGCGCAGCGCGGCGACCGGGTCGGGTTCGGTGTGCTGGGTGACCAGCCGGCTGCCGGTCAGGGGGTTCGTGGCGAGCAGGTCGGGCCGCCGCCACGACCGCAGGGCCTCGCGGACCTCGCTCTCGAAGGCCCCACGAGAAAGGGCCTGCGGGCCTCCGGACGCGGGGTCGCCTGGTGGGGCGCCGTCGGGCGTGTCCCGGCCCGGCCCCGCCAGGCGGGCGGGGTCGCCGGTCGTGACGCGCGGCTTGCCGCTCCGCCGGGTGGAGCGGCGCGCAGGCTCGTGGTCGGCGTCCGAGGGGTTGCGCCAGCGCCGCTCGGCGATGACCGCCTCGCGGACGAACGGCCGCAGGTGCAGCCCGCCCGGTCCGGAGTCCACGAACGACAGCGACCGCAGCCACTGGAACAGCCCGGCCGCGTCGTCGGCCGCGCCGAGGGAGGCCTCCGTCGTCGGCTCGCTGGTGGCGCACGCCTCCAGCGCCCGGCGGTGCGCGTGGCTGGGTATCGGCCCGACGACGCGCTGCAGGACGACGTGGGCGACGGCGAGCCGGACGGCGTCGTCGGACCCGCCCGCGTTGTGCGCGTCGACCGCGACGAGCAGCGCGAGCGGGTTGCCGTCGGTGATCGCCAGGAGGTTGGCGTGCTCGTCCGCGGGCACCGAGCGGCGGTCGAGCAGCAGGCGCGCCTCGGCCGGGGGCAGGTCCCACAGCTCGTGCACGCTGAGCAGCTCCTGCCAGCCCGGGTCGGTGGTCCACTCCAGCGCGGGCGGTGTGCGGCCGGCCAGCACCACCACGGTCCCGAGCGGCAGCGCGGGCAGGAGCACCTCGCGCAGCCAGGCCTCGGCGGGGTGCCAGTCGTCGAAGTCGTCGATCAGGAGAACCGGGGCGGCGCCGTTCGTGGCGGCGTCGGAAAGGTGGCCGGGCACGGGGCCGGCGGCCCCGGAGTGCCCGCTCCCCGAGTGCCCTGACCCCGGGTGCTCGGTCCCCCCGGAGAGCTCGGTCCCGGAGAGCTCGGCAGCGAGCAGCGCGGCGGACCGCGCCGGGTCGAAGCTGCCCGCCCGCACGACCGGGCGCCCGGCGTCCTCGGCCTCGTGCGCGAACCGGCGCAGCAGCGCCGTCTTGCCGGTCCCGCCCGCGCCGTGCAGGAACAGCACCGTGGAGGCGCGCTCTTCGGCCAGGGCCTTCCGGAACGCGGCGGTCTGCTCGTCGCGGCCCACGAAAGCGCGTTCCCGGGCGAGATCGAGCCGATGCCCCAGCGCGGTGGCCGGCGACCTGCGGGGCGACGTCGACGGCACCGACGTCACGTCGGCGGGGCAGGCCGCGCGGTGTCGGCGCGCCTCCGGTCCGCGGTGCCGGACGGGCGGGACGGGGCTGGTCTCGTTGCGGGACGCGGGCGGGATCGTCACGGGCTCCTTCTCGTGGGCTGCTCTTGGCCCGGGTGCGAATCTGGGTACGGGCCAGGGTGCGGACACGCCCGCAAGAATGTAGCGGGCGGCGCACGCGCGGGTCGACGTAAGTCGACTGTCACACAGACCGCCCCGCGGAGCATCATCCCGTGGTCGGAGAGCGCCCGCCGCCGCTCCACCCTGGGTGTGACGACGGCGACCCTGCTAACAATAGTAGGCGATCTCCTCAAGGGTGTAGGCTGACGCCGTGTCCCGGGCACCCCTCACCCCGAGCACGGTCGTCGCCGAGGCGGCCGCGCTGGCCGACGAGAGCGGCCTGGAGGCGGTCACGCTGTCGGCCGTCGCCAGGCGTCTGGGCGTGCGCACGCCCAGCCTGTACTCGCACGTCCGGGACCACGCCGCGCTGCTGGACGGCGTCAGCACCGTCGCCCTGGCGGACCTCGCCGCGCGCATCGCCGAGGCGGTCGCGGGCCGGGCCGGCCGGGCCGCCCTGGACGGGCTGGCCGACGCGCACCGCTCGTTCGCCCGCGAGGCGCCCGGCCGGTGGCAGTCGCTCCAGCGTCGCGCGGGCCCCACGGTGGTCGGTTCCGACGCCGCCCGGACCATCGTCGCGCTGTCGGACGCCGTCCTGCGGGGTTACGACATCCCGCCGGGCGAGCGCGTTCACGCGACCCGGCTGCTCGGCAGCACCATCAACGGCTACCTCACGCTCGAGCGCATCGGCAGCTTCGACCACAGCGAGCCCGCGCCCGACGTGTCGTGGGGCCGGGCCCTCGACGCGCTCGACGCGCTCCTGCGCGCGTGGCCGGCGGCTTCGTAGACCCGCACCACAACGTGTAGGCACCACAACTAGCTGGCACCACCACTCGGAGGCAAGGAACATCGTCATGCCCAGCACTCTGCTCACCCCGCTCACCGCTCCGTACGTGCACGGCGCCGCCGAGCTCGAGAGCACCTCCCGTGGCCTGCGCCCGCACCGGCTGCCGGCCTGGGCCCGCGAGCAGTTTCCCGATCCGCGGCTGCTGATGATGGAGGCGCAGCCCTCCGGCGTCCGCCTGGCGTTCTCGACCGCGGCCCGGACCGTCGCGCTCGTGTCCCACCCGACGCGGCTCGCCTACCGCGGCGCGGACCGCGCGCGCGGCAGCGTCGACCTGATGGTGGACGGCGCCCTCGCGGCGAGCGTGCCGCTCGACGACGGCGACCTCATCCTGTCCGACCTGCAGACCGGCGGGACGGAGTTCCGGCCCGGCCCCCCGCACACCGCGGCGTTCCCCGGCCTGCCCGCGGGCGAGAAGCTGGTCGAGATCTGGCTGCCGCACAACGAGTCCGTCGAGCTCATCGAGCTCCGGACGGACGCGCCGATCGCACCGGTCGGGCCGGCGGGTCCCCTGTGGGTCCACCACGGCAGCTCGATCAGCCACGGCTCGAACGCGAGCACGCCCACCCAGACCTGGCCCGCCGTCGCCGCGCGGCTCGGCGGCGTGTCGCTGCGCAACCTCGGGTTCGGGGGCAACGCCCTGGTCGACCCCTTCGTCGCCCGCGTGATCCGCGACGCGCCCGCCGACCTGATCAGCGTCAAGCTCGGCATCAACGTCGTCAACGCCGACCTGATGCGGCTGCGGGCTTTCGTGCCCGCGGTGCACGGGTTCCTCGACACGATCCGCGACGGCCACCCCACGACCCCGCTCGTGCTCGTCTCGTCGATCTTCTGCGGCATCCACGAGGACACGCCGGGCCCGGGCGCCGTCGACCCGGACACCCTGGGCACCGACCAGGTACGGTTCGTCGCCACCGGCCGCAGCGAGGAGCAGCAGCAGGGGAAGCTGACCCTGCGGGTCACCCGTGACGCGCTCGCCTCGGTCGTCGAGACCCGGCACGACCCGAACCTCCACTACCTCGACGGCACCACGCTGTACGGCGCGGACGACGCCGTCGAGCACCCGCTGCCCGACGCCCTCCACCCCGACACGGCCACCCACCGCCTCATCGGGGAGCGCTTCGCCCGCTACGCCCGCGCTCTCCTGCCGCAGCGGTAGATCGTGTCGCCGACCTGGGCCTGCGGGTTCCGCGGCACGGCGTCGGCGGCACGAGCAAGGGGTTGACTTGCCGTCGGCTTTCACCCAGGATTCCGGTAGCTCGTTGGACACGAGCATTCCCGCACAAGTAACGACGACGTTCGTGGGACTGCTCGTGTTAGCGCTCACACAGCACTCCCCATCGACCCCTGCCATCTGCAGTACGTGTACCAGGGCGTCGACCCCGACGCGGACCCCGACGACTACGGGCTGCTCCCCTACCGGATGGGCCCGCTCACCCAGCTCGACCTGCTCAACCCCACAGCACACCAGGAGTAGATGATGCGAACAAGAGCAAAGTGGCTCGGCCCGATCGCGGCACTCGGTCTCGTGGCGGCCATGGTGACCATGCCGACCGGTCCCGCGAACGCGGAGTCCAACGGTGGCGTGCGTGTCATGCCGCTGGGCGACTCCATCACCGAAGGCACACAGACGCCCGGCGGATACCGGATCGGCCTGTGGCAGCGCCTCGCCAACACCGGGTACACCACCGACTTCGTCGGGTCGCAGTTCAACGGGCCGGCAAGCCTCGGCGACCACGACCACGAAGGCCACCCCGGCTGGCGTATCGACCAGATCGACGCGAACATCGTCGGCTGGCTGAACACCTACCAGCCGCACACCGTGCTGCTGCACATCGGCACCAACGACGTCCTGCAGGACAACAGCGCCGGCGCCCCGGACCGGCTGTCCGCGCTGATCGACCACATCACCACGACGGCGCCGAACGCCGAGGTGTTCGTCGCGCAGATCACTCCGCTCGGGTGGAGCGAGGGGGACGCGGCGGTCAACAGCTACAACGCGGCGATCCCCGGCATCGTGCAGAGCAAGGTGAACAACGGCAAGAAGGTGCACCTGGTCGACATGCACAGCGCCCTGACGGCCGCCGACCTGGAGGACGGTGTCCACCCGACCGCCGCGGGCTACGACAAGATGGCTGCGGTCTGGTACGACGCACTGCGATCGGTACCCGGCAGCATCGGCACCCCGAGCGGCACCGAGATCGTGGGCACCCAGTCCGGCCGCTGCCTCGAGGTCACCGGGGTCGGCACCGCCAACGGCACCGACACGCAGCTCTGGGACTGCTGGGGCGGCGCCAACCAGCGGTGGACCCACACCGCCGGCAAGGAGCTCAAGGTGTACGGCAACAAGTGTTTGGACGCCTACGGCCGCGGGACCAGCAACGGCACCCCGGTTGTCATCTGGGACTGCAACGGACAGGCCAACCAGCAGTGGAACGTCAACGCCGACGGCACCATCACCGGCGTGCAGTCCGGCCTGTGCCTGGACGCCGCGGGCTTTGGCACCGGCAACGGCACGAAGGTCCAGCTCTGGACCTGCGGCGCCGCCCAGTCCAACCAGACCTGGACCAGACGCTGACGCCGCTCCGTTGAGTGCTGGATATTCGCCCTTCGAACGGGCTGGGAGGGGCGAATATCCAGCACTCAGCAAACCCAGCCCGACGGCGGGCGGTGGCCGCGGTGTGAGGGGTCGGGCGCGAGCGTCGAGGAGAGGCGCGTCTTTCGTTCCGACTGCCCCAGTCGGCCGATCCTCGACCAGATCGCGGACAAGTGGTCGATGATGGTGATGGCGGTCCTGGAGGAGCCCACCCGGTTCAACGAGATCAAGCGCCGCCTCGAGGGCGTGACCCAGCGGGTCCTGACGCAGACCCTGCGCCGGCTCGAGCGCAACGGGATGATCGTGCGCCGGGTGCTGCCCACGGCACCGGTCGGGGTGGAGTACTCGCTGACGCCGCTGGGCGAGTCCCTGCGGGAGCCGTTCGGCCGCCTGTACGACTGGACGATCGACAACGCCGACGAGATCCAGGCCCGACAGGCCGACTACGACCGGCAAGCAACCCGCTGACCCGGTCCCCCGCCGTCGTGCCAGCGGGTTGCTGGGTACTTGTCGCGCAGACCGCGGCGTCATGGGCTCGTGCCCATGACGCCGCGGCGTAGGAGGAGGTTCAGTACGAGCAGGTGTTGAGCATGGTCTGCAGCGCGGACTTCTCCGAGGACTGCAGGTGCAGTGCCCAGCGGTACTTGGTGTGGATCCACCACTTGGAGTACGCGCAGCGGGCGCCGGAGCGCGGCGGCTGCCACGTGGAGGGGTCCTGGTCGCCCTTGGACTGGTTCACGTTGTCGGTCACGGCGATGAGCTGCGGGCCGCTCAGGTCGTTGGCGAAGCTCTGCCGCTGGCTGGTGGTCCAGTGCTGTGCGCCGGAGCGCCAGGCCTCGGCCAGGGCCACGATGTGGTCGATGTCCAGGTCGGAGGCCTGGGTCCAGGTGGCGCCGTCGTAGTAGCTGTACCAGCTGCCGGAGGTGGGGTAGCAGTCGGAGCCTACGGTGACGGAGTCGGCGTCGCGCTTGAGCACCGTCTCACGGGTGTCGCAGTTGCTGCCCTGGTCGATCCAGTGCGGGAACAGGTCGCGGGAGTAGCCGGTCATCGACTCCTCCGAACGGACGGTCAGTGCGTTGAGCTCGGACTGTGCGGTGGCCTTGGACGGCGTCCCGGGCGGCAAAGCACCGGCGGGCGGTGCGGCGACGAGCGCCACGGCGGCGAACAGCAGCAGCGCGACGACGGCGGTGAGCAGGCCGCGCAGCGGGATTCTCTGCGAGAGCGTCATGGGTGAACCCTTCGGGCAGACAATGTGACGCTCACATTGTGCCCGTATCGGATGAAAACGCCCTTTTACGACAGTGGCGCGGTCACCAACCGGGCATGAACGGTTCAGACGGGCGGTCCTGCGCGGCTGGCCCTTCGCCCTCTACTCGTGACCCGTACAAGACCAGACCCGGCCGCCGTCGACGCCCGGGATCGATCGATCCTGGGCGTCGACTGGCCGTTCAGCGCACCACGCGGCCGAGTGCTGCGAAACGCAGCATGTGCGCCTGACCGCTGTGCAGCGCGTACTCGTCGATCATCTTGATCAGCGTGTGGCCGAGCGGATTGCCATGGCCCAGCCCGGGACTGTCGAGCGTGGGAAGCGCGGCGATCGCGGCGTCCGCCCGCACGATCTCGTCGAGGTACAGGCGGAGGTCGTCCTCGACGGTGTCTGCCGACCCGCCCGCGTAGTCGTCGTCCCCGTAGGCGTCGACCCGTTCGCCACCGCCGAGGCCCCAGCCCAGATAGGCGTGCTCCATCTGCTGCATGTGGCGGATGAGCCCGAGGACGGACAGCTCGACCGGCGGGACCGACCACTCGGCAAGCTGCTCGGGCGTGAGGTCGCGCCACTTCCGCTGGAACTCGTGTCGCTGGAACCCGAGCCAGCCCACAAGGCTCGCGCGCAGGTCAGATGTGGGTTGTGGCTCGTCCCACCGGTCGAAGTCCAGCCTTGAGAGCGTGTCGGATGCCATGCCGTGCCTCCCATCGCCTGCAAAGGCTATCCACGTCCTGGACCTGATCGGGCGACACGTCAGCCGCCCCTGGCTAGCCGGGCGTAGAACTCGGCGATGGTCCGGGAGAAGAGCTCTGGGTGCTGCTGGTTCCACGGGTGCCCCGCGCGCGGGATGATCCGCAGCTCCGCGTTCGGGATGGTCGCGGCGAGCTCTCGCGCGGCGGGGATGTTGATGACGTCGCGACTGCCGCACAGGACAAGGGTTGGCGCCTGGATGCTCGTCAGGCGTCCGCGGAAGTTGACGTCAGCGATCACCCCGAGGGCACCGAGCCACATCGCCTTGGTCAACCCCCTGCTCTCGGCGATGCTCTCCGGCAGCATCCGGACGCCCGTGCGCACGCTTGCTGTGAGGGCGGGGTGCGGGCGGACCTGGCTGCCCGAGAGCACCAGCGAGGCGACCCGCTCGGGAAAGTCGAGTGCGAAGTGGGTGGCCGTCATCCCACCAAGCGACAGCCCACAGACATGAGCGCGTTCGACACCCCGCTCGTCGAGCAGGTCGCGCAGCGCGAGTGTCGCGGCCGCGAACGTAAATGCTCCAGGGGTCGCCGCTTGGTCGAGACCGGAGATCTCCGTGGCCAGGCCCGTAAACCCGGCGGGCAGCGCGCGCAGCTGCAAGTCCCACGTATCGGTGCCCGCGCCCAGCCCGGGCAGGAACAGCACTGTCTCCGCGTCGGCGATCATGACGGATCAAGCCCCGTCAGCGCGCGTGACGCGCGACTGCTGCGGAAGACTGACCCCAGCGAGTAGCTGGTCCAGAGCGATCCCATAGTGCAGGTCAGTGCCGAAGCCACCCATGGAGTCGGCGACCGCGACCGTAAGCGGGAACTCGTCGACCGGGAGTGCGGCAAGGACGTCGCGCAGAGCCGGAGGCTCGTCGTTGCCAGCGGCAGGGCGCGCGGTCAGCTGGGCAGTGGTGAACGCCGACCAGCCGTAGTTCAGTGCGATGATCCCGCTGAAGATGGCGACGGCGCGGTCGCCGGTCACGCCTCCCCTGTGCAGGATGCCGAGCGCGCTCTCGCCGATGCGGACCGCATTCAGTCCGGGCGAGGGATGACCGAACAGCGGCGTGACCGCCCAGGGATGGTCCTGCAGGATGCGTCGATGGCTCAGGCCGAAGGAGCGCAGGTCCTCGACCCAGTCCTCGGTCGCCGGCGGAGGCTGGAACCGCCCGAGCACCCGGTCCAGCAGGGCGTCCACCAGCGCCTCCTTGGTGGCGAAATGGCGGTAGAACGCCATCGGCGAGGCGTGCAGCCGAGACGTGACCGCACGGACCGTCACTGCGTCGATCCCTTCGGCGGCCAGCTGTTCGGCCGCGTCGAGGATGGCCGCAGCCGTGATGGATCCGCGCGGCCGACGTGCGCGAGCCGGGCCGGCTGGGCGATCCGGGGACATGATCGGGGGCGTTGACTCCTTCATGTGTACAGCGTACGCTACGAAGATAGTGTACCCCGTACGCTACCTAGCCCCAGGAGACCCTGATGTTCTTCGCCCGTTGGCTTCTCACCGTCCTCGCCTTCCCGGCCGGGGGCTGGCTCGCCATCCAGACCGTCGGCTCCAACGAAGGCCCCCTCTCCGCGGCGGTCGGCGGCCTGCTGGCCGGCGCCGTCATCGGTGTCGCCCAGTGGCTCGCGCTCCGCTCCCGCGGCTTCGGGCCGCGGTGGGCCATCGGCACCGCGGCCGGCACGGCCGTGGGCAGCGCTCTCGCGGCCGTCCTGACCGGCGCTGGGACGTCGGTCGGTGCGCTCGTCCTCACCGGCTCCGTGATCGGTGCGTTCGTCGGCGCCGGGCAGGCGACGCAGCTGGGACGCGGCCCACGCACCGCAACGGCCTGGACGGCCCTGGTGAGCGTCACCTGGGCGGTGGGCTGGCTGATCAGCGGCAACGTCATCGTCGACGCCGAGCGGGGCTACTACGTCTTCGGTCTCAGCGGCGCCGTCCTGGCGACGGTCGCGACCGGCCTCGCCTTGCGGTTGATCCTCGCGAAGCGCCCCACTCCCCCGCGCACCGACGACCCCTCGAGCACGACGGCGCCGGTCGCCGCGACCCGATGAACACCGTCACCCTGGCCGGTGTGCTGCTGGTGACGGTCCCGGTGGCCTTCAACGTGGCCTTCGGAGCACTGGCCGCATTGTTCGACTACCCCGACATCCTGCGCCGACCCACTCCCGACGTCCTGGCGAGGTTCCGCGAGGGTGGCACCCGGCTGCTGCTGTGGTGGTGGGCCTTCGCCCTGACCGCCGTAGCCCTTGCGCCGCTGGCCGTACTCGTCGCCCTCGCGCTCGAAGGTGCAAGCGCCCCGATCCGGACGCTCATTGCCACCACCGGCGTGCTCGCCGCTCTCGTGCAGTTCCTCGGCCTGATCCGGTGGCCGTTCCTCGTGCCCTACCTCGCACGCCTCGACGCCGACCCAGAAACGAGCCCAGCCACGCGCGAGGCGGTCGACGTCGTGTTCCAGGCCTTCAACCGATACCTCGGCGTCGCCGTCGGCGAGCACCTCGGCTACCTGCTCACAGGCACCTGGACCGTTCTGGTGGGCGCCGCCATCACCCAGACCACCATCGCACCGACCTGGCTCGGAGCGCCCGGGATCGTCATCGGCACCCTCCTGATGCTCTGCTCATTGGAGTTCGTCGGTCCGGCCGAGCGCACCGGCTGGAAGGTCGCGGCCACCCTGACACCCATCGCCTACATCGCCTGGTCGCTATGGCTCGTCGCGACCGGAGTCGCGCTGCTCGCCTGACCGGGCAGGATCCCCCAGGCCCCGCTCTGAGCAGCTGTGGGAGCGTTCTCACAATCTTGGTCTTCCGTCCCCGGTTTTGATCGCCAGCGGCGGCGGCGCGACCGACAATCGATCGGTGGCTACAGATCCTGTGCCGGGAATCGAGTCCCCAGGATATGAGAGCAAGCTGGAAGAGGTTGTCATCAGGTACCCCGCTCCACTTGCCGAACACCAGCACTTCAGAACCACCGACCTCAACACTGCCCGTGAAGAGGTGTCTCGCGTCCTCTTCCCCCACGAGCTGCGCCTCCGGGGTGACAGTCGCTATTTCGAGGCTTCGATCCGTAGTGCCCGGCTTCGGGCGGTGAGCATCACCGTCCTCGCCTACGGGACCGAGGTCGAGCTCGTAGCCGAGCGAGCGGATGCCTCGTTCATCGTCGCCCGCTCGCTCGTCGGTGGAGCGGAATTCAGGATCGGCGCGCAGTCGGTCGTCGTTCGCCCCGGGACCGCGGCCGTGTTCACGCCCGGCAAGCCCATCCGCATCAGATGGCCGTCCGGGAGCGTCATGATGGTGATCGCCATCGACCGCACCGCACTCGAATCGGAGCTGGAGACGTGGGTCGATACCAGTCCGAGCGTCCCCCTGCGTTTCGAGCCCGTCGTGAACGTCTGGGACATGCCGGCCGCCAGCTGGTGGTCCGCCGTCGACCACCTTGTCGAGGACCTCGATTCAGCAACCCCGATTCTCCGCCATCCCGCCGCGGCTTCCGTGGCCGGGCGAGGACTGATGGTCGGGCTGCTGCTCGCCATGCCGCACAACTATTCGAGCCAGATCTGGGAGAGACCACGACCGATCGGCCCCGAATGGCTCAGCCGCGCGGTCGATCTGATCAAAGAGCTTCCGGTTCGCACCTGGACGGTGCCCGACCTGGCACGAGCAACCAACACGAGTACGCGGGCGCTCTATGACGGATTCCGCCGGTGGCTCGGGACCACCCCCATGGAGTATCAGCGGCAGATCAGGTTGCGACGTGCCTGGATCGAGCTTCGAACCGCCGACTCCGGCGGAGAGGCCACCACGGTGACGGCTATCGCCTCCCGGCTGGGGTTCACCAATCTGGGGCGGTTCGCCGCGGAATACCGGCAGCGATTCGGCGAGCTTCCATCGATTACGTTGCACCGCGGGCCGTGATGGCCGCTGATCCTGTCCCACCTCGGTGACGGCGCTGCGGCGGCCAGCCATGACGTGGCGCGCGTTCCCGGGGCGGCGCAGCTAGGCGACCCCGCACTGCGCCGTCGAATGCGATCCACGCGGGTGCTTGGAGGACCTTGATCGTGCGCGTCGCGCCGCTGACGTGCCGCTCGATGGGATCTCGGCCACTGTTGCGTACTGGGTATTCATCCACCTGTAAAGACGCGAGTCACATTCCTACCCGGCGACTTTGTCGGAATCGTGAGTGTCGGCAACTGGCACGAAACTGGCGAAATCGTCTTCTAACAAACCAGAGGGATCACGAAACGGTTACACCACTCGCTAGGACTTGGAACCTGACCGAACGCGATGTACATTCAAACACACAGACTGACCACTCAGTCGGTATCGAAGCCGGCTAAGTGTGCGACCGCAGGCACCGCATCGATGCCCAAAGTGCCCACGAATTGGTGGTCGCTTTGCCCCGACGCCTAGTAACGCTGCAGGCCAATACAGCTCAAGGAGGAGCTCTATGACGACACTGATTGGCCCAGTGCCTAGCGCGCAGGTGCGCAGGTAGCTCGAGTCCCTCGCACCCCAAATGAACTACTGGGGTCGCAACATCGCCCCAATGGTCGGGGCAGCCTGCTCGCCCAGCAGCATCGGCACCGACACTGTCGGTCGCATGCTGCCAGGGTCGCGGACACCTGTGGTCGACCGCGCGCTCCGCGTCGATGCCCAAAATGCCCATGAATGGGTGGCCGCTTTACCCCGATGCGCGGTGATGCTGCAGGCGAATACAGCTCAAGGACGTGCTCTATGACGACACCGATTGGCCCAGTGCCTAGCGCGCAGGTGCGCAGGTATCTCGAGTCCCTCGCACCCGAAGTGAACTACTGGGGTCGCGACATCTCCGGGCTGCGCAAGCAGGTCCACGATCACGCGCTGGCAGTTCGCGGCCCGCTGGAACATGTGGCCTCGGTGGAGACGATCAAAGCCGGAGGGGTTCCTTCGAGGCTCTACCGACCGCGCGGCAACGAAGAGGACGTTCTGGTCTGGATCCATGGCGGCGGTTGGATGTTCGGCGACCTGGACTGTTGCGAAGGCGTCGCGCGAGCACTCGCGAACCGTGCCGGATGCGCCGTACTCGCGATCGACTACCGGCTCGCACCTGAGCACCCGTTTCCGGCGGCATTCGACGACTCATGGACCGCAATCGGTTGGGCCCGACGGAACTTTTCCAAGGTCGCAGTAGGGGGCGACAGCTCCGGTGGCAATCTCGCGGCAGCGGTCGCTCTCAGGGCGAGGGACTCCCGGCTTGATCTGGCGCTGCAACTATTGGTGTACCCGGTACTGGATAGCACCATGGACACCACGGCCAAGCGGCGATTCGTCGAAATGTATTCGAACTTCTCAGGCAGCCGCGATTACGGTAGAACCACGTATGAGCGGATCGGGTACTTGTGGGACGCATACGTGCCTGACGAACTGATGCGGCAATCTCCCGTCGTCTCGCCATTGCGTGCTGAGACGTTGTGCGGCGTTTCTCCGGCGATCATCATCACCGCCGAGCACGATATTCTTCGTGGAGAAGCCCTTGAGTACGCCCGGCGGTTGCGAAGGGATCAAGTTCCGGTCGAGATCCACGACTACGTCGGTCAGATCCACGGATTCATCGAGAAGCTCGGCGTCATGACAGACGCGATAGACGCCGTCGACAAGGCTGGCTCGGCATTACGGCGATCATTCGCTAACCGAGAGTCGGATCGCGCAACTTCCGCGATCAACACACCACCGATCGGCGCGCATCAGTCGTCCGATGCGGACTATGACCATCAATCGTCCCGCGAAACAGCGTGGCAAGGGCCACCGTCGTACGAAAATCAATCTTGAGGAGATACCATGCGTACCAACAACGCTCTGTCTCGGCGAGGTAGGCGACCGAATTATCGGATCGCGCTGCCGGCCATCATTGCCGCCCTCCTGGCATCGTGTAGTGCCCCGGGCGCACAGGCTCCTCCTTCTGAGACGCCAGCAGCCGTGAGCACGAGTATCGGTGATGCGCCAGTCACCCTCGAGGTGCTTGTGTCAACGCCCGATGTACCGCTCTATGAGGAGCTCGGTGCTGCATTCCATGCCAAGCATTCCAATGTCACCGTGAAGGTGACCAGCGAAGACTTCAACAACCTGACGACAAATGTGCCTCGCCTGATATCCGGAACCGAGGTGCCAGACCTGGTGCGGCTCGCATCCTTTGGAAACCTGGTCAAGGACCACCTCCTCACCGATCTCGATCCGTACGCAGAAGCGTACGGATGGACCAAGTGGCCTCAGTCCCAGTTCGCCTCCACCCGCGTCGCCGATGACGGACGACAGCGCGGCACTGGGCACTTGTACGGCGCCGGGCCTGGTTTCGGGTTGACGGGCGTGTACTACAACAAGTCGCTCGCGGCTCAGATCGGAATGACCGAGCCGCCAGCCACGCTCAGCGCCTTTGAAAAGAGCCTAGAAAAGGCGAGGAGTGCAGGCCTCCTGCCGATCATGGTCAACGGAAAGGACGGAGGGCTTGCGTATCCACTGCAGAATCTCCAGATGAACTACGCAGGCAGTACCCAGCTTGTCCAGGAATGGAACTACAACAAGCCGGGCGCGACCATCGACACATCCGCACTGGTCGACGCCGCCACGACACTCCAGCACTGGGGTGAGGAGGGATTTCTGCCGGAAGACGTCAACAGTATCGATCAGACACAAGCTCCCGCCAGGTTCGCGGAAGGCGAGGGCCTCTTCTTTCCGAGCGGAAATTGGCAAGCACCAACGCTTCAGGAAACAGGCCACGGTGAGATCGGGTTCTTTCTCTTCCCGCCCGAGGAGACCGGCGATCCCTTCACCGCAATGACCGCCGCCGGCGTCCTGGCCATTCCTGCCAAGTCCTCTCAACATGATGTGGCGGCCGCATTCCTGAACTTTATTCAGACAGACACTGACGCCCGTCAGAATACCCTGGATATTCTCGGCATCCCACCCGCCGGCCCCTCGGGCGCACCTATGCCGGACTCCGAGCCGGGAACCCTTGTCACCAGCACCGTCGAATCTTTTCAGGCGCTGCTGGAGAGCGACGGCCTCGTCGACTTCATGTCGAATTCGACTGCGTCCATGCACGCGAACACCCTGGTCCCGCAAACGCAACTTCTCGTGGCCGGAAAGACGTCACCAACTGAGTTCTCCGCAGCAATCCAGGACGACTACGAAAATGACGCAGAGCAGTAGATGCTCGAATACCCACCAAGATCCGCCGGCTAGGGATAGGCGCAGAGCGGTTCGGCGCCACCACGGGGATTCGTAGACGACCTCCACGGGTGGAATTATGACACTGAATGCAGGCACGGAATCACGGGGCCACCTAGTCAAGAAGTCGATTCCGGCGAAGCTAAATCTCAATTCAGAGGAGTCGCTCCCTCCTCCACGTCCCGCTCGGCGGCGACGTCCAACTCATCGGTGGAGCGGGTTGCTCTGGGTAGCGCCTGCGCTCGTCATGTACACCGTGTTCGTGCTGTACCCGCTGGGCCAGTCCGTGCAGTTCTCTTTCTACAAGTGGGATGGCATCGGGCTGGCAACACCGGCGGGACTGGATAACTGGAAGGCGATCTTCACCGAGCCCGAGCTGTTCGGATCGGTCATCCACGCGTTCATCCTCATCCTCTTCTACACCGTCCTCCCGGTCAGCCTCGGGCTTGTCGTAGCAAGCCTCATCCGGGAACTCCGGGTCGGAACATTCAACACCGCGGCGCGGGTCGTGCTGTTCATCCCACAAGTGCTGCCGCCCGTGGCGGCCGGCATCGCCTGGACCTGGATGTTCTCCAGCGAAGGGCTCGTCAACCAGGCCCTCAAAGCGGTTGGCCTGGAGTCGCTGACACGCGCGTGGCTCGGAGATTTCACGTTCGCGTTGCCAGCCGTCGGCATCATCGGCTTCTGGCTGTCGCTCGGCTTCTGCACAGTCCTTCTACTGTCGGGCATCGGCAAGATCGACCCATCGCTCTACGAGGCGGCTCGCCTGGATGGGGCCGGCCGAGTCGGCGAGTTCTTCGCAGTCACGCTTCCTGGACTCCGTCAGGAGATCGCTGTCTGCGCAACCATTAACACGATCGCGGCTCTGGCCAGCTTTGACGTGGTCCAGATCGCGACCCAGGGCGGTCCTGGCTATCAGACGATGGTGCCAGGTGTGGAGATCTACCGGCTCACCTTCCTGGAACAGCGGATTGGGCAGGCCTCAGCTCTCGCGGTTTTCCTCGCGGTACTCGTGCTGCTCGTCATCTGGCCCATTCAACGAATCGGGAGGAACGAATGAGCGCGACCTCGTCAACCGTCCAGGATCGCATCTCCCGCGCCGCCATCCTTATGGCGCTCATGATGTTCGCGATCATGCCCTTGCTCAGCATGCTCACCGCGGCGCTCGCACCACAGAACAGCACGCCGCCCGGGCTCGCCTGGCCCCAGGATCCACAATGGCATAATTTCGTCGACGCATGGACCGCCGCCAACTTCTTCGCGCTCTTCCAGTCGAGCACCCTTATCGTGCTTGGTGTTGTTCCTGCTGCCGTCGCCATGGCCACCGCAGCCGGATACGCTCTTGCGCAGCTTGCCGTGCCTGGCGGCAGACTCTTCAACGCCATCTTGCTTGTCGGACTGACACTGCCGTTCGAGGCGCTCATCACGCCGCTTTACTACAACATTCGCAGCATGGGGCTGCTCGGCTCTCGTTGGGCCGTCATACTGCCACTCATCGGGCTACTCATGCCCTTCGGAGTGTTCTGGATGCGAGCGAGCTTCCTCAAGGCAGAGACAGCCCTCACAGAGGCGGCCAAGCTTGACGGCGCCAGCACGTGGCAGATTTTCCGCCAGATCCAACTGCCGCTCGCAGTGCCTGCCTTGTCGGCACTCACGATCTTGTTCTTTCTAGCGACCTGGAATCAGTACTTGTTGCCACTTGTGCTCATCGATGATCCAACGATGCGTACCGTCGCCGGTGGCCTGGGAGCTTTCCAGGGCGAACACGGTACCAACATCGCACTGTTGTGCGCCGGCTCATTGCTCATCATTGCGCCCTCTCTGGTGATATTCCTCATCTTTCAGCGTCACTTTGTGAAAGCTCTCCTGCAAGGAGCTGTCAAGTGACTCAGATGCTGGCGACAGGCGCGCGTGCGCGCTTGTCTCGCGTGGACGACATGTCGAACGTTGCCGCACACCTAGACGACTGTATAGGATACTGGCATGAGACAGGATGACCATCAGTTGGCACGGGGGCACAACGGCGCCAAGAAGTCTTTGTCACCAAAGGGCGAGGCCCGGAGGCAGCTGATCGTCGATGCCGCTACTCGACTTGTGGCCCGCAACGGATCCCGCGGCACCAATCTGGCGGAGATCGCCGCTGAGGCCGGGGTCTCACAGAGCGGCCTCCTCTACCACTACCCGAGCAAGGAGGCGCTGCTCAATGCGGTGCTGGATCGACGCGACGAGGCCGAAGACGCGGTTCTGTGGCAAGACGCCGACTCGGGCCTAGGTATCCTCGACATCATCGCGGACAACGTCACCCGCTGGGCCAGCCATTCGCACGCCGTGGGCATGCATACCGTGCTGGTTGTCGAGAATCTTGGCGACGACGGCGTCCTCCACCCTCGGTTGGCCAGCCGATACCACTTGACTGCTGACCGGATCGGTTCGGTCCTGGCGGCTGCCCAAGATCGCGGCGAGATTCGTGGAGACGTTGATACCCACCTCAAGGCCATCGAGATCATCGCCTTCGTCAACGGTCTGGAGACCGCGTGGCTACTTGACCCGGAGATCCCGGTGGCCATGACCGCGAAGGCATGGGCAGCCCAGCAACGGTTTGCGTTGGCGACGTAGCCGGCGTCGCCGTGGCTAGTCTTCATCCCTCCCATGGACGGCAAGGTCCTGGATGGGGCGCCGAGGAAAGGCGTGCAGTTCCCGTGCTGTACGGCTGAGGTTTCGGCACAGCCGGTCAAGGGTCCTTGTGGTGAACGCCGGGGAATGCGCCCACAGGTCGCCGGAGATGTGGCCCTCGTGTGAATGGCGGAGCTGAAAGCCGAGACTCACAGCCCCGCTGAATGCCGACGTCATCCGCGGCCGGAGCGTGTTGGTGGGCAGCGTCTGGGGCTGCATCCTGATGTGGCTGCCGTCCGGTGCTGTGATCGTTGCGGCCTTGCTCGGGGCGTGCGGCATGTAGTTGATCGATATGTCGAACGGCGAGCTGTCCCCCTGGGTCGCCGAGGGCAGCTCATGGCGCAGCGCCCCGATCGGAACGCGGTGCATGTGCGCCTGTCTGGTCGCCTCGTGGACGCGGGCGGCGAGTTCCCCGAACGACGGGTTGCCCCGCAGATAGACCCTAACGGGCACGTGATCGCTCAAGAGACCGATGGTATGTGTCAGTTCGGGTGCGTCCCGGTTGGCAGTGACGCTCCCGATCATCACGTCGTCGCCGAGGTAGGGCGTGAGCGACGCCAGGACCAGAGCACGCATGGCGCTGCCAGGTTTAGCGCCGTGCTGCGCGCCGAGCCGGAGCAGCGAGTTGACCGTGTCCGCTCCAACGAGCGGGAGCGGGTGTGCTTGCAGCCACAGCGGGTGGTCCTTGGCCGTGCGCTCTACAGGTAGGCGTGGCGGATCAGCCGGGAACTGCCTGCGCCAGAACCCAGCATGTATCCCGAGCCCGATGGCGCGCTCGTATGCGGCGTAGTCGCCGAACTGGATTTTCGCTGCGGGCGGAGGCGGGTATCTGGGGTCGAGCCTGGCGCGATAGAGCTGGTGGAAATCGCGGAAAAGTACCGCGTTGGACCAGCCGTCGAACACGGCATGGTGCCAGATGGTCAGCAAGACGTGGCGCTCAGGGGCCAGCTGGACCACGACCGCCGACCACAGCGGTGGGGTGAATAGGTCAATCATCTGCTCGCAGTGTTGGACTGCGAGCTGTTCGAGCGCGGCGCGCTGCGCTGGTTGTGGCAGGCGTGAGAGGTCTTCGAACGTCCACTCGGGGTGGAATGGCGCGATGACCTGCTGTGCGATCCCGGCCTTGGTGTGGGTGAATGCCGCGCGCATGGTCTCGTGACGTTCCACCAACGCCGCTAGTACGGCGGACAGGTCGCCGAGGTCCAAGGGTCCCGTGATCTCGATCGCGTGCGGGATGTTGTGGTTGGACTCGTGTCCGCCGACGGCCGCAATCCACTCCTGCTGGAGATAGGTGACTGGCAGCACACCTGTCTCGGCATTGGCGGCAACCGCACTCACCGGGCTGACTCTTTCGCGGGAACGAGCTCACTGAGGCGACCCCTGGGGCGATCGGCGAACCTGCGCAGTGCGGCGGCAAAGCGCTCGGCGAACCCGGACGCCTCCGAGTCACCAAACATGTGGGCATCGGCCACGAGGGCACCTGAGAGTCTCCCGGCCGAATCGGAACTGATCTGGAAGTCAAGCAGCGAGGCCCCATCCCACCAGGGGTGGTTCGTGGGCTCGTCATGGGCGAGGTCGTACGAGGAGAACGCGATCCCGGCAGCCTTGACGACCGCGTCCGCCTGGTCGCGGCCCTGGTGGTGGCTGTAGTTCAATGTCACGTCGAACAAGGGCCCACGACCGCTGTCGGGCAGTGCCGCGCGGAGCACGCCGACCGGTGCGGGGCGCGATATCGCACGGTCATAGGCGTCGGCCGTACGGCCAACCAGTGTCGTGCACGAGGGGTCACCGGACAGGTCCACCGTGACCGGGACGTGCCCAGCGAGGAACCCGACCGTGCCACGGATGTCGCGCTGCTGGCGGTTCGATCGCATGACGCCGAACGTGATCCGCTCGTTCGTCGCGTGATCGCTCAGGGACGCTGCGAGCGCGGCCAGGAGGACGGCGGTCGTGCTCGCCCGTTCCTCGACCATGAGCGGGTGCAACGCGCTGAGCGTCGGACCGTGGTGAAGTGGGAGCGGATGCGGCGTGGCGCGGGCGATTGGCCCAACGGGCGGCACATCGGACGCGAGTGCGAGGCGGGGGCGGGCGTCGGCCAGGGCCGCGCGCCAGTGCTCCTGCGTTGCGGGGTCGTCGGCCAGCTTTGCCTCCCACACGGCGTAGTCGGCGAGATGGAGCACGGGCGGCGGAAGCGTCGCGCTCGTTCCGTACTCGTACAGGTGCGGGAGCTCGTCGCGAATTACGCCGGCGGACCAGCCGTCCATGATCGCGTGGTGCGCGATCAGGGCGAACACCCGATCGTCGTCAGCGAGGGTCACCAGCAGTGCCCGAGCAAGGGGGCTGTCCTTCAGCACGAACGGCCGCCGCAGTTCCGCTTGCAGGAGCGCGGCACAGGCTGACTCCCGCTGATTCTCGCCGGCCTCGGGGACGCTGAGCTCGCGCAGGTCCAACGGAAAATGATTGCCGATGACCTGATGTGCAGTGCCGGTGGCGTCCTGCCGCGTCAGTGTCGTACGCAAAGCTTCATGCCGGGCTGTCAACGCGTCCAGCGCAACACAGATGCGCCCGGGGTCCACGTGGCCGCGCATCCGGACGGCCGCGCCGACGTTGACGCCGGACTCCCGCCCGCCAGTCGCGTTGTAGAGGGAGCGTTGGTAGTGCGTCGCGGTGTGCAGCTTGCTCATCCTGTCACCCCGCGGGAGATGCGGCTGATGGGCCGCAGACGGCCCTCGTTCGCGGGCGGCGCCAAGTCCACCGCAACGGAGTAGGCGCGCAGGGTCGGGTTCGTGTGCAGCACTCTCTCGGGCACGTCGCGCCCGAGTTCATCACCGACGAGCAACGCGACCTCGGCCGCCTCGAGCGACGACCCGCCGAGCGACAGCCACTCGGCGTCGGGGCCGATCGTGGCGGGAGCCACATCCAGCACCCGCCCCCAGATAGCCGCCACCGCGCGTTCTGTATCGGTCGCCATCTCGCCGTGCCCGCTATCGTGCGCGAGCAGCGCGGACACCGTCTCGATCAGCTCACGCTTGACGACTTTGCCCAGCGCGTTGCGGGGGAACCGCTCGACCCGGACCACACGCTTGGGCGCGTCGGCCTCCCCCAACCGCGCAGCGGCGAAGGAGCGAACCTGGTCGGAGTCGAGACCGTCGGAGCCGATCACCGTGGCGGCCAGGTACTGCCCGAGCGTCGGGTGCGGCAAACCGAACACCGCTGCCTCTTCCACGTCAGGATGGTCCTCGAGCACGCCCTCCGCGGCGAGGGTAGACACGTTGCGCCCGCCAACGTTCACCGTGTCGGCGCTGCGGTCTTCCAGGTAGAAGTACCCCTCGTCGTCCAGACGGCCCACGTCGCCGGTGCTTACCCACAGATCCGACCGGAAGACGCTCGCGCTCGCATCCGTATCGTTCCAGTAGCGGCGTGGACGCGCGCCGTCCGCCCGGAGCTGCACCGACCCCGACGCGCCCGAGGGGACCGGCTCACCGGCCTCGTCGACGATGCGTACTTCACTGCCGCCGTGCGCCCGGCCGAGCGAGAACGGTCGATTCGGGTCGAAGCGCATCCGCAGGCGCGCGGGCCAGCTCTCGGTCGAGGTGTACATGTTGACAATGCTCGCGTCCGGGAACAGCTCAGCGAGCCGGGCCAGCGTCGCGGCCGAGATCGGCGCGCTTGTGGTCCGCACCTGCCTCACGCCGCTCAGGTCGAACCGCGCCTTGACACGCAAGAGCGCGAGCGCGTAGGCGGGGACCAACACCACATCGTCCGGCCTGAACTTCTGTGCGAGACCCAAAAAGCCGTCAGCGTCGAACTTCTCGAGCACGATCATGGTGTGCGGCACCGCGCTGAGCGTCTGCACCATGAGGCTCTGCCCCGCGTTCGTCGCGGGCGGTAGCGCATGCAAGACGGTGCGCGCCGGCACCGCCGGCGCCGACACACCTTCACGACGCTGCCGGATCGCGTGCGTGAGGTTGTCGTGCGTAGAAACGACACCCTTGGGCCGTCCGGTCGTTCCGGAGGTGAAGAGGATCTCAGCGTCGTCAGCCCCGCTCACCTCCACCCCAGTCGGGCCAGTCGGCTGGGCCGCTTCAATCTGGTGGACCGCCTGGGACCATCCTGGGCACCCGTCCACGCGAACATCCCCGATGACACCGACCGCCCCGGCCTCGGCAAAGACGTGAGCGATGTGCTCGTCGCTACTGGACGCCAGCACCGGCACCGCGATCGCCCCGGCGGCTTGCACCCCGACGTATCCGATCGCGAAGGCGATCCAGTCACCAGAAGCCCGGACGACTACGCGGTCACCAGGCTGGACACCCCTGCTGATGAGGCCATGGCCGACCGCGCGGGCGCGCTGACTCCACACTGAAAAACTGAGCCTGCCCACACCGACAAGCTCGATCGCGGTCGCGTCAGGCCGCTCCTCTGCTCTGGCCGCGAGCATGCCGGTCACAGTGACAGTCGACTGATGATTCACGACAACCCTCTCGGTTCTGCTGCGTTGCGCACATCGCACATCCTTCGTTGTCAGGCTCGGCCTGGGGTGGGCCGGCATGTTTACGATGCTATTGGTGAAGGGCGCGGTCGCCTGTACGCTGCGCGCCGACTTTGCGGCCAGAAATTGCAACGACCGACCGCAGACGCAGACCTATAAATTCCAGGTGGTGGCGATGTTACGGCTGGGAGAACAAAGCCTCTTCGCGACGCTCAGCTTCCCGGGCGGGCCAGCTCATCGGGCGTGAGCGCCGGCCCCAGTATCGGGACAAGGTCCGCCGGGGCCAGGCGCAGGAGCCGGTCGGCGGCACGCCGCCTGTCCTTGGGCAGGTCGATGCGCATCGCGGTAGCCAGCGCGAGGTTGTCGGACGTGCGCGGTCCGGTTCGCACGATCACCCCGGAGCATGCGACGTCGCTGCGGCACTGGCCGTACTCGGTGTAGAGCCCTGTTTGAGCGGCGGTGCGAAGCTCGTCGTCGAGCTCGTCCTGGCTGCGAACTGTCCGCCGGGTGAAGGGTCGCAGTCCGGACGCCTTCAGGTAACGGTGGCGGTGGTGGGAGGGCATGCTGGCAAGCAGCGCCCGTCCCCCGGCGGTGGCATGGGCCGCCTCAGGCAGGCCCTCCGCGAAGTCATCCAGGCGCGGAGCCCCGGTGATCTCGCTATGAGCGATCACGGTCAGCTGCCCATCGCGGAGCGCGGTCATGAAGACCCCGCAACCGGTGTCGGCTGCCAGCCGATCGAGAACCGGCTGGACCCGGTCGAGACGCGCGGTCACGTCAGCGATGGGGCCGAGGACGTCCGGGATGAAGTAGTGGCGTCCGTCCTCGCCGCGCCAGGCCCACTGGCGGTCGATGATCGTCCTCAGGTGGTGGTAGACCGTCTTCACCGGAATGCCGGTGCGACGGGCGAGCTGCTTGGCGGTGAGCCCTTGCGGACTGCGGCTGAGGTGCTCGACCAGCCGGAGCGTCCGGTCCGGGCTGCGGAGCCCGGAAGAGGCGCCGGTGGGATGCGATCCAGACAATGAGATCGCTCCAAGGAAAAAGGAAACTACCAACATTGGCGCGAGGACCTACCCATGCTCGTTCGACCAGCGCGAGAACTCAAAGGAATGTACGCCCCGGGTTTTCCGCCATGAGAAAACACATGGTAATGATGATTTGCGATTGATCGAGGAACCGGCTTGACCACCAGCGGCTGTGTGCGCTCAGCCGACACCGGCCTCCGCGAGCAGCGCGTCCCGGTTCGCCCGGACGAACGCCTTCAAGGCGGCAGGCACCAGATTGATGCCGGCGAGCGCCCCGTCGTCGCGCAGGTCCACGTGCTCGACGTCGTACGCCCCGCGGGTCGGTTCCTCGAGCTCCGGCCCGGACTGCAACGCCAGGTCCATCGAGACGACCCGCGCGAGGAAGTAGTGGTGCACCGAGATCCCGGCGTCCTTGGGGCCGGAGGCCAGGAACACCTGCCGGACGATCTTCGCCGTCGCGCCGAGCTCCTCCTGCAGCTCCCGGTGCAGCCCGTCCTCGACCGAGGCGTCCTCCGGCTCGACGCCGCCGCCGGGCGTCACCCAGTACGGCGCACGCCCGGGAACGGTCCGCCTGATCAGCACGAGGCGGCCGGCGTCGTCCAGCAGGACCGCCCGGGCGGCGCGCCGCACCACCACCGGCGGCGTGGTCGACGTCGCTGGGATCTCGTCGACGATGGGCGCCTGGCGCAGGTACCCCTCGAACAGCGGCCCGCCCGCCGCGTTCAGGGTGGCCCGGGCGACGTCGACCATGGCCTGGTCGTCGTGCCGGGCGGCCACCCAGCGGGCGGCGTACCCACGGTCCCAGGCGCGCAGCTCGCGCAGCAGCCACTTGCCGCCGCCGTCCCACCGCCCGGCCGCCGCCAGGGCGAGGTGCCCGACCCGCTCCCACAGCACCGACCGCACGACGTCCGCCTCGCCGCCGTCGCGCGCGTACGCGAGGTCGTCGAGCAGGTCGGTCACGCCGTACCGGGCGTCCTCGAGCGCGGTGTCCGACGTCGGGCCGGGGCCGGCGTCGAGCAGCGCCTGGCACTCCGCCTTCAGCCCGACGACGTCGGGCTCCCCCGCCACCGGCACGCCCGTGGCGATCATCCGAGCCAGCGTCGGCTTTCTCCGCGCCGTCTCCTTCGCGATGTACCAGCGGTGCCCGACCTGGGTGTTCACGAACAGCTCGACCGGCCAGCCCCGCCACCGGACGGCGTCGCGATGCCCGACGGCGTCGTCGGGAACGCAGACCACGATGTCCAGGTCCGAACCCGCCGTCCGCGAGCCTGGATCGAGCACGCTGCCCGCCAACAGCGCCCATCTCGCCTCGGGGTAACGGTCGGCGACCAGGGCTGCGGCATCGGCGATGGGATCCACGCCCGTCATCCTTGCGCAAACGATGCCACCGACCCATGCGTTTTCGTGAAGTCCCGGCAAACGGTTGGTTTCTCAGCCGGGTGTGTAGGGACTGACGTGCGGGTACGTGCCGCCAGAGGTCTGGACCGGCGTTATCGTCGGTCGCGCCGCGGTGCCGCCGTGTCGAGCCGAGCGACAGCGATCAAGGAGCCAAGTCATGGACGTGCCGTTCTACTGGGTCGACGTGTTCGCGACCACAGCCCTGGCGGGAAATCCGCTCGCCCTCGTCCCCGACGCGGACGCACTCCCGGACGAGACGATGCAGGCGATCGCACGGGAGTTCAACCAGTCCGAGACCACGTTCCTGGTCCGTCCTGACCGCCCCGGCGCCGATCACCAGCTGCGCTCCTTCACCCCCGCCGGCGTCGAGGTCTTCGGCGCGGGACACAACGCGATGGGAGCGTGGATCTGGCTCGCCCTGTCCGGCCGCCTGGACGCGGGCCGGGACACGTTCGTGCAGCAGATCGGGGACGACCTGCTGACGGTCCGGGTCTCCGCGCCGTCCTCGACCGGCGTCGAGGTGTCGATGGAGCAGTCCGCTCCCCGGTTCCTGGGTCGGGTCGACGACCGGGTGGCGCTGGCAGCGGCGCTCGGTCTCGACGCCGGGGACCTGGGCGACCGCCCGGCAGAGGTGGCCTCCACCGGCGCGGAGCACCTGCTCGTGCCCGCGCGGAACATGAAGGCGGTCGACGCCGCCCAGCCGGACACCGCGGGACTACGGAAGCTGCTGGCCGACGCCGGCGCCGAGGGCTGCTACCTCTACACGGTCGATCTCGACCCTGGCGCAGATGTCGGCGCCTATGCGCGGTTCTTCAACCCGACAGTGGGCATCGTCGAAGATCCTGCGACGGGGACGGCCGCCGGTCCGCTCGCTGCGGTTCTGGTCCGGGACGGGCTCGTTCGTGATCCCGCACGGATCGTGATCGAGCAGGGACGGCGGCTTGGCCGGGCCAGCCGGATCGGGCTCAGTGTCGACGGGGCTCTCGTCACGATCACCGGTTCGGGGATCGTTGCCGCTGAGGGAGTGCTGCACCTCTTCAGCCGTCGGTGAGGTGAACGAGCCCGGCCGCCGTCGGCCGGAAACCGCAGGACTCGAGATAGAACCCTTCGAGGTGCGGCTCGAAGTCGACGAACATCCACTCGCAGCCCGCCGCCCTGGCCTCCTCGACAGCACGGCGCACCACAGCAGTGCCGAGTCCATGTCGCTGGTGGCTCGGGCGCGTCTTGGTGTCGATCAGGAAGGCATGGTCCCCGCCGTCCCACGCCACGTTCACGAACCCCACCAGCAGGCCGTTGCCACTCCGGGCGGTCACCCACCCCAGCGAATGGCCTCGGATCCGGTCCCACCATCCGGGCTCCGGAGAGCCGCCATGGGACGCAGTGAGATCGACGATCTCGTCGTCGGACACCGGCCGGCGCCAGTCCAGTACCACTTTGTCAGTAAGCATCGTGCTCAAGAGTGGCGATGATCCAGCCAAGGCAGCAAGCGCTTTATGGAGCGGTGCCGGCCCCGGACTTCGGCGTCACCGGCTGGAACACCGCGATCACAGACACGATCAGGGCGGGGATGAAGAACCAGCCCACGCTGAGCAGGCCCAGCACGACGAAGACAGCCAGGACCGCCGCAGACACTACGGACAGCGGCTGCCAGGCACGGCTGCGGGCGGCGAGAGGCAGCGCCGCGCCGAGCACGGGGACGAGCATTGTGAGCAGGACTGTGGGACCGACGACCGACAGCACGGTCGACGACGTGGCCTGCTGATCGCCGGCGGACGTCGAGGACACCTCTGAGTAGAGAGGCAGAGCGATCACAGCGGCGGCAGCGACCAGCGCGAGTCCGGCCGCGACGAGCTGCAACACACGCTTCGGCACCAGGTACGGCTGGGTCGACATCGGCGCGCTCCTCGTGATGGGCCAGGGAGCCATTGTATAGAGCGCTCACCTCGCGGCGACGCCGGGCGCCTACCCGGCCGTCAGCTCCGCCCGGGCCGCCGCCGCCCGGTGCACGTGCGAGCGCGCGTGCTCGATCGCGGGCTCCAGCGTGGTGAACAAGTGGTTCTCGTGCCGCAGCTCGGCGAGCACCCCGACCGCGACCAGGAGCTTCCGGTTCCGCTCGGGGATGCCCTTGAGCAGGACCGTGACGCCGCGCCGCTCCAGCTCCTCCACGAGCTGGGCGAGCGCCCGGGCGCCCGTCGCGTCCACGACGCGCAGGTGCGAGAGCCGCAGGAGCACTACCTCCACCGGGCCGTCCCGGGTGATCGCGCTGAGCTCCGCGAACACCCGGTCGGAGGCGCCGAAGAACAGCGCCCCGTCGAGGCGGAACAGCGCTATGCGCTCGTCGCCCGGCTGCGCGACGCCGGGCAACGGCTCGCGATGCACCGAGCTGGCCTTTGCCACGGACCGCAGCGCGAAGAACGCCGCGGCGAGCAGCCCGATCTGGACGGCCTCGATCAGGTCGAACGCCACGGTGATGACGGCGGTCACGCAGAACACGACGGCGTCGGCCCGGGTCGAGGTCAGGACGGCGCGGATCGTGACCGCCGGGATCATCCGGAACGCCGTGACCATCAGGACGCCGGCCAGCGCGGCGAGCGGGATGCGGGACACCGGCCCCGTCGCGAGGTAGATCACCGCCAGCACCACCAGGGCGTGCACCACTGCGGCGAGCCGGGTTCGCGCGCCGCTGCGGACGTTGACGGCGGTCCGCGCGATGGCACCGGTGGCCGGCATCCCGCCGAACAGCCCGCTCGCCACCGAGGCGAGCCCCTGGCCCACGAGCTCGCGGTCGGGGTGGTAGACGCCGGTGTCGGCCATGGTCGCGGCCACGCGCGCCGAGAGCAGCGACTCGATTGCGGCGAGCGCCGCCACGGCGACGGCAGCCCCCACGAGGTCGCGCAGGCTGTCGCCGCTCACACCGGGCAGCAACGGGACGGGCAGGCTGTCCGGCAGGACGCCGATCCGCGCCACGGGCGCGTCGGTCACCTCCGCCAGGACGGTCACCAGCGCGACGGCGACGAGGGAGGCCGGGAGCGCGCTCGCGACCCGGGGCAGCACGAGCAGCACGACGGCGACGACCCCCACGCAGCCGAGCGTCCAGAGGAGGGCGAGCTGTCCGCCGTCGGACGGCGAGAAGGCCTCCGCGACGGCGCGGAAACCCGCGACCAGCGGGTTCAGGCCGGTCTCCGCAGGCAGGCCGACGGCGGCCGGGACCTGCTGGAGAAAGATGATGCAGGCGATGCCGAGGGTGAACCCCTCGACCACCGGCCACGGGATGTAGGTGACGACGCGGCCGAGCCGCAGCGCTCCGAGCGCCAGGACGAGCACCCCGCCGAGCAGTGTCACGAGCGCGACCGAGCCGAGGCCGTACTGGGCCACGATCGGGGCGAGCACCACGGCCATGGCGCCCGTCGGGCCGCTGACCTGGACGTTCGAGCCACCGAAGACGGCGGCGACGACGCCGGCGACCACCGCCGTCACGAGGCCGGCGGCCGGTCCGACCCCGGAGCTCGCGCCGAACGCGAGCGCCAGCGGGAGGGCGACGACGCCGACGGTGACGCCCGCGAGGAGGTCCGACCGGAAGGTGCGTGGACGCAGGTCGTAGTCGGCGCGCGCGGGCAGGAGGTCACGCAGGTCGAACCGGGCGAGGAGGCCGCGGCGCACGGCGTCACGCGTCCGTCGTGCGGGAGGAGGCGGGGGCCGGCGTGTGCTGGTCCGGCTGAATCGGCTGAACCGGCTGGTCGGCCTGGTCCGGCTGGTCCTCCGCCTCCCGGACGGCCCGCAGCAGCGTCTGCGCGTTCGCCCCGGGCAGCGGGGGCAGGTGACGGGCGGCGGAGAGCTGCGCGGCGGTGTCAGCGGTGCTGTTGCTGAGCCGGGACAGGAGGAAAGCGCGGGCAACGACCAGCAGCTCGGACACCACGGGCTCGGCCAGCCGGTAGTCGACGGCGTTGCCCGATCGCGTCGAGACCACGACCCCCGCGTTCTTGAGCACTCCCAGGTGCTGGGACAGGGTCGACGCCTCGGCGCCAGTGATCGCGGCAAGCCTGGTCACGGGGACGGCCTGCCCGGGGGCCGCTGCCAGGACCTCGAGCACCTGGATGCGGAGGGGATGCGCGAGTGCCTTGAAGAGGTCGGCCTTGATGCGGTACAGCGGCTGGGTGTTCACGGTTTTATGACTTTAGCAACTCCGCAATCCATAGGCAATCTCAGGCTGTCCGAGGCCGCGGGCCGTTCGTCGTCGCTGTCCCCGTCAGGGTCGGTTCACTGGCCGGCGTCCGGGGCCACCGGCGCGCCGGTCGGCTCCGGTGTGGGCGACGCGGTCGGCGTCGGCGACGGAGTCGGGGTCGGCTCAGCTGTCGCCGAGGGCGTCGGCTCGGGAGTCGGCCTCAGCGTGGGCTCCTTGGTCGGGTCCGACGTCGGAGGCGGTGGGGTGGCCGTCGGTGTCGTGCCCCCGCCGGTCGGACCTGAGCCAGTGCCGGTGCTCGAACCGGTGCCGCCCTCGGCGCCGGTCCCCGTACCGCTCTGGCTCGTGTCGCCCTGACCGGCCTGGGCACCCGATATCGCCGTCCCGTCCCCTGGCCGGCTCACGACCGCGCCGTCGCCAGTATCGGCAGGGTCGGTAACGCGGGGCTCGGTCTCCACCCTGCGTCCCGGATCACCGCTGCGGTCGGACGCCGGCTCGTCCGGGGCGATCACGGGCAGGTCCGCGACCGCCGGCTCGACCGCCGAGGTGTCGTCGGCTCCCTCGGGGCGGTCCTCACGGAGCAAGGCCAGTCCGCCGATGGTCAGCGCGAGAACCACGAACACCGCAGCTCCCACCGCCATCGCTGCCCGCTTCCGTGAACCTTCGCCAGACGGCGCAGCCGGGTCCGGGCGGTCGGCATCCCCCGGCGCGGCCGGGTCGGCGCTCTCAGCACCCCCCGACGACGTCGGCTCGCCGTGGACCGGCCGATCCGGCAGCGACATCAGGCCCCACGCCGGCCCGCTGATGGAACCCGGAAGGGGCTTGCCGAACTGCTCGGGCTCGACATGCTCGAGATGTCGTGTCGGCCTCGGGTTCTCCCTCACGCCGGAACGATAGCGCTCCTGGGTGAAATGTCGGAATCCTCGCTCGCGGCGGACCTACCGCCGGATCCGGTCCGGGAGGGCGCTGCGCGACGACACGGCGACGAGCGTCAGGCACAGCGCCACTGCGACGGCGCCGAAGCCGAACATCTCGCCGTACGACCAGGTGTCGCGCAGCCAGGCGAGCACCATCGGGACGAAGAACCCGAGGTAGGTCAGGGAGTAGAACACCGCCGTCAGCCCGGCGAGCTCTCCCGGCCCCGCGATGCGCGCGACCTCGCTCAGCCCGGCCACGAGCGCCAGGCCGTAACCCGTCCCGAGCACCACGGCTGCCGCGACGCCCACCGGCAGCGACAGCGTCGCGGACGCCCACGCGGCGAGCGTCATCCCCGCCGCCACGATGCTCAGCGCCACGATGGACGCGCGGGCCGACGACGGCGTGTCGATCCGCCGGGCCACCACCTGGATGCCGATGCCGCAGCCGAGCGCCACGATCGCCATGACTCCCGCGAAGGCGATGGGGAAGCCGCCGACGCTCTCGGTGAGCAGGCTGGGCAGCACCGCGAAGGCGCAGCCCGCGCAGCCGAACACCCAGGGTGCGAGGGGCACCACGACGCGCAGGAACCGGGGGTGCCGGACGGCGGTGATGCGCAGGTCGTCCAGGAGCGGCGCCCGCTCGTCGCGAGGCAGGCTCGGGCGAGTCTCCGGCACTCGCAGCAAGACCAGCCCGGCTACCAGGGCGCCGGCCGCGTGCAGCACGTAGGAGAGGAGCGTCGGCCACGGCGCGAACTGGGCCAGCATCGCTGCAACGCCCGCACCGGAGAGGAAACCGGCGGTCAGGGACAGTGATCCGCGGCGGGGACCGGCGGCTCCGTCGCCGGTGGCGGCGCTCAGCTCCGTGAGCCAGGTCGACCCGACGGCCATGGCCAGACCGAGCGCGACACCGCACAGCAGCCGCCCGACCGCGAGCACCACCGGGCTGTCCGGGTCCAGCGCGAGCACGAGCGAGCCGAGCGCCGAGACCGGCGCCGCCGGCAGCAGCAGCGGGCGGCGGCCGAACCGGTCCGACAGCGGCCCGCCCAGCAGCAGCGCGGGCACGAGGCCGAACACGTACACGGCGAGCAGCGCGTCGACGGTGACGGGCCCCATCTCACCTTGCTCGCGGTACATCACGAGCAGCGGCGTGAACTCGTTGCCGCCCCACGCCACCGCGAGCAGGACGGCGGCGATCGGCCACCAGGTTCGCGGTCCCACGGGGTGCCGGGTCGTGGCAGAGGTGTCCCGCGGGCGCGAACGTGGCATGACGTCATCCTGAGCAATCGACACCCGGGTAACAAGCCGCGTGGGCTGTGAGGGTGCGCACAGATGGGCCCGTACGCGGCTCCGGCGTCGGCGCGCCAGGCTGCGCCGGCCCGGCTACTTGCTTGCGGCCGGGTCCACGGGGCTCGCATCGGCGTCATCGGCAACGGCCTCGGACTCGGGCGCGGGCTCGGGCGCGGACGCAGCACCCTCGGCGTCCTCGTCCTCGGGCTCGCGACCCGGCTGGTATACCGACGGCTCCGGTTCGGTGTGCCGCCGGCCCTGCACCACGACGATGGTGATGCCCAGCAGGATCGCGATCCCCGACGTCCAGATGTTCGCGGGGATGCCCAGGGGCGCGTTGCTCGTGGGGTCGATGCGGATCGCCTCGAGCCAGCTGCGGCCCAGCCCGTACCAGATCAGGTAGAGGCCGAACATGCGGCCCCAGCGCAGGCCCGCGCCCGGGTTCTCCAGGGCGGCGTTCCGGCGTTCCACCCGCCGCTCGATCGTGAGCAGCACGGCGATGCCGATGAGGTTCCAGATCATCTCGTACAGGAACAGCGGGTGGAACAGCGTGCCCTCGGGCGTACCGGCCGGGAACATCGGCGCGTCGGACCGGATCTCCAGCCCCCAGGGCAGCGTCGTCGGCAGGCCGAAGAGCTCCTGGTTCACGTAGTTGCCGAGCCGCCCGATGGCCTGGGCCGCGAGGAGCCCGGGCGCGAGCGCGTCGGCGAACGACCCGAACCGCAGGCCCGTCTGCCGGCACCCGATCCAGGCGCCTACGGCGCCGCCGAGCAGCGACCCGAACAGGGCGTTGCCGCCCTCCCAGATCCGGATCCAGGCCCACGGGTCGACGCCGGGGCCGGTGAAGTCGCCGAGGTGCGTGAGCACGTGGTAGATCCGGGCGCCGACGATGCCGATCGGCACCGCCCACATCGCGATGTCGAGGGCGAGCCCGGGGGCGCCTCCGCGCGCGCGGAGCCGCCGGTCTGTGATGTAGGCGGCGGCGGCGATGCCGGCCAGCAGGCACAGGGCGTAGGTATGGATGGTGAGCGGGCCCACGGGGAACTGGGACCACACCGGATCGGGGCTGGGGATACTGGCCGGAAGCACGACCCGAAGGTACCGCGACTCACCCACATCGTGGGCATCGAGCCCGGCGCGCGGCGCAAAGTGCGCCTCTACTCAGCGATCTGGCCCAGACGTCGCGTGACTTTTGGGCCAGATCACTGACTAGATGCGCACGACGGCGAGACGCGGCCGAGCCGTCGCGCCGACGGCTCAGCGGCGGCGCTTCTCGCGGACCCGCACCGAGATCTCGATCGGGGTGCCCTCGAAGCCGAACGTCTCGCGCAGACGGCGCTCGATGAACCGGCGGTAGCCGGCCTCGATGAATCCGGTGGCGAAGATGACGAACCGCGGCGGGCGGGTCGAGGCCTGCGTCGCGAACAGGATGCGCGACTGCTTGCCACCGCGCAGCGGGTGCGGGTGCGCGGCCACGAGCTCGCCGAGGAACGAGTTGAGCTTGCCCGTCGGGACACGGCGGTCCCAGGACGCCAGCGAGCGCTCGATCGCCGGGACCAGCCGCTCGCTGTGCCAGCCGGTGCGCGCCGACAGGTTGACCCGCGGCGCCCAGGCGATCTGCACGAGCTCCTTCTCGATCTCACGCTCGAGGAAGGGGCGGCGGTCCTCGTCCATGAGGTCCCACTTGTTGTACGCGATGACGAGCGCGCGGCCCGCGTCAACGACCTGCTGGATCACGCGGATGTCCTGCTCGGTCAGCGGGTTCGACGCGTCCACCAGGACCACGCCGATCTCCGCCTTGTCGATCGCGGCGGCGGTGCGCAGCGACGCGTAGAAGTCGGCGCCCTTGGTCTGGTGCACGCGCCGGCGGATGCCCGCCGTGTCCACGAACCAGTACGGGATGCCGCGCAGCTCGATGAGCTCGTCGACCGGGTCGCGCGTGGTGCCGGCGACCTCGTCGACGACCACCCGCTCCGACCCCGCGATCTTGTTCAGCAGCGAGGACTTGCCGACGTTCGGCCGCCCGACGAGCGCCACGCGGCGCGGGCCGGACGGGCGCACCTTGCCGTGCTCGGACGTGGTCGGCAGCGCCTTGACGGCGGCGTCGAGCAGGTCGCCCGTGCCGCGGCCGTGCAGGGCGGAGACCGGGTGCGGCTCCCCCAGGCCCAGGGCCCACAGGTACGTGGCGTCCGCCTCGCCCGACGCGCCGTCCACCTTGTTGGCGCACAGCACCACGGGCTTGCCGGAGCGGCGCAGCAGCTCCACGACCCGCTCGTCGGTGGCGGTGGCGCCGACGGCGGCGTCGACCACGAACACCACGGCGTCCGCCAGGGAGATCGCGACCTCGGCCTGCTCCGCGACCTTGGACTCGATGCCGGCGACGTCGGTCTCCCAGCCGCCCGTGTCCACGAGCATGAACCGGCGGCCGGCCCACTCGGCCGGGTAGGACACGCGGTCGCGCGTCACGCCCGGCTTGTCGGCCACGACCGCCTCGCGGCGGCCGAGGATCCGGTTGACCAGCGTCGACTTGCCGACGTTCGGCCGCCCGACGATGGCGAGCACGGGCAGCGCCTGCTCGGCCTCCGCCTGCTCGTCGGTCCACTCGGACCCCAGGAGCTCCTGGTCCGACTCGTCGAGCTCGAACTCCTCGAGGCCGGCGCGCAGCGCACGCTCGCGCGCGAGGTCGTCCTCGGTCTCGGCGAGATCGAGGTCGAGGTCGGGAGCGACCGGGGCGGCAGCGTCCAGGGCAGCATCATCTCGGGCCACCGCGTCGAGCGCAGCAGCCTCCGATGCAGAGGAGTCGTGGGTCATGCGCCCATTGTCGCAGGCCCGACGCGCTCAGGCCGACTCCCGGCCGTATGACCTGCGTCGCTCCCGCCCGCCGTCGCCCGCCCGGCTCAGGCGGACGGCGCCACCTCGCGCCCCGTCACCTGCGCGACGACGGCGAGGACGGCGTCGACCGTCTGCTCGAAGTCGAGGTCGCTGGAGTCGACGGTCGCGACGCCGTCCGCGGCGACGTGGAACTGCGTGACCTTCGCGTCGTCCTGGTCGCGACGCAGTACCTGGTCGCGCGTGGCGTCCACCGCTCCGGCGTCGGCGGCGCCGTGCACCTCCAGCGACCGGCGGCGCAGGCGCGCCTCCTCGGACGCGGTGAGCAGCACGCGGACGTCGGCGTCGGGCGCCACGACCGTGGTGATGTCGCGGCCCTCGGCCACGATCCCGCGGCCGCGGGCGTACACGGCCTGCACGGCGTTGGACTCCTGGTCGATGAGGTGGCGCTGGAGCCGCTTGAGCTCGGCCCGCACCTCCAGGTTGGACGCCACCTTCGAGACGGCGCTCGTGACCTCGGTGCTGCGGATCGTCACGGACACGTCCCGCCCGTCCAGCTCGACGCCGGGCGCGGCCGGGTCCAGCCCCATGACCAGTGGCATCGCGCGGACCGCCGTCGCCACGGACACGGCGTCGTCCAGGTCCGCCGTCTCCATGCTCCAGACGGTGGCCGCCCGGTACATGGCACCGGTGTCGAGGTAGGCGAGGCCCAGCCGCGCGGCGACCGCCTTCGACACGCTCGACTTCCCGGACCCGGACGGCCCGTCGATGGCAACAACAACAGGGCTGGTCACAGTCCCGCTCGCTTTCGTTGAGTGCTGGGTATTTGTGGTCAGAGTGCGTACCCGGGCACACATACCCAGCACTCAGCGGTCGAGGTTACAGGTCGACCGCACCCATGAGGGTGCCCAGCTCGGTGCGGCCCAGGACGCGGGTGCGGCCGGCCTTCAGGTCGCCCAGGGGGATCGGCCCGATCCGGGTGCGCACGAGGCGCGTCACCGGGTGCCCGACGGCGTCGAACATCCGGCGCACGATCCGGTTGCGGCCCTCGTGCAGCACGACCTCCAGCATCGCGAAGCCGTCGATCTGCTGGAGCACGTGCACGGCGTCCATCTTCGCGACGCCGTCGTCGAGCTCCACGCCCTTCAGGAGCTCGCGGGCCGTCCGCGGGTAGATCTCGCCCTCGACCGTCACGAGGTACGTCTTGGCGATCTCGTACTTGGGGTGCGACAGGCGGTTGGCGAGCTCGCCGTCGTTCGTCAGGAGCAGCAGGCCCTCGCTGTCGGCGTCGAGCCGGCCGACGTGGAAGAGGCGCTCCTCGCGGTTGCGGATGAGGTCCGCGACGGTCGGGCGCCCCTTGGGGTCGTCCATCGTCGAGACCACGCCCAGCGGCTTGTTCAGCGCGATGGTCACCTTCGCCTGGTCGAGCTGGATCCGCAGCCCGTCCACGTGCACGACGGCGGTCGCGGGGTCGATCCGCACCCCGAGCTCGGTGACGATCTGCCCGTCCACCTCGACGCGCCCGTTAGCGATCATCTCCTCGCTCGCGCGGCGCGAGCCGAGACCGGCCTGCGCGAGCACCTTCTGCAGCCGCACGCCGCCCTCGACGTGGACGTCGCGGCCCTGCTCCTCGGGCTTCGCGGGCCGACGGCGCGGCGCGTTCGCCTGGGCGCGGCTCTTGGCCGAGCTACCGCCCCGGAAGTTCTTGCCGCCCTGTGCGGGACGGCGCGGCTGCTGGCCACCACTGGATTCGCGGCGGCTCCCGCCGCGGCGTTCGTTGCTCATGATTCGTCTCTCGGTGAGTCGGGAAGGGCGCTGCGGACCTGGCTGCGGGGTCCGGTGCTCGGATCCCGCGGAGGGGCTTAGGAGTCCAGCCCGTCGAGGCCCTCGAGCATGTCGAGGTCCGGCAGGTGCGGCGCCAGCGGAGGCAGCTCGTCGAGCGACGAGAAGTCCATCCGCTCCAAGAAGTATCCCGTGGTTCCGAACAGAACCGCACCCGAGCTCGGGTCCTGGCCGATCTCGGCGATCAGCCCGCGGGTCAGCAGGGTCCGCACGACGCCGTCGACGTTCACGCCGCGCACCGCGCTGACCTGGCCCCGCGTCACCGGCTGACGGTACGCGATGACCGCGAGCGTCTCCAGGGCGGCCTGGCTCAGCTTGGCGGACTGGCCGTCCAGGACGAAGCGCCCCACCGGGTCCGCGTGCGCCGCCGAGGAGTAGATACGCCACCCGTCGACGGTGCGGCGCAGCTCGAACCCGCGCGGGCGCGACCCCAGGTGGCCCGCGTACTCGTCAGCCAGCTCGTGCAGGATGTCGTCGGTCTCGTCCTGCGTCAGGTTCAGCGACGCGGCGATGCGGTCGGCGCCGATCGGCGCGTCGGCCACCATGAGGACCGCCTCGACGGCCGCGTGCGCGCCACCCGGGAGCGTGTGTACGTCGACGAACGCCGGCTCGTCCCGCGTCGCGGCGTCGGCCGGGGCGTCCGCCTGCGCCGCCTCGGGGGCCTGCTCGTCGACGGTCATGCTGTCGCCTCCGTTCCGGGCTGCTCGGTCGGTGCTTGGTCGGTGTCTGCTTGGTCGGTGTCTGCTTGGTCGGTGTCTGCTTGGTCGGTCTGCGCCGGCTCGGCCGGGGCGGGCAGGTCGTCCTCGTCGAACTCGCTGGGGCCGGCCTCGGGGTCGAGGTACTTCTCGCCGTCCGCGGGCCCCGCGGTCCACCGCACCGTCAGCTCGCCCAGCGGGCTGACCTGCTCGAACCCGACCAGCGAGTCGCGGAACAGCTCCAGCAGCGCCAGGAACCGGGCGACGGTCACGAGGCGTTCCGTCCCCGCCGTCAGCGACCGGAAAGTCACCGAGTGCTCGGCGCGCAGGCGCTTCACGATGACGCCCGCCTCCTCGCGCACGCTCACCGCGGAGCCGTGCAGGTGGGCCAGGCCCACCACGGGCGGCGGCTTCGGGGCGAGCACCCGGGCGGCCAGCTCGGCGAGCTGCTCCCCCGTCGTGTCCCAGACCAGCTCGGGCAGGATCGCGGCGAGGTGCGGCTCGAGCGGCGTCAGGCGAGGCACGCGACGTCCGGCGGAGGCCATCTGCTCCGCGACGAACTTCGAGACCTCCTTGTACGCCCGGTACTGCAGGAGCCGCGCGAACAGGAGGTCGCGGGCCTCGAGCAGCTCGAGGTCCTCCTCGTCCTCATCGACGACGCCGGGCAGCAGGCGCGCGGCCTTGAGGTCGAGCAGGGTCGCGGCGATCACGAGGAACTCGCTGGCGACGCCGAGGTCCCACGACTCGTGGTCCTCGCCGCGCGCGGCGGCCTCGCGGGAGGCCCGCTCGGCCTCGCGGATGTGCGCCACGAACTCGTCGGTCACGACCGCGAGCGCCACCTCGGTGACGTCCATCTTGTGCTTCGCGATCAGCGAGAGCAGCAGGTCGAACGGGCCCTCGAAGTTGTGCAGGTGGACCTGGAACGTGCGCGAGGCGCGCCGCTCGTCGACTGGAGGCTCGCCGGAGCCCGGTGCTTCCGGCGACGCCTCCAGGACGTCAGGCAGCGTCGCCACGGGCCACGAGCTCCCGGGCGAGCTGACGGTACGCGGCCGCGCCCGGGTGTCCCGGGGCGTAGGCGGTGATGGGCTCCGCGGCGACCGTGGCGTCGGGGAACTTCACCGTGCGCCCGATGATCGAGTGCAGCAGCGTGTCGCCGAAGGCCTCGTGCACCCGGGCCACGACCTCCCGGGAGTGGAGGGTGCGCGAGTCGTACATGGTGGGGAGGATACCGTCGATCTCCAGGGCCGGGTTGAGCCGGTCCCGCACCTTCTCGATGGTCTCCACCAGGAGCGCGACGCCGCGCAGCGCGAAGAACTCGCACTCGAGCGGGATCAGCACGCCGTGCGCCGCGGTCAGTGCGTTCACGGTGAGCAGGCCGAGGCTCGGCTGGCAGTCGATGAGGATCACGTCGTAGTCGTCCATCACCGGACGCAGGGCGCGGGCCAGCACGGACTCGCGGGCGACCTCGCCCACGAGCTGCACCTCCGCGGCCGACAGGTCGATGTTGGCGGGCAGCACGTCGAGGTTCTCGATCCCGGACGGGATGAGCACGTCCTGGATGTCCACCCCGCGCTCCATGATCAGGTTGTAGATCGTCAGGTCGAGCTCGTGCGGGTTGACGCCGATGCCTACCGACGCGGCGCCCTGCGGGTCGAAGTCGACCAGGAGCACCTTGCGGCCGTACTCGGCGAGGCACGCGCCGAGGTTGATCGTGGTGGTGGTCTTGCCGACCCCGCCCTTCTGGTTGCACATCGCGATGATGCGCGCGGGGCCGTGGCTCGCCAGCGGCGCCGGTTCCGGCAGCTCCGGCATCACACGCCCGACCACGTCGCGCATGACCTCCGAGTCCGTGGGTGCGCCGACGACCGTCTTACCGAGAAGCATGTCGGTCATCGTGTCCGCTCCCTCCTGGCTGGCTGCCTCGCTCACGCCCGCCACGCTATACCAGAGTGTGGGCGCCGCTCCGCGAAAGCCTCGGCGTGGCGCCCTTCGGCTGTGGGGCCCGTGACAGGCGCCTACCTGGCCCGCGGGTGCGCCGCCGCGTAGACCTCGCGCAGCGCGTCCGGGGTGACCATCGTGTAGATCTGCGTGGTGGTGACCGAGGCGTGCCCCAGCAGCTCCTGGACCACGCGCACGTCGGCGCCGCCCGACAGCAGGTGCGTGGCGAACGAGTGGCGCAGGGTGTGCGGGGAGACGTGCTCCGTCAGGCCCGCCCGCGTCGCCGCGGACTGCAGGGCGGCCCAGGCGGTCTGCCGGGACATCCGCGCGCCGCGCGTGTTGAGGAACAGGGCGGGCGTGCCGCGGCCCGCGGCGGCCAGCGCGGGACGGGCCCTGACCCGGTAGGCCTCGAGCGCGTCGCGGGCGAACGAGCCCACGGGCACCACCCGCTCCTTCGAGCCCTTGCCGAACAGCCGGACGGCGGCGGGATCGCCCACCCCGTCGACGTCGAGCCCCACGATCTCCGAGATCCGCGCGCCCGTGGCGTACAGCAGCTCGAGCAGCGCCCGGTCCCGCAGAGGCAGCGGGCCGTCGCCGGTGCCCGCGGCGTCGAGCAGGGCGGCGACGTCGTCCACGGACAGCGCGTGCGGCAGGCGCCGGAGCTGGGTGGGGGCCCGCACGTCGGTGGAGGGGTCGTCCACCGCCAGGCCTTCGGCCTGCGCGAACCTGTGCCAGCCGCGCACGGCGGCCAGGGCACGGGCGGTGGACGACGGCGAGAGCGGCCGCCCGCCGTCAGACCCCTGGCGTACTGACTCGACGAAGCCGGTGACGTCAGCCTCGCGGACGCCGTCCAGACCCGCCCGGCCCGCCGCGGCGAGGAACCCCGCGTACCGCACGAGGTCGCGGCGGTAGGCGGCGACGGTGTTGGCCGAGAGGCCGCGCTCCACGCTCAGGTGCGCGAGGTAGTCGCGCAGGGCGCGGTCGAGCGGGGCGCTCGGGGACGGTCCGGGCTGGGTCTCACGGGACGACGACGGGTGGGCCAGTACGGTGGACACCGCCCCATCATGCCGAGCGGGGCCCACCGGACGGGCGGGCCACGCCGGGTCAGGCCGGGTTGATACCGCCTGAGCCGGAGGTGCAGCGCAGGGTGAGGGCCGAGGAACGAGGCACTCGCCCGGAGCGGAACCGCAGACTCAGGCGGGATTGATACCGAACAGCTCCGCGCGCGAGTGGATCACCTGCGCGCGGGCGAGGCGCGGCTTGTCGCTGCCGTCGCGGATGACCGAGCCGCCGGCCTCGAACTCGGCGAAGAAGTCGAGCGCCCAGGCCACGTCGGACGGCGAGGGCGCGAAGGACTCGTTGATGACCGCCGGCTGCTCGAAGTCCAGGCAGAGCTTGCCGGTCATGCCGAGGTTGACGGCGTCGGTGGACTGCTCGCGCAGCAGCGCGTGCGACGAGCCCACCGTGGGGCCGTCCACCGGGCCGGGCAGGCCGCCGATGCGGCTCGCGACCACCAGGCGCGTGCGCGGGTAGGCCATGGCCATCGGCTCGTTCGCGGCGCCCGTGTCGCGGCGGTAGTCGCCGGACCCGAACGCGAGGCGGAACGCGCCGCGGGCCTTGGCGATGTGGACGGCCTCCTCGATGCCGAGGGCCGACTCCACCAGCGGGATGACCGGCACGTCGCCGCCGAGGCGCTGCGCGGTGTCGATGACGTCGTCGGCACTCTCCGTCTTGGCGAGCATGACGCCGTTGAGGCCCTTGAGGCCGCGCAGGTACGCGACGTCGTCGGCCCAGGACGGCGCCTGCCGGTCGTTGATCCGGACCCAGGCGCTGCCGCCGTTCTTGACCCACCGGATGACGTTCTCGCGGGCCTCGTCCTTGAGGCGGTCGTCGATGGCGTCCTCGCAGTCGAGGATCACCTGGTCCGCGCGCGACAGCTGGGCCTTGTCGAAGAGCTCGGTGCGCATCGCGGACAGCAGGAGCCAGGCACGCGCGTAGTCGGGGGCGACGCGCGACTTCTCGCGGGCCGCCCGGCGGGGAGCCAGGTCGACCTCGGGCGCGATGGCGGACGCCGTGGGCAGGCCCGAGGAGTAGCCCGCGGACTGTTCGGCGGAGTCGGTGGTTCGGTCGGCTGAGGTCTCGGTCACGCGCTCAGAGTAGGCCGGGACGTCTGGGCCAACCGAATCATGACCCCTGGTATACCAGCGTCAGAACGGCAGGAAGACGTCCACCGCGACGGCCACGAACAGCAGCGACAGGTAGGTGATCGACGCGTGGAACACCTTCATGGCGCCCAGCTTGCCGCTCGCCCGGCCCTGCGCCCGGCGCAGCATGGCGATCGTGGACCAGAGGAACCACGCGCCGAGCACGGCGGCCACGGCGGTGTACACCCAGGACATGCCCGCGAGCGGCGTCAGCAGGAGGGAGCAGGCGATCATCGCGAGCGTGTAGCCCACCATCTCGGCGGCCACGCGCTTGTCGTCGCTGACGACCGGCAGCATCGGGACGTTCGCGTTCGCGTAGTCCTTCTTGAACTTGATCGACAGCGGCCAGTAGTGCGGCGGCGTCCAGAAGAAGATGATGCCGAACAGCGCCAGCGCGGCCCAGCTCAGCTCGCCCGTCACCGAGGCCCAGCCGATGAACACGGGCATGCAGCCCGCGATGCCGCCCCACACGATGTTCTGCGGGGTGCGGCGCTTGAGGATCATCGTGTAGCCGACGACGTAGATGGCGATGGCACCCAGCGTGAGCCACATCGCCGCCCAGTTGATGACCAGCGCGAACCACGTCAGCGACAGCAGGCCCAGGATCGAGGCGAACACCAGGCCGGCACGCGGCGAGATCTCCCCCGTGACGAGCGGGCGTCGCTTCGTCCGGTTCATGACCTCGTCGATGTCGCGGTCCCACCACATGTTGAACGCGTTGGCGCTGCCCGCCGCGCCCGCGCCGCCGATGAGGGTGGCGATGATCAGCCAGAAGCTGGGCAGGCCGTCGGCCGCCAGGATCATGGTGGGCACGGTCGTCACGAGCAGCAGCTCGATGACCCGCGGCTTGGTCAGCGCGACGTACGCGCCGGCGCGGCTGAGAAACCATCCCCCGGGACGCTGCCCGACGTCGGCGGCGGGCCCCGGTGCGCTGGACGTCCTGGGACGCGCGGTCTGGCCGGTTGTCGTGTGGCTCGTTCTCACGCGCGTCGCAGTTCCGTTCGGGAGGGTCATGAGGTCGATAACGCACCTGGTGGGCCCTGTTGCCGCCCCGGTGCGTGCCCATCGTACGTCGAGCCGTGGCGGGGTCATGCACCACATTCCCGCTGGACGCCGTGAAATTCCTGATCTGCACTGTGACGTGACAGACGGTGGACACGCCTGCACGGGTGTCGGGGTGCGCGTATAGGGTTGATTTCGCAATCGAACCGAGGGCGGCCGGCATCCCGCCGCCGCCGCAGGCACGCTGCGCGGCTCTCCGGCCCGTCCGCTCTTAGGGCAGGGCGAGGGTCGACGGCGGAGAGAAAGAGGACTCGTGAACGCTTTCGACCCCGTGCTCAAGCCCCTGGAGTGGTCGGAGCTCGACGAGCGAGCTGTCAAGGCCATCAAGGCACTGGCCGCGGACGCCGTCGAGCAGGTGGGCAACGGACACCCCGGCACCGCGATCTCCCTCGCGCCGGCCGCGTACCTCCTCTTCCAGAAGGCGATGCGCCACGACCCGTCCGACCCCGAGTGGGTGGGCCGTGACCGGTTCGTGCTGAGCGCCGGCCACTCGTCCCTGACGATCTACCTGCAGCTCTTCCTCGCGGGCTACGGCCTCGAGATGGAGGACATCGCAGCCCTGCGCACCTGGGGCTCCCAGACCCCGGGCCACCCGGAGTACGGCCACACCAAGGGCGTCGAGATCACGACCGGCCCGCTGGGCCAGGGCCTGGCCTCCGCCGTCGGCATGGCCATGGCCTCGCGCCGCGAGCGCGGCCTGCTCGACCCGGCCGCCGCGCCCGGCGAGTCGCCGTTCGACCACCACGTGTACGTGATCGCCTCCGACGGCGACCTGCAGGAGGGAGTGACCTCCGAGGCCTCGTCGCTCGCGGGCCACCAGCAGCTCGGCAACCTGATCCTGATCTGGGACGACAACAAGATCTCGATCGAGGACGACACGAACATCGCGTTCACCGAGGACGTCCTGAAGCGCTACGAGGCGTACGGCTGGCACACCCAGCGCGTGGACTGGACCTCGGGCGGCGACGGCTACGCGGAGGACACCGACGCGCTGGCCGCCGCCATCGACGCCGCCAAGGAAGAGACGGGCAAGCCGTCGATCATCGCGCTGCGCACGATCATCGGCTGGCCGGCGCCCACCAAGCAGAACACGGGCGGCATCCACGGCTCGGCCATGGGCGCCGAGGAGGTCAAGGGCCTCAAGTCGGCGCTCGGCCTCGACCCCGAGGCGACGTTCGCGATCGACGCCGAGGTGCTGTCCTACACGCGTTCCGTCGCGCAGCGCCAGTCCGCCCAGCGCGAGGAGTGGGAGGCCGCCTTCGCGGCCTGGTCGGAAGCGAACCCGCAGGCCGCGGCCCTGCTGGCCCGGCTGCGCGCCCACGAGCTGCCCGAGGCCTGGACCGACTCCCTGCCTCAGTTCGAGGCGAGCGAGAAGGGCGTCGCGACCCGTGCGGCGTCGGGCAAGGTGCTCAGCGCCCTGGCCGATGTGCTGCCCGAGCTGTGGGGCGGCTCGGCCGACCTCGCCGGCTCCAACAACACGACGATGGACGGCGTGCCGTCCTTCGTGCCGAGCGAGCACGCGACCAAGAAGTTCCCGGGTGACCCGTACGGCCGCACGCTGCACTTCGGCATCCGCGAGCACGCCATGGGCTCGATCCTCAACGGCATCGTGCTGCACGGCCTGACCCGCCCCTACGGCGGCACGTTCCTGCAGTTCGCCGACTACATGCGCGCGTCGGTGCGCCTGGCCTCGCTGATGAGCATCCCGTCCACGTTCGTCTGGACGCACGACTCGATCGGCCTCGGCGAGGACGGCCCGACCCACCAGCCGGTCGAGCACCTCGCGGCGCTGCGAGCCATCCCGAACCTCGACGTCGTCCGCCCGGCCGACGCGAACGAGACCGCCTGGGCGTGGCGCGGCATCCTGGAGAACCGGGACAACCCGGCCGGCCTCGTGCTGACCCGCCAGAACGTGCCGACCTACCCGCGCGGCACCGACGGCTTCGCCACCGCGGAGGGCACCCTCAAGGGCGGCTACACGCTCCTGGACACCGAGGGCACGCCCGACGTCGTCCTCGTGGGCACCGGTTCCGAGGTCCAGCTCGCCGTCGAGGCGCGCGCGATCCTCGCGGCCGACGGCGTCCAGGCCCGCGTGGTCTCCATGCCCTCGCGCGAGTGGTTCGACAAGCAGGACGACTCCTACCGCGAGTCGGTCATCCCGTCCGGTGTGAAGGCACGCGTCTCGGTCGAGGCGGGCGTGGCGCAGGGCTGGCGCGAGATCGTCGGCGACGCTGGCCGCATCGTCTCGCTCGAGCACTACGGCGCGTCGGCCGACTACAAGACGCTCTACGCCGAGTACGGCATCACGGCCGAGGCTGTCGCCCTGGCTGCCAAGGAGTCGATCGAGGCGGCGTCCTGAGCCGCTCCGGATCACACACGGACACGAGAGGAAGGGCACGATGACCGACAGCACCGCCAGCACTGGCGAGCACGTCAGTCCGACTCAGCGGCTGTCCGAGGCGGGTGTCGCCATCTGGCTGGACGACCTGTCGCGTGAGCGGCTGCGCACCGGAAACCTCGCCGAGCTGATCGCCACCAAGAACATCGTGGGTGTCACGACGAACCCCACGATCTTCGCGGCGGCCCTCGCGCAGGGCGACGCCTACGACGGCATCCTGGCCGAGCTGGCCGGGCCGCCGAACGGTGGCGACGTCGAGGCGGCGGTCGAGCGCATCACGACGGACGACGTCCGCGACGCCGCAGATCTGCTGCGCCCCGTCTACGACGCCACGGCCGCCGTCGACGGCCGCGTCTCCATCGAGGTGGACCCGCGGCTCGCGCGCGACACCGGGGCGACGGAGGCCACCGCCGTCCGGCTGTGGGAGACCGTCGACCGGCCGAACGTGATGATCAAGATCCCCGCCACGGTCGAGGGGCTGCCCGCGATCACGAGCACCCTCGCGAAGGGCATCAGCGTGAACGTGACGCTGATCTTCTCGATCGAGCGGTACCGCGCGGTGATGGACGCGTTCCTGGCCGGCCTGGAGCAGGCACAGGCCGCGGGCCACGACCTGTCGGTGATCGGGTCGGTCGCGTCGTTCTTCGTCTCCCGCGTGGACTCGGAGGTCGACAAGCGACTCAAGTCGATCGGCACGGACGAGGCGCTCGCGCTGCGCGGCCAGGCCGCCATCGCGAACGCCCGCCTGGCCTTCGCGGCCTACGAGGAGGTCTTCTCCTCCGAGCGCTGGGCGGCGCTGAAGGCCGCGGGCGCCCAGCCGCAGCGGCCGCTGTGGGCGTCGACCGGCGTGAAGGACCCGGCCTACCGCGACACGATGTACGTGGACGAGCTCGTGGTGGCCGGCGTGGTCAACACCATGCCCGAGAAGACGCTCGACGCGTTCGCCGACCACGGCATAGTCCTCGCCGACACCGTGACCGGTTCGGGCGAGGAGGCCGCCGCGACGATCGCGGCGATCGAGGCGCAGGGCATCTCCATGGACGAAGTGACGGCACAGCTGGAGGACGAGGGCGTGACGAAGTTCGAGGTCAGCTGGGACGAGCTCCTGACGACCACCAAGACCGGTCTCGACGAGGCCGGCAACCGGTGAGGCCGGCGAAGATCGCGCAGGGGATCAACCCGCTGCGCGACCCCCTCGACCTGCGGCTGCCCCGCATCGCGGGGCCCAGCGGGCTGGTCATCTTCGGCGTGACGGGCGACCTGGCGCGCAAGAAGCTCATGCCGGCCGTCTACGACCTCGCCAACCGCGGCCTGCTGCCGCCGGGCTTCGCCCTGACGGGCTTCGCCCGGCGCGACTGGGAGGACCAGGACTTCGCGCAGGTGGTGCACGACGCCGTCAAGGAGCACGCGCGCACCCCCTTCCGGGAGGCGACGTGGCGCCAGCTCGCCGAGGGCATCCGGTTCGTGCAGGGCTCGTTCGACGACGACGACGCGTTCGAGCGTCTGCGGGAGACCGTCGAGACGCTCGACAAGGAGCGCGGCACCGGCGGCAACCACGCGTTCTACCTGTCGGTCCCGCCGGCGGCGTTCCCCGTGGTCTGCCAGCAGCTCGCCAAGCACGGGCTGTCGCGTCCCGACGACGACGCTGACGGCGACGGCGTGGACGCGTGGCGCCGGGTGGTCATCGAGAAGCCGTTCGGGCACGACCTGGCCAGCGCCAGGGAGCTCGACGCCGTGGTGTCGGAGGTCTTCGATCCGGAGGCCGTGTTCCGCATCGACCACTACCTCGGCAAGGAGACGGTCCAGAACCTGCTGGCGCTGCGCTTCGCGAACACCATGTTCGAGCCCATCTGGAACTCGAACTACGTGGACCACGTGCAGATCACCATGGCCGAGGACATCGGCATCGGCGGCCGCGCCGGGTACTACGACGGGATCGGCGCCGCGCGCGACGTCATCCAGAACCACCTGATCCAGCTCCTGGCGCTGGTGGCCATGGAGGAGCCCGTCAACTTCGACGCCGCCGAGCTGCGCGCCGAGAAGATCAAGGTGCTCTCGTCGGTGCGCCTGCCGCGCGACCTCGGCAAGCACACCGCACGCGGCCAGTACGAGGCCGGCTGGCAGGGCGGCGACGAGGTGCCCGGCTTCCTCGAGGAGGACGGCATCGCGAAGGACTCGACCACCGAGACCTTCGCCGCCATCCGGGTCGACGTCGACAACCGCCGCTGGGCGGGCGTCCCGTTCTACCTGCGGCACGGCAAGCGCCTGGGCCGCCGCGTCACCGAGGTGGCCGTCGTCTTCAAGAAGGCGCCGCACCTGCCGTTCGAGTCGTCCCTGACGTCCGAGCTCGGCAACAACGCCCTGGTCATCCGCGTGCAGCCCGACGAGGGCGTGACCCTGCGGTTCGGCGCCAAGGTGCCGGGCACGGCCATGCAGGTGCGCGACGTGACCATGGACTTCGGGTACGGGCACTCGTTCACCGAGTCCTCCCCCGAGGCCTACGAGCGGCTCATCCTCGACGTGCTGCTCGGCGACCCGCCGCTGTTCCCGACGCGCGAGGAGGTCGAGCTCTCCTGGAAGATCCTCGACCCCATCACGTCGTACTGGGCGCGCAAGGGCCAGCCGGAGCCGTACGCGTCGGGCACCTGGGGTCCGCCGTCGGCCGACGCCATGATGGAGCGCGACGGCAGGACTTGGAGGCGACCCTAAGTGACGCGGTTGCCGACACGACGCCACATCGAGAAGGTGAGCACGGCCCGATGACGCAGTTGGCGACACGGCTCCACCAGCTAAAGGTGAGGACAGCCCAGTGATAATAGATATGCCGGACACCACGACCAACCAGGTCAACAAGCGTCTCGTGCGCCTGCGCGAGGAGGGCGGAGCGGTGGCCCTGGGCCGCGTGCTCACCCTCGTGGTCATGGCCGACGAGCGCGACGTCGAGGAGTCGGTCGAGGCCGCGAACGACGCGAGCCGTGAGCACCCGTGCCGGGTCATCGTCGTCGCCCCCGCGGCGAAGGGCACCGACGCCCGGCTCGACGCCCAGATCCGCGTGGGCGGTGACGCCGGCGCCTCCGAGGTGGTGGTGCTGCGCGCCTTTGGTCCGCTCCTGGAGCGGACCGACACCCTCGTGATGCCGCTCCTGCTGCCCGACGCGCCGATCGTGGCCTGGTGGCCGCGTGAGGCGCCCGCGGTGCCGTCGCAGGACCCGGTGGGCGCCATGGCGGCCCGCCGGATCATCGACAGCACCATCGCGAAGAACCCGGTGGAGATGCTCGGCAACCTCACCGGGACGTACGCCCCGGGCGACACGGATCTCGCGTGGGCGCGCGTCACCCTGTGGCGGGCGCTCATCGCGGCGGCCGTCGAGCAGCCGCCGTTCGAGCCCGTGCTCTCCGTGTCGGTCGAGGGGCAGAAGCGGCACACGTCGCTCGACCTGCTCGCCGCCTGGCTCGGCACCCGGCTGAACTGCCCGGCCGAGGTGGTGCGCACCGACAGCGACGACGCGATCACCCGCGTGACCCTGGAGCGCAAGAGCGGGCCGATCGTGCTCGACCGGCCCGACGGCCGCACCGTCACGATCACGCAGCCGGGCAAGCCCGCGCGGCGGATCGCCCTGCCGATCCGGGCGCTCAACGAGGCCCTGATCGAGGAGCTGCGCCGGCTCGACCCGGACGAGGTCTTCGAGGAGGCCCTCATGCGGGGGCTGAAGCAGGTCACCACGCGGACGGCGGCCTGATGGCTCACCCGGCGGTCGGCGCGGCGCACCCGGCGGCCGGCGCGGCGCCGGGGGTGCGGCTCGTCGTCGTGCACCCCGGCAAGGAGGTGCTCGCGCAGGCGGCGGCCGCACGGCTGCTCACGCGCGTGCTGGACGTGCAGTCGGTCCGCTCCCCCGTGCACGTCGTGCTCACGGGCGGCTCGGTCGGCATCGCGACGCTCGCGGCCGTGGCCGCGAGCCCGCTCGTGCCGGCCGTCGACTGGTCGGGTGTCCACCTGTGGTGGGGCGACGAGCGGTTCCTGCCGAACGGCGACCCCGACCGCAACGAGACGCAGGCGCGGGAGGCCCTGCTCGACGGCCTGGCCGCCGAGCACGGGCTCCCCGAGGCCAACGTCCACCCCATGCCGGGGCCGACGTCGGTCGCGACTCCCGAGGAGGGCGCCGCGGCCTACGCGGCGCTCCTGGCCGAGCACGCGGGCCCGCAGACGGGCGGGCCCGCGGGCGGGCACACGGGCAAGCACGTGCGTGAGCAGACGGGCGAGCAGGGCGAGGGCGGCGTGGCCGTCCCGGCGTTCGACGTCCTGCTGCTCGGCATGGGGCCGGACGGGCACGTCGCGTCCCTGTTCCCCGGCCACGACGGTCTGTCCGCCCAGGGCACGACGACGGGCGTGCACGGCTCGCCCAAGCCGCCGCCGGAGCGGGTCTCCCTCACGTTCGACGCGATCCGGTCCGCCCGCGAGGTATGGATCGTCGCGGCGGGCGCGGAGAAGGCCGATCAGGTCGCCGCCGCACTCGCCGGCGCCCCGGTCACCGAGGTGCCTGCAGCGGGCGCCGTCGGCCAGGCCCGCACCCTGTGGCTGCTGGACGCGGAAGCCGCCGGCGCGAAGAAGTAACCCACGTGTCAGAACCTCAGGTCACGCGAGTGATCTGTACGTCTGACAGGCACGCGGCAGCAACGAAGTAGAGCGCCCGTCCGGTCGAAGTGACCGGGCGGGCGCTCTGCTTCGCCGCTGCAAAAAACTTTAGCGTGCTATGCGTCCGCCGCGGCGGATACGCAGTGCCTCCAGCGCCTCCTCAAGGAGGGCGGCGCCGTCCTCGTCGGACCTGCGCTCCTTCACGTAGGCGAGGTGCGTCTTGTACGGCTCGTTCCGCACGGGAGCCGGCGGGTTCACCGGATCCATCCCCGCGGGGAAGCCACAACGCGGGCAGTCCCACTGCGTGGGGGCCTCCACGTCCTCGCCCACCGAGAAGCTCGGTGCTGTCTCGTGCCCGTTGGCACACCAGTAAGAAACTCGGATACGCGGCGCTGTGTCGCCCCGCTCCGTCTCTCCGAGGGGGCCGGCGCCTACCCGGCTCCCCCGAATCGCATGACCGCCTGATGCCACGTCTGTCGTCCCCTCTGTGTGTGGCCGTCAGCTGCTAGGCGCTTGGCGACCGGGTCAGCTGACCTTCTGGATGAGTCCGAGCAGGACGATCACCACGGCCCACACGAGGGCGAAGGCGATTGTGATGCGGTTGAGGTTCCGCTCGGCCACGCCGGACGAGCCGGCCCCCATCGAGATACCGCCACCGAACATGTCGGACAGTCCGCCACCCTTGCCCTTGTGGAGCAGGATGAGCATGGTGAGAAAGCCGCTGGTCAGGACCAGCAGGACTTCCAGGATGATGCGGAGCGCGTCCACGGGTTCACGTCCTCGGTTGTAGGTGTGCCGGGCGTCACCCGGCGGCGGATCGGTCAAGAGTAAGCGAGACGCACCTCACAGTGCTAACGCCCTGCTCAGGGGTCTGTAGCGCCCTGAGCAGGAGTCACACCCGGAACATCACGCCCGAGCGAGGGTACCTCAGGCAGATTGCGAGAGTGTCTCGAACCATGCGTGTCAGACGCTCAGGCCCAGTTGCGGGTCGAGCTTGTCGAGACCGCCAAGGGTCTCGACAAGCTCGACCAGCGGGGGCATGTCAGGCGGTGACGTGGGACTGGTAGCGGGCGATCCTTGCGAACTCCTCCGGGTCCAGGCTCGCGCCGCCCACGAGGGCGCCGTCGACGTCGGGCTGCGCCATGATCTGCGCGACGTTGCCCGACTTCACCGAGCCGCCGTACAGGACGCGGACGCCGTCGGCGACGCTCGGGTCGCACAGCTCGCCGAGCACCCGGCGGATCGCGCCGCACACCTCCTGCGCGTCCTCCGGGGTCGCGACCTCGCCGGTGCCGATGGCCCAGACGGGCTCGTAGGCGATGACGATCTTCGCGATCTGCTCGGTCGGGACGTCCGCCAGCGCGGCCTCGACCTGCGCCAGCGTGTACGAGACCTGGTCGCCCGCCTTACGGACCTCCAGGCCCTCGCCGACGCACAGGATCGGGGTCAGGCCGTGCGCGAAGGCGGCGCGCACCTTGGCGTTGACCAGCTCGTCGGACTCGCCGTGGTGCTCGCGGCGCTCCGAGTGCCCGATCAGCACGTAGGTGCAGCCGAGCTTCGCGAGCATCGACCCGGAGATCTCGCCCGTGTAGGCGCCGGACTCGTGCTTGGAGATGTCCTGGGCACCGTAGACGAGCTCCAGCTTGTCGGCATCGACGAGCGTCTGCACGGAGCGCAGGTCGGTGAACGGCGGGATGACCGCCACCTCCACCGCCGCGTAGTCGTGCTTGGCGTCCTTCAGGGTCCAGGACAGCTTCTGGACCGTGCTGATCGCCTGCTGGTGGTCCAGGTTCATCTTCCAGTTGCCCGCCATCAGCGGCGTGCGGGTGGTAGCCACGTGTTTCTTCCTTCGTTGAGAGAGAGGTACGGCAGGTCAGTCGGCGAGAACCGTGAGGCCCGGGAGCTCCTTGCCCTCCAGCAGCTCCAGGCTCGCGCCGCCGCCGGTCGAGATGTGGCTGAACCCGGCCTCGTCGAAGCCGAGCACGCGCACGGCCGCAGCCGAGTCGCCCCCGCCGACGATGGAGAACGCGCCCGCCGTCGTCGCCTCGATGATGCCCTGGGCCACGGCCTTGGTGCCCGCGGCGAACGCCTCGAACTCGAAGACGCCCATGGGGCCGTTCCAGGCGATGGTCTTCGCGTCGGCCAGCTTGCCGGCGAACAGCTTGCCCGACTCCGGGCCGATGTCCAGGCCGATGGTGCCGTCGGGGATCGCGTCGGCGCCCACGACCTGGTGCGGCGAGTCCGCGGCGAACGAGTCCGCCGCGACGACGTCGACCGGCAGCACGATCTCGACGCCGTTCTCCTGGGCCGTAGCGATGTAGCCCTTGACGGTCTCGATCTGGTCCTTCTCCAGCAGGCTGTTGCCCACGGACAGCCCCTTGGCCGCCAGGAAGGTGAAGACCATGCCGCCGCCGATGAGCAGGCGGTCCGCCTTGGTCAGCAGGTTCGCGATGACGCCCAGCTTGTCGGACACCTTGGAGCCGCCGAGCACGACGGCGTAGGGACGCTCGGGGTCGCCGGTCGCCTTCGACAGCGACTCGACCTCGTTCAGGACCAGGTCGCCGGCCGCGGCGGGCAGGACCTGCGCGATGTCGTACACCGAGGCCTGCTTGCGGTGCACGACGCCGAAGCCGTCCGAGACGAACGCGTCGGCGAGCTGCGCCAGCTCGCCGGCGAGCTCGGCGCGCTCGGCGTCCACCTTCGAGGTTTCGCGGGCGTCGAAGCGCACGTTCTCCAGGAGGGCGACCTTGCCGTCGGCCAGGGCCTCGACCGTCGCCTTCGCGGACGGGCCGACGAGGTCCTCCGCGAGCGCGACGTCCTGCTCGAGCAGCTCGCCCAGGCGGGCCGCCACCGGCGCGAGGGAGTACAGGGGGTCCGGCGTGCCCTTGGGGCGGCCGAGGTGGGCCAGCACGACGACGCGCGCACCGGCGTCGGTCAGCCGCTTCAGCGTCGGCAGGGCGGCGCGGATGCGGCCGTCGTCGGTGATGGTGGTCCCGTCGAGCGGGACGTTGAAGTCTGAGCGGACCAGGACGCGCTTGCCGCGCAGGTCGCCGAGGGAGTCGATGGTCTTCATAGGAGCACTCCAGATCGAGGTACCGGCAGACAGATCTTCGCCAGTCGGGTGTGACGCGACATGACGACGTCCGCGTGCGCCGGCTGGCCGATGCGCACGCGGACGTCGTGGTTCACGCTGGGGCGGAGAAGGTCAGAGCTTCTCGCCGACGAACACGGTGAGGTTCACGAGGCTGTTCGAGTAGCCCCACTCGTTGTCGTACCAGGAGACGACCTTGACCTGGTTGCCGATCACCTTGGTGAGCTTCGCGTCGTAGATGCTCTGGTGCGGGTTGGTCACGATGTCCGAGGAGACGATGTCGTCCTCGACGTACTCCAGGATGCCCTTGAGCGGGCCCTCGGCGGCGGCCTTGACCGCGGCGTTGACCTCCTCGATCGTCACGTCGCGCGGCGCCTCGAAGGTGAGGTCGGTCGCCGAGCCGGTGATGACCGGCACGCGCAGCGCGTAGCCGTCCAGCTTGCCCTTGAGCTCCGGCAGCACGAGGGCGACGGCCTTGGCGGCACCCGTCGTGGTCGGGACGATGTTCTGCGCGGCCGCGCGGGCGCGACGCAGGTCGCTGTGCGGGCCGTCCTGCAGGTTCTGGTCACCCGTGTAGGCGTGGATCGTGGTCATGAGGCCACGCTCGATGCCGATCGAGTCGTTCAGCGCCTTGGCCAGCGGGGCCAGGCAGTTCGTGGTGCACGACGCGTTCGAGATGATGTGGTGCGCCGCCGGGTCGTACAGCTCGTTGTTGACGCCCATCACGAAGGTCGCGTCCTCGTTCTTGGCCGGGGCCGAGATGATGACCTTCTTGGCGCCGGCGTCGATGTGCGCCTTCGCCTTGGTGGCGTCCGTGAAGAAGCCGGTGGACTCGATGACGATGTCCGCGCCCAGCTCGCCCCAGGGGAGGTCAGCGGGGTTGCGCTCGGCGAGCGCGCGGATCTTCTTGCCGTCCACGATGATGTTCTCGTCGTCGAAGTCGACCGACTTGCCGAAGCGGCCCAGGGTCGTGTCGTACTTGAGCAGGTGCGCGAGCGTCTTGTTGTCGGTCAGGTCGTTGACCCCGACAACCTCGATGTCTGCACCCGACTCGACGAGAGCCCGGTAGAAGTTCCTGCCGATACGGCCGAAACCGTTGATGCCGACGCGGATGGTCACAATGCCCTCCTCAGGGGGCGCCGGCCGTCCCGGCGCACACGTTTCCTTGGTTCTGTCACCACTGCCGTCGATGCCCGACGGCGAAGTGTGTTGCCAGGCACTCCGGGCGCCGCGACCTCGCGACGACCCGAACGGGAAACGCGTTGGTCACGGCGTCGTCACCTGACGATTTCGAGCCTATACCCGAACCCGGCCGATCCGTGACCCGAGCCGGACAGCGTGGAACTCGCGGTTCTGTGCGTTCTCACAACTCGGATCCGGGCGCACGGAGCCAGCGGGCGGGACTCAACGGGCGGGTTTCACCCGGGCGCTCACAGGTCGAGCAGGTCGGCCGGCAGCCCGGCCTCGGTGTCGGGAATGCCCAGCTCGAGCGCGCGCTTGTCCGCCGTCGACAGCAGACGGCGGATCCGGCCCGCCACGGCGTCCTTGGAGAGCTGCGGCTCGGCCAGGCGGCCCAGCTCCTCCAGCGACGCCTGCTTGTGCGCGAGGCGCAGCTCGCCGGCCTGGCGCAGGTGGTCGGGCAGCTCGTCGCCCAGGATCTCGAAGGCCCGCTGGACCCGCGCGCCCGCCGCGACGGCGGCCCGGGCGGAGCGGCGCAGGTTCGCGTCGTCGAAGTTCGCGAGGCGGTTGGCCGTGCCGCGCACCTCGCGGCGCTCCCGGCGCTCCTCCCAGACCTTGAGCGTCTCGGGCGCCCCGATGCGCTCCAGCATCCGCCCGATGGAGTCGCCGTCGCGGACCACCACGCGGTCGATGCCGCGCACCTCGCGGGACTTGGCCGCCACGCCCAGGCGGCGGGCCGCGCCGACGAGCGCGAGCGCCGCCTCCGGCCCGGGGCTGGTGATCTCCAGCGCCATGGACCGGCCGGGCTCGGTGAGCGAGCCGTGGGCCAGGAACGCGCCGCGCCACACGGCCTCGGCCTCCTGCACACCCGCGGACACGACCTCGGGCGCGAGGCCGCGCACGGGGCGGCCCCGCGCGTCGAGCAGGCCGGTCTGGCGGGCAAGCGACTCGCCCTCGCGCACCACCCGCACCACGAACCGCGAGCTCTTCCGCAGCCCGCCGGCCTGGACCACGATGAGCTCGCTCGTGTGCCCGTACAGGTCGTGGATCGCATGCCGGAGCCGGGTCGCCGCCGACTCCGTGTCGAGCTCCGCCTCGATCACGACCCGACCGGAGATGATATGAAGACCGCCGGAGAACCTCAGCGTCGCGGAGACCTCCGCCTTGCGGCAGGACGTCTTCGCCACCCTGACCCGCGCGAGCTCCTCCTTGACCTGTCCCGTGAGCGCCATGGCGTCATACTGCCATGGTCACGCGCCCACCAACCGGGTGGAATCGCGGAAACTCGGGCGATTTGTCTCGGCGTGTCGCGTCACACATGCGAGGCGCCGAGGCGGGAGCGCCCCCAACGCCGCTCATCGCGGGGCCTTCTCACCCGCCGTCACGGCGACCGGCAGGTGGTTGCCCGCCAGCGGCGCGGCGCTGGTCCCGAAGTCCGTGAACGCGTACGGCAGGTTCGTCGCGCGGTTCAGGTCCAGGCGCAGCGTGTCGGACGTCGCGATCACCAGGCCGGCGGACTCGTCCTCCGTGAGGCCTGCCGCTTCCCCGGCGGTCTCCTCGGCCGCGCCGTCGGCGCCGTCCGCGCCGTCCGGTGTGGTGACCTGGAGCGTCCGCCACGGCGCGACGCCGTCGGCCTCGTCGCTGAACACGACGACGGGCGCCGTCAGCGTGCCGGTGAGCGCGAGGGTGGCGGCCTGCCCGCCGACCACGACGTCGACCTCCCCGAGCACCTCGACGTGGTGCACGAGGCCCGGCCGTGCCCCGCCGACCGTGACGGTCTCCGGCTCCTCGTACCAGCGCACCGGGACGTCGAGCACCCAGGCGGGGTCGTAGTCGAACGCGGGGACGCCGTCGAACGCGGCGCGCGTCGCCGACCGCGGGTCGCGCGGCCGGACGCCGTACCGGCCCGTGCGCAGCACCACCTCGACCGCCACCTCGCGCTCGTCGGCCGGTCCGGAGGTGTCCCGGCCCTCCGGCACGAATGTGCCGAGGATGCGGCCGTGCCCCTCGCGGACGCCGATCACGGTCGGGCCGTCCGGCTCGACGTGCTCGCCGGTCAGCACGGCCGTGTCCCCCGGCGCCGGCTGGGTGTACAGCGCCCCGCCCGCGACCCACCACTCGCCGGGCAGACCGGGCAGCCGCTGGGGCTTCGCCGTCGGCCAGTGCAGGGCCGCCGGACTCAGCGGCCCGTAGGGCTCCCGCAGCTCACGTTCGCGCGCGGCGCGCCATCCGACGTGCCCGCTGACGGAGTCGTCGACCATGGTCGTGCTGGGCGTACCGGTCTGCGGAGCCTCGGTCATGTGTCATGTCCTCTCGGTCGGGAGTGCCGCCTGTAGCAACGATTGCCCCCACCGCTACAGGACGGCTGGAGGGCCCGAATCGTTGTTCCGCGTGCGGGTGAACTTTCAGCGGCAATTATCCCTGCTCGTTCAATAGGCATCAAATTGGTCGGACACGGGCGCGCGCAGACCGGCCGAGCGTGGCGGCCCAGCGCCCGGTCCAGTCGTCGAGCACCTGTCCGACGTCGGCGAGCTGGCTCTCGGTCACCGCGAACGTCCGCGCGGGCACCACGGCGCCGAGCTCGACGAGCACGGGCCGCAGGTGCACCTCCCCCGCCAGCGCGTGCGCGGGGCTCGCGGAGACCACGACGGGCACGGCCACGACGTCGGCCAGCGCGTCCGGGCCGTACCCGTCCAGGAACGCCTTGAGCAGGCCCGTGTAGGACGCCTTGTAGACCGGCGTCGCCACCACCACGAGCCGCGCCGCCACCACCCGGTCCCGGGCCGCGGCCACGGCCGCCGACCCGGTCAGGACCTCCGGGGCGAGCAGCGCCAGGTCGACCGGGTCCGCCAGGCGCAGGCCGAGCTCGTCCGCCAGCCGGCCGCCCACTGCCTGGGCCACGCCCAGGGTGCGCGAGCCCGGCCGCGGGTTGCCGCTGACCACCACGACGCCGCCGGCGCCGGTGCCCGGCTGCCGGGTCTGGTTCTCGTCCTGGGCCTGGGCCTGGTCTGCGTGGACGGTCATACCGCCACCTCCGTCGTGGTCGTGGTGCTGTCTCCGGTTGTGTCCCTGCTCGTAGCTCCGCGCCTGTCGACCGACCCGGCCCGCGCCGTGATGCCCCGCTCGTCCAGGAGCGGCCGCACCCCCTCGGCGAACCAGTAGGCCTCCTCCAGGTGCGGGTACCCGGACAGCACGAACTCGTCGAACCCCGCATCGTGGTACTCCGCGACCAGGTCGGCGACCTCCTCGTGGCTCCCCACGAGCGCGGTTCCCGCGCCGCCCCGCACCAGGCCGACGCCGGCCCACAGCCCCGGGTGGATCTCCAGCTCGCGGGCGTCGCCGGTCGCGGCGAGGCGTCCGCCGTCGTGCAGCGCGGCCATCCGCCGCTGGCCCACCGAACCCGAGGTGGTCAGGACCCGCTGCGCGTCCGCGACCTGCTGCGGGCTGAGCTCGTCGAGCCAGCGCTGCGCCACGGCCCAGGCGTCGGCGGACCGGTCCCGGGTCAGGACGTGCAGCCGCACGCCGAACCGCAGGGTGCGGCCCCGTTCGGCGGCCAGCTCGCGGACCCGCGCGATCTTGCGCGCCGCCTGCTGGGGCGGCTCGCCCCAGGTCAGGTACACGTCGGCGTGCTCGGCGGCGACCGGGAGCGCCGCCTCGGAGGACCCGCCGAACCAGATCTCCGGTGCCGGGTCGGGCGGCGCGATGCTGCGCGCCCCCGCGATGCGGTAGTGCCGGCCGGTGTGGTCGAACGAGTCGGTCCCGCCGGGCGCGCCGACCGCCCACACCCCGCGCAGCACCTGCAGGAACTCGGCGGTGCGGTCGTAGCGCTCGTCGTGGTCGAGCCAGTCGCCGAACCGGCGCATCTCGACCTCGTCGCCGCCGGTGACGACGTTCAGCAGCACCCGCCCGCCCGAGAAGCGCTGCAGGGTGGCCGCCATCTGCGCGGCGAGCGTCGGGGAGATCAGCCCGGGCCGCAGGGCGACCAGGAACTTCAGCCGCCCGGTCTGCTGCAGCACGGCCGCCGTGGCGAGCCAGGCATCCTCGCTCCAGGTGCCCGTCGGCGTGAGCACCGCGTCGTACCCGAGCCGGTCGGCGGCACGCGCGACGTCGCCCAGGTACTCGAGGCTCGGCTCGCGCAGGCCGGACGCCGACCCTCGCGCCTCCTTGGCGTGCGCGCTGCCGACGATGCCGCGGGCGTCGCCGTTCGCCGGGAGGAACCAGTGCACGCCGGCGGGGCGCCTGGCCGCGTCCGGGGTGCTCATGCCGCCACCTCCCGGGTGCGGGCCGGCGGGTCGACGGCGGTGAACCCGGCCGCCCGCCGCTCGTCGCGCGGGCCCCACAGGTCCGTGTGGACCTCGGTCCTGACCTGCGGGATCACCTCCTGCGCGAACCGGCGCAGCACGTCTTCCTGCTGTGCCGGGGCGAGCAGGTGGTTCACCGACACCGCCTGCAGCACGTGCCCGAACGTGGAGTGGTAGTCGAGGATCTTCTCGGCCACCCGCTCGGGGGAGCCGACCAGCGCCGGGCCGCGTTCGACGGCCTCCTCCAGCGTGCGGAAGCTGGTCACCTTGCCGACGGCGCCCGGCGCGTGCCTGCGCGCGTCCTGCTGGCGCACCTGGCCCTCGTAGATCGGCCGGTACTGCGCGACCGCCTCCTCGGTGGTGTCGGCCAGGAACAGGCCGCCCGAACCGGCGCCCACGAACCCGTAGGCCGGGTCGTGCCCCGCGGCCGCGTACCGCTCGCGGTACCGGTCGATGAGCACGCCGTAGTTCTCGCGCGGCTGCAGCGCGTTCGCGCTGACGATCGGGTCGCCGTGCTCGGCCGCGAGGTCGACGGCGAACTGGGACGTCGCCGAGCCGTGCCAGATGCGGAACGGACCGGCGAACGGGCGGGGCAGCGTGGTGGCGTGCTCCAGCCTGTGCCGGTGCCTGCCCTCCCACGTGACGTCCTCGCTGGACAGGAGAAGCCGCAGGAGCTCGTAGTTCTCCCGCAGGTACTCGTACTGCTTGGCGATGTCCAGGCCGAGCAGCGGGTACTGCAGGTCCTCGTTGCCCTTGCCGATGACGATCTCCAGCCGGCCGCGACTGAGCTGGTCGACCGTCGCCAGGTCCTCCGCGAGCCGGATCGGGTCGTGCAGGGACAGCACGGTGACGCCCGTCGACAGCAGGATGCGGGACGTACGGGCTGCGATGGCCCCGAGGAGCACCGTCGGGGCCGAGGACAGCACGGCGCCCGCGTGCCGCTCCCCCACGGCGAAGGAGTCGAACCCGAGCTCCTCCGCCAGGACCGCCGTGTCGACTATCCGGTTCAGGCGGTCGGCGGGCGGCACCTGCTCGCCCGTGACGGGGTGCGGCGGGTTGAACGCGATGTCCAGGACCTGGAACCGCATCAGGCCGCCGCGCTCTCGGCTGCGGTCTCGGCCGCACCCTCGGCAGCCCGGTCGCGCTGCGCGACGCCCTCCTTGACCAGGGGGATGACGTAGCGGCCGAAGTCGATGGCGTCGTCGAGCAGGTCGTAGCCGCGGGCCGAGATCACGCGGACGCCCAGGTCGTAGTAGGCGAGCAGCGCCTCGGCGACCTGCTCGGGCGTGCCGACCAGCGCGTTCGAGTTCCCGGCGCCGCCCGTCGCCTTCGCGGTGGCGGTCCACAGCGCGGTGTCGAACCGCTCGCCCTCGGCGGCGATCTCCAGCAGGCGCTGCGAGCCCGCGTTCTCGGGCTTGTCGATCGGGTGGCGCCGGCTCAGGACGCCGCCCGACGCCGCCTTCCGGGCCTCGATCCGGCCCAGGATCTGGTACGCCTTCTCCCAGGCCAGCTTCTCCGTCGGCGCGATGATCGGCCGGAACGCGGCGTGGATCCGCGGCGGCGTCACCCGGCCGGCGGCCTGCGCCTCGGCGTGCACCCGGGCGATCTGCTCGGCGGTGCGGTCCAGGGGTTCGCCCCACACGGCGTAGATGTCGGCCTCGGCGGCGCCCACCGGGTAGGCGGCGTCCGACGAGCCGCCGCACGAGATGGTGGGCACGTGCCCGGGATGCGGCTTGGCGTCCAGCACGAAGTCGTCGAAGTCGTAGAACTCGCCGCGGTGGAAGAACGGCTCGGTGCTGGTCCAGGCCCGCTTCACGATCTGGATGTACTCGCGGGTGCGGGCGTACCGCTGGTCCTTCGTGAGGGTGTCGCCCTCCCGGCCCTGCTCGTGGTCGTTGCCGCCCGAGATGAAGTGCACGGACACCCGGCCGCCGGAGAGCTGGTCCAGGGTCGCGAACGTCTTGGCCGCGTACGTCGGGTACGACACGTTGGGGCGGTGCGCCAGCAGCAGCTCGATCGACGGCACCTGCGCGGCGACGTGCGCCGCGAGCGCCGCTGGCTCCGGCCCGGACGAGCCGTACGCGAACAGGACGCGGGTCCAGCCGTTGTCCTCGTGGGCCCGCGCGATGCGGACCAGGTAGCCGGGGTCGACGGGCGCGGTGGTGCGCTCGGTGGTCTCGGAGGCGTCGTTGGTGGTGGCGATGCCGAGGAACTCGACGGGCATGGTGGTTCTCCTTCGGTGCGGGGTTCGGGGCTGCGTTCGGGTTTCGGGCGCCGGGTGCGGGGTGCGGGCGCGGGCACGCTGGGTCAGGCCACGCTGACCGCCCGCCCGGGACGCTCCTCGGCGGCCCGGTCGGTGATGCCCCAGGCCCGGGCGAGCAGCTCGAACGAGCGGCGCGTCTCGGCGGGGTCGTGGGTCGCGGTGGTGACGAGCAGCTCGTCGGCGCCCGTCACACGCGCGAGCGTGTCGAGCCGTTCGACGACGGTGGCCGGGTCGCCCACGATCCGGGTGTCGACGCGGTCGGCCACGAGGGCGCGTTCGGCGTCGGGCCGGTCGGTCCACGCGGTAGCGGCCGACGGCGACGGGTAGGCCATCGCGCCGCGCTCGCCGCGGCGGATGGACAGCACCCAGTCGGCGAACGGCTCGGCGAGCACGCGGGCCCGTTCGAGGGTCTGGGCGACGAGGACGTCGGCCGAGACGACCACGTACGGCTCGGCGAGCACGCCCGGCCGGAAGGCCGCGCGGTAGGCGGCCACGGTGTCCAGGATGGTGGCGGGGCTGACGTGGAAGTTGGCCGCGAGCGGCAGGCCGAGCTCGCCCGCCACGGTGGCGCTCTCGCCGCTGCTGGACGCCAGCAGCCACAGGTCGAACGCCGCCCCCTCGACGGGCGGGCTCGTGTAGGCGCCGCCCGTCCCGTCGCGGAAGGTGCCGCGCTGCAGGGCGAGCACGAGCTCGACCTCCTCGCGGAAGCCGGCCGGCTTCCGGTGGGCGCCGATCACCTCCTGCTGGGCTAGGAGTCGCTCCCGCAGCGCCGGGTCGTTGAGCCCGTTCGGCGGCGCGGGCGGCACGTACAGGCCGTCGACGAGCCGCGGGAAGTCCGAGGCGGGCGGACGAGCCGGCTGCGCGGCACCGGACGGCTTCGCGCCCGCCTTGGCGGCCGGCCCGCCGGACGGCTTCTCCCCCGGCTTCGCGCCCGGCTTGTCCGACGGCGGCACCGTGAACGCGCGCCCCAGCCCCAGGTCGACCCGGCCGGGGTGCAGCGCGGCGATGGTGCCGAACTGCTCGGCGGCGATCAGGGGCGACGTCGTCGACAGCAGCACCGCGCCCGAACCGACCCGGATGCGCGAGGTGCGGGCGGCGACGGCGGCCGCGAGGACCGCGGGCGACGCCGAGGCGACGCCGGGCGCCAGGTGGTGCTCGGCGTACCAGACGCGCCGGTAACCGAGCGCGTCGAGGTCGACGGCGAGCGACACCGCGCGCTGGATCGCCTGGACGCCGGTCGCGCCGTCGGCGACCAGGGCCAGGTCGAGGACGGACAGCGGGACTCTGCGTGTGCTCATGAAAGGGTCACTCCTCCGTCTTGGGCAGGCCGGGCGGGTTGGTCTCGGACCGCTCCACCGACTCGGACGTGAGGCCCCAGCGGTCCAGCACCTGCTGGTAGGACCCGTCGTCGATCGCGTGGTTGAGCGCGGCCGTGACGGCCTCCGCCGCGCCGGAGCCCTTCTTGGTCGCGACGGCGATCTGCGCGGTGTCGGGCCAGCCGCCGTTCACCGTGCCGACCACCTTGAAGTCCTCCGGGGAGACCGCCGCCTGGTACGCGAGCACGGCGTTCGGCCCCACGTAGGCCTCGACGCGGCCCGACTGGAGGGCGAGCAGCACGTCGGAGAACTGCTCGTAGTACTCCGGCCCCTTGATGGGCTCGAGCCCGTCGGCCTGGTTGAGGCGGTCCCACTCGAGCAGGATCTTCTCCTGGTTGGTCCCGGAGCCGACGCCGACGGTCTTGCCCGCGATGTCCTCGCGGGAGTCGACGGTCAGGTCCGAGTCGGCCGCCGTCAGCCAGCCCAGCTCGTCGACGCGGTAGCTGGAGAAGTCGATGGTCTCCTTGCGCTCCTCGGTCACGGTGATGTTGGAGATGACGGCGTCGACGTCGCCCGACTGGAGGGCGAGCGGCCAGTCGGCCCAGGCCTTCACCTCCAGCCGCACGTCCTTGCCGAGGGCGTCGGCGACGAGCTGCGCGATGTCGGTCTCGTTGCCGATCGGGGTCTTGTCGTCGTCGGCGAGGAACACCAGGGGCGGGGAGCCGCTCGCGCTCACCGCGATGGTGATCTCGTCCTTGTCCGCCCACTCGTCGGGCAGCAGGGCCTCGGCGTCCGGGGACTCCGTGGTGTGGATCCGGTCCTGGTCGGGGCTGGTGCTGACCTGCAGGCCGGCGGACTCGGGCGCGTTCTCGGCGAGGCCCGCCGCGCCGTCGGCCGACTCGGGCCGCTCGGTGCTGGCGGCCGCGCAAGCCGTCATCAGGGCGAGCAGCGGCACGGCGGTCAGGGCGAGCAGGCGGGTGCGGGCGGCCCGTCGGGAGATGGTCACGGTGGTTTCCTTCGGGTTCGAGACTGGGTTCGGAGTCACAGGACCTTCTCCAGGAAGGCCCGGGTGCGGGGGTTGGCGGGACGGTCGAGGACGTCGCCGGGCGGCCCCTGCTCGACCACGACGCCGTCGTCCATGAAGACGACGGTGTCCGCGACCTCGCGGGCGAAGGCGACCTCGTGCGTGACGACGACGAGCGTGGTGCCGGTGCCGGCGAGCTCCTTGATCACCTGGAGCACCTCGCCGACGAGCTCGGGGTCGAGGGCGGACGTCGGCTCGTCGAAGAGGACCACCGCCGGCCGCAGGGCGAGCGCCCGGGCGATGGCCACGCGCTGCTGCTGGCCGCCGGAGAGCTGCCGGGGCCGCGCGTCCGCCCGGTCGGCGAGCCCGACCCGGGCCAGCAGCTCGCGGCCCTCCGCCTCGGCCTCGGCGCGCGGCCGGCCCTGGGCGAAGATCGGCGCCTCCACGACGTTCTCCAGCACCGTGAGGTGCGGGAACAGGTTGAAGCTCTGGAACACGAACCCGATCCGGGTGCGACGGCGCAGGATCTCGCGCTCGGTCAGCTCCCGCAGCGTGTTGCCGCGCCGGGCGTACCCGATGAGCTCGCCGTCCAGGGAGACGAACCCGCGGTCCACCTTCTCCAGGTGGTTGATCGCGCGCAGCAGCGTCGACTTGCCCGACCCGGACGGGCCGATGATCGCCGCCACCTCGCCGGGCCGGACGGTGAGGTCCACGCCGCGTAGCGCCTCGAGCATGCCGAACGACTTGTGCACGCCCCGGATCTCGAGCAGGCCCCCGGTCATGCGGCACCTCCCGGCGTGCGTGGGGCACCGTCGCGCGGGGCGACCCGGCGCCCGACCCGGACGCGGGCCGCGAAGGCGGGCGGGACGCCGTCGGGCACGGAGGCGCCGGTGAGGCGCGACCAGCCGACCTGAAGCTCCCAGCGCGCCCGCTGCAGCGGCGTCGGCGGCAGGGTGCGCAGCGCGCCCTTCGCGTAGTGCCGCTCCACGTAGTACTGGACCACCGTGATGAGCGTGGTCAGTGCCAGGTACCAGATCGCGGCGACGATGAGCAGCGGCACCACGCGGCCGTTGCGGCCGTAGATGACGCTCACGATGTAGAACAGCTCGCCGTACGCCAGCACGTACACGATCGAGGTGCCCTTGAGCAGGCCTATCACCTCGTTCACGGCGGTGGGCACGATCGAGCGCATCGCCTGCGGCAGGATGATGCGCCGCACCTGGCGGTGCCGCGGCAGGCCCAGCGAGGCCGCGGCCTCGTGCTGCCCCTGATCGACGCCGAGGATGCCGGCGCGCACGATCTCCGCGCTGTAGGCCGCCTGCGACAGGCCCAGGCCGAGGATCGCCGCCCAGAACTTGTCGATCAGGTCGATCGTGTCGAAGTACAGGAACTCCGGGCCGAACGGGATCCCGAGGCTCAGCACCGGGTACAGGTAGGCGAGGTTGTACCAGAGCAACAGCTGCAGCAGCAGCGGCACCGACCGGAACACCCACGTGTAGGCCCACGAGACCGCCTGCAGCAGGGGCGAGCGCGACAGCCGCATCAGGGCCAGCACGGTGCCGAGCGTGAAGCCCACCACCGACGCCGTCACGGTGAGCCGGATCGTGGCCCACGCCCCCTCCAGGATCGACGGCCACGTGAGGTAGCGGGCCACGACGTCCCACTCCCAGCGGTCGTTGGTGACCAGTGAGGAGACGACCATGGCCAGGAGCACGGCGACGACGGCGGTCGCGAGCCAGCGGCCCGGGTGCCGGGCCGCGACCACGCGCAGGTCCTCGTCGGCCGGTCCCGCCGCAGCCGGCCCGCCCCCGCCCGGCGGCAGGCCGGGCGGCGGGTACAGGAGGCGCGACTCGCCCTCGGCCAGGTGCGCGCTCATGGGGCGGTCAGCCATTTCTCGAAGGGGAACGGCTCGAACGGGACCGGCTCGAACGGGACCGGGCCGCCCGGGGCCAGGCTGGCCGGCTCGCCGGCGGCGGCCGCCGTGAGCGGCGTGTAGCCGGCGGCCCGGTAGAGCGCCGCTGCCTCCGGCTGGCGCGGGCCCGTGGTCAGGTAGAGCCGGGGGTAGCCCAGGTCGCGCGCCCGGGCCTCCAGCTCCGCCAGCACCCGGCGCGCCAGGCCGCGGCGCCGGTGGTCCGCGTGGGTCCAGATCCGCTTGAGCTCCGCCGTCGGGACCACGGGGACGCCGTCCGCGTCCCTGGTGTCGGCGCGCGCCAGGCGCGCGGGCTCGCCGAGCTCCGGCTCCAGCCGACGGCGGAAAGCCCCGCCCGCCACCGGCTCGCCGTCCTGAAGGAGCAGGACCAGGGAGCCCACGGGCGAGGCGAACTCCTCGGCGCCGTAGTGGGCCATCTCGGCCCGGTGCTGCTCCTCGGTGAGCACGTCGTGGTAGCGGGAGCGGTACTCGACGGAGAGCCCCGCCAGCAGCGGCTCGACCAGCGGGTCCGACAGGTGCGCCTCCCGGACCTCCAGCGCGGGGGGCGTCTCGGCGGACGTCCCCGTGGAGAGGGCCGTCATCGGGGCGCCCGCTCGCCCGCCGGCACGGCGAACGGCAGGTGGTTGCCGGCCAGCGGGGCGGGGCACGTGCCGAAGTCCGTGAACGCGAAAGGCAGGTTCTCCGCCCGGTTCAGGTCCAGGCGCAGCGTGTCGGACGTCGCGGGCGCCGGGTTCAGCACGGAGCCCGGCGCGGTGAGGCGCAGGATCCGCCACGGCGCGACGCCGTCGGCCTCGTCGCTGAACAGGAGGGTCGGCTCGGTGAGGCTGCCGGTCAGGGCCAGAGTGGTGACCGTCCCGTCGCGGGCGACGTCGATCTCGCCGAACACCTCGACGTAGTGCACCAGCCTGGGCTGCGCCGCGCCGACGGTCACGGACTCCGTCTCGTCGTACCAGCGCACCGGCACGTCCAGCACCCAGGCCGGGTCGTAGCCGAACGTGGGGACGCCGTCGAACGCGGTGCGCGTGACGGCCTGCGGGTCACGCAGGCGGACGGCGTACCGGCCCGTGCGCAGCACCACCTCCACCGCCACCTCGTGCTCGTCGTCCGAGCCGTCCCGGCCCTCGGGGAGGAACGTGCCGAGGACGCGGCTGCGCCCCTCGTGGACGCCGATCGCCGTCGGCCCCTCGGGTTCGACGCGCTCGCCGGTCAGCACCGCCGTGTCCCCCGGCGCCGGGCGGGTGAACAGCGTCCCGTCGGCGACCCACCACTCGCCGGGCACGCCCGGCAGCCGCCGGGGCGTCGCCGTCGGCCACAGGAGGGCGGTGGGGCTCAGCCAGCCGTGCGGCTCGCGCAGCGTGCGCGCCCGGGCGGCGCGCCACGCGGCGTGCTCGCGGACGGCGGTGTCGGCGGTATCGGCGGCGTCCGCCGGGCTCAGGGTCGCCGTGTTCGTAGCCTCGGTCATGTCAGGTCCTTCCGGTCGGGGTGCGCGGCGGTGCGGGCACCGGGGATCGCCGCGATCAGCTCGGCGGTGTACGGGTGGGCGGGATGGTCGAAGACGCGCCCGACGGGGCCGGTCTCCACCAGCCGGCCGGCGCTCATGACGCCGACGTGGTCGGCGACCTGCCGCACCACCGCCAGGTCGTGCGAGATGAACAGGTAGGTGAGTCCGCGCTCCTCGCGCAGCCCGGCCAGCAGGTCCAGCACGCGGGCCTGCACCGAGACGTCGAGCGCCGACGTCGGCTCGTCGAGCACCAGCAGCTCCGGGTCGAGCGCGAGCGCCCGCGCGATCGCCACGCGCTGGCGCTGCCCGCCCGACAGCTCGGCGGGCCGGCGTCGGGCCAGGTCGGGCGAGAGCTGCACCTGCTCGAGGAGCTGCGCCACCCGGTCGCGGCGCTCCGCGCGGTTCCCGGCCCGGTGGGCGCGCAGTGGCTCGTCCACGACGTCGGCCACCGTGAACCGCGGGTCCAGGGACGAGTACGGGTCCTGATGCACGAGCTGGGTACGCCGCCGGGTGGCGCGGTCGCCGCCCACGGGAGCGCCGTCGAGCTCCACCCGGCCGGCGGAGGGCCGCTCCAGGCCGAGCACGAGCCGGGCCGTGGTCGACTTGCCCGAGCCCGACTCCCCCACCAGCGCGAACGCGGTGCCGCGTGGCACGGTGAACGACACGTCGTCGACAGCGCGCAGCCGCCCCCGGCGGCCCAGCCGGAACTCCTTGACCAGACCGTGCACGGCCAGGAGGGCGGGCTGCTGCGGCCTCTCGACGGCGGTGCCCGGGGCCTTGGCCGGGGTCGGGGCCTGGTTCGTGGACGTGCCCGGCCCGGGCGTCACGGCGTCGGCGCTTGGCACAGTATTTCTGCCTGGTGCCGCGGGCCCGCCGGGCACCGCCGCCACGAGCTCGGACGTGTACGGGTGCTCGGGCGCGCCGAGCACCCGTGCGGCCGGGCCTTCCTCGACCACCACGCCGTCCTTGAGCACGACCACCCGGTCGGCCCTGTCGGCGGCCACCGCAAGGTCGTGCGTGATGAGCAGCACCGCGGTGCCCGCGCGGGACGTGAGGTCCGCGAGCAGGTCCAGCACGCGGCGCTGCACGGTCACGTCGAGGGCCGACGTCGGCTCGTCCGCGATCACCAGCTCCGGCTCGCACGCCATCGCGATGCCCACGAGCACCCGCTGCCGCATGCCGCCCGAGAGCTGGTGCGGGTACTGCCGCGCGCGCTCCGCCGGCTGGTCCAGCCCCACCTCGCGCAGGATCTCGACGGCCCGCTCGCGCGCGGCCCGGCGCGGCGTCCCGTGCACCACGAGCGCCTCGGCCACCTGGTCGCCCACGCGCACCACCGGGTCGAGCGCGGTACCCGGGTCCTGCGGGACGAGCCCGACGCGCACGCCGCGCACGCGCCGCCAGGCGTCCGGCAGGAGGCCCGTGAGCGGTGCGGAGCGAGGACCGGTGCCGAGGGTCACCTCCCCCGAGGTGACGCGGCCGCCGTCGGGCAGCAGGCCGATGAAGGCGTGCGCAGTGGTGGACTTGCCGCTCCCGGACTCGCCTACCAGGGCGACCACCTCACCCGGCCGGACGTCCAGGTCCACGCCGTGCACGACCTCACGGTCGCCATAGGCGACGCGCAGGCCGCGCACGCGCAGCAGGCTGTCGGACGGCGCGGGGCCGCCTGCCTCCGCGGGGCCGCCGCCCGCAGTCGCGGGTATGGCGGATGCGGCCACCTTGCCTGGTGCCTGGGTCCGCGTGGTGAGTGTCATCGGTCCGTCCTTCCCTCGCGGGTGAGCGCCCGCCCGAGCACGCCGACCGCGAGCACGAACAGGGCGATGACCAGGCCGGGCAGCGTGGAATACCACCAGGCGACGGCCAGGTAGTCGCGGCCCTCGGCCACGAGCGAGCCCCACTCGGGCGTGGGCGGCGTCGCGCCGTACCCGAGGAAGCTCAGGGCCGAGACCGCGAGGATCACCGCGCCCAGCTCGACGGCCGCGAGCGCCAGCACGGGGCCCGCGGCGTTCGGCAGCACGTGCCGCAGCAGGACCGACGAGCGGCCGGAGCCGGCCAGCAGTGCGGCCTCGACGTACGTGGCGTGCCGGACGCGCAGCACCTGGCCGCGCATGACGCGGGCGAACGTCGCGACGGACGCGACGCCGACGGCGATCGCCACCTTGACGGTGCCGAAGCCGAGCGCGGTGACCACGGCCAGCGACAGCAGGAGGCCGGGGATGGCGAGCAGCACGTCGGTGGCCCGCATGAGCGCCTCGTCGACGGGGCCGCCCAGGAAGCCCGCGACCAGGCCGACGCCGGAGCCCGCCACGAGGGCGACGCCGATCGCGAGCAGCGCCGCCCGCACCGACAGGCTGGTGCCGTGCACGGTGCGCGCGAACAGGTCGCGGCCGAGGTGGTCGGTGCCGAACCAGTGGGCGGCGTCGGGCGGGAGCAGCTTGTCGGCGGGGACGCCGGTGATCGGGTCGTAGCCCGTGAACAGACCCGGGGCGAGGGCCCAGACGAGCACGAGGACCACGATCGCGAGCGCCACCAGCGGGACGGGCCGGACGAGGGCGCGGATCATGCGGTTGCTCCCTCGGCGGTGCGGGTGCTGCTGCGTACCCGCGGGTCGAGCAGGGGGTACGCGAGGTCGACCAAGAGGCTCGTGACGACGAACACGGCCGCCGCCACGACCACCAGCCCCTGGACCACGGGGATGTCCTGGGTGGTCACGGCGTTCTCGACGAGCCGGCCGAAGCCCTGGCGGGAGAACACCGTCTCGACCACCACGGTGCCGCCGAGCAGGTTGCCCACCAGGACCCCGAGCACCGTGACGGTCGGCAGGGACCCGTTGCGCGCCACGTGCGCGCCGAGCACCCGGGCGCGGCCGGAGCCCTTGGCGAACGCCGTCTCGACGTAGGGCGCCCGCCAGGCCTCGCGCAGCCCCTGGGACAGCACCTGCGCGACGACGGCGGCCAGCCCCACCGCGAGCGTCACCGCGGGCAGCACCAGGGAGGCGAAGCCCTCGTTGCCGACCGCGGGGAAGACGAACCAGGTGAACGAGAACAGGTGCAGCAGCACGAGGCCCACCCAGAACCCGGGCACCGCCACGCCGAGCGGCGGCAGCGACAGCAGGAGGCCGCGCAGCCAGGCGGCCCGGGTCCAGGAGGCGAGCGTCGCGATGCCGACGCCGCCGGCGACCCCGAGCACGAGCGCCAGCCCGGCGAGCTTCGCGGTCTCCGGGAACGCGTCGGCGACGAGGCCGGTCACGGGTGCGCCGCTGCTGATGGACGTGCCGAGGTCACCCGTGAGGGTGCGGCCGAGCACCGTCAGGTACTGACTCGCCGGGCCCTGGTCGAACCCGTAGCGCTCGCGCAGCTCGGCGACCCGCGCGGGGTCGACGCGCTCGCCGCCGGCGCCCTGGTCGAGCATGATCGCCACCGGGTCGCTGGGCAGCAGGTACAGCACGAGGAACGAGACGGTGAACGCCGCCCAGAGGACCACCGCGGCGCCGGCCACGCGGCGCAGGACGTGGGCGAGCATCAGTCCTGCTCGATCCACGCGTCGTGGAACAGGAGGCGTGAGGAGGCGTCGAAGGCGAGGCCGTGCACGTCCCCCCGGACCCCGATGGACTGCGCGAGCTCGAACAGCGGGATCGCGAGCCCCTGGTCGAGGATCTCCCGCTGGGCGTCGGCGACGAGGGTGTCCCGCTCGGCCGGGTCGGCCTCTCGGAGCTGCTCGTCGAGCAGCGGGTCGACGGCGTCGTCCGGCTCGCGCAGGCTGAGGTTGCGCTGGGCCGTGGAGAACTGGGTGCGCAGGATGTCGGCGTCGGCCCGGGTGACGTTGTAGTAGAAGACGTCGTAGTCGCCGGAGTCCTGGGCGGTGGTCTGCTCGGCCGCGGTGAGCTGGCGCAGCTTCAGGTCGATCCCGGCCGCGCGCAGCTGCTGCGCGGCCAGCTCCAGCACCGCACCGCTGCCGGTGAACACCGGGGTGTAGGTCACCTCGATCTCGAGCGGCTCGCCGTCCTTGACGCGGATGCCGTCCGGGCCGGGCGCCCATCCCGCATCGTCGAGGATCTTCCCGGCCTCGGTGGGGTCGAAGGCGAGCTGGTCCGACAGGTCGGCGTAGCCGGGCGTGGTGGACGCGAGCACGCTGGTGGCGGGCTTGAACGCGGCGGAGAGGACGGTGTCGACCAGCTCCTGCCGGTCGATCGCCACGAGGAGCGCGCGACGCACCTCCGGGTCGTCCAGGGGCGGGCGGGTCACGTTGGGCTGGAGCACGAACGGCACGCCGGGGTTGGCCCGGGTCAGCACCTCGCCGCCGGTGCCCTCGACCTGCGGGACGTCCTGCGGCAGCACGTCGCCGACGGCGTCGAACTGGTCGGACGCGATCCCGCCCGCGCGCACCCCCGACTCCGGGACCACCGAGAACTCGATGCCGTCGAGGTACGCCTCGCCCTGGTGCTCCGACGACTCGGGCGCCCAGTCGTAGCCCTCGCGCCGCGTGATCACCGCGCCCTGGTCCTGGGTATAGCTGTCGAGCACGAACGGCCCCGAGCCGACGATGTCGCCCTGCAGGCGCTCGGCCGGGTCCACCTCGGCGGTCTCCTCGGACAGGATCGCGAGCGACACCGTCGAGGTGGCCTGCAGGAACTGCGCGTTCGGTGCGTCGAAGACGACTGTCGCGGTCCGCTCGTCGGGGACCTCGGTCTGCGCATAGCCCGCGAGGTAGCTCGCCGCGAGCGGCGCCGTCGCCCCGAGCTCGCCCGCGACGGCGTCGAAGCTGGCCCGCACGTCGGCAGCGTCCAGCGCACTGCCGTCGGAGAACGTCACGCCGTCGCGCAGGTGGAACGTGAAGCGCGTCAGGTCGTCGCTGACGTCCCAGCTCTCGGCGAGCCACGGTTCGATCTCGCCGGTGGCCGGGTCCTGGTCGGTGAGCGAGTCCGCGAGCTGACGGGCGACGTAGATGCTGACATTCGTGCCGACCTGCTGCGGGTCGACGCCCTGCGGCGCCGCCCCGAGCGCGAACCGGAGCGTGCCGCCCGGCGTCGGCTCGGTGGGTGCGGCACCCGAGGCGGTGTCGGGCCCGGCGCAGCCGGTCAGCGCCAGGACGGCGGCCAGGGCGGTCGCGACGGCGGCGGGCGCTGTGCGGCTCGGCGACGCGGTGCGGCTCACGGGTGTGCTGGCAGACGTCCTACGGCGTGGGCGGGTCCGGACCATGGGTGTCCTCTCGGGGCACGGCGAAGCAGACCGCGCGAGGGTGCGCGCAGGTCCGTCACCGAAGGTGGCGTGGGGTATGGGGGGTGGTCAGGTGACGCGGGCTGAGGTGAGGTGACGGAGCGCAATGGCCGGCCCGGGGACGGGCACGACGAGGACGGGCGGCGAGGGCCGTGCGGGGGCGCTGCTAGGTCTTACCTGGGTGCGGTCAGCGACTGGCGGGACAACACTCGTGGACACGACACATGGAGCGGGCGTGCGCGATCTGCACCGTGCCGTTCGTCGCTCGTGCCATGTCGGGTCTCCCTCCGATTCGAATTCCCTATCGGATTGATAGGATTTCGATATGCGGGAAAGTACGTCGGGCCGCAGGGCATGTCAACGGTGCTCGGGAAGGGTCTCGCATCCCGGACGTCGGGGAGGTCGGCGAGCAAGATAGCCCCGGCGAGAGGGTGCCAGATCTCCTGAACTTCGGTCGCCTCAGCCCGGCTCAGTTCAGCCAGGCCGAACAGTTCACCTCAGCCCGCATCGCCCGTCCGGAGCCGAACGAAATTCAGCCCTCCCGGCACCCGCCACAGGGGTCCACCTCGCGCCCCAGGCGAAGGGGCGAGCATCGGGAACGCCCGAGTCGCGACGCGCCCGTGCACCCCGCACCCCGCACCCCCGCAGCCCACAGCCCACGGGTGGCAGCGAACAGCGGACCGCGGGCGCGGGCCGGACGAATCGATCGGCGACGTCAGACGTCGCCGTAGACGCCCTCGAACACGTCGCGGTAGGCGGCGGCCAGGCGCAGGCCGTCGTGGCGGGCGGTGTCGTCGCCGCGCCGGACCTGCCGCATGATCAGGCGCGCACCCATCGAGGCGGCCGCGGCTTCCAGGGCGGTGACGTCCTCGACGGCGGACGGGTCGGCCAGGACGGCGTCGATCCGCAGGCCGGGCGCGTGCTTGTGCAGCGCCTCCAGGTGGTCGACGGCGGTGAGGCCCTCCGTCTCGCCGTTCTCCGCGGACAGGTTCAGCGTGACGCAGCGCCGCGCCTTCGTGGTGTGCAGGGCATCCGCGAGCGCGGGCACCAGCAGGTGGACGAGCACCGACGAGTACCAGGACCCAGGCCCCATGACGACCCAGTCGGCGTCGAGCACGGCCTGTACCGCCTCCGGCGCCGCCGGCGGGTCGGCCGGGATCAGGCGCAGCTGCTCGATCCGGCCCTCGGTGACGGCGACCTTGCTCTGCCCGACCACGGTCTGCAGGGCCGGCTCGGGCTCCCCCGGCGGGGCGGCGAACCGGACGTCCGCCTCGACCACGAGCGGAACCGAGGCCATCGGCAGCACCCGGCCGCGGGCGCCGAGCAGGCGGCCGACCCAGTCCAGGCCCTCCACCTCGTCGCCGAGCAGCTCCCACAGGGCGACGATCAACAGGTTGCCCATGGCGTGGTTGTCCAGCTCGCCCGCCGACGAGAAGCGGTGCTGCAGCATCGCGCTCCACGTGCGGCCCCACTCGGAGTCGTCGCAGAGGGCCGCGAGCGCCATTCGCAGGTCGCCCGGGGGCAGCACGTCGAGCTCGTCTCGCAGCCGGCCGGAGGAGCCGCCGTCGTCGGCCACCGTGACGACGGCGGTGAGGCGGTCCGACATGAGGCGCAGCGCGGACAGGCTGGCGGACAGGCCGTGCCCGCCGCCGAGGGCGACCACTGAGGGGTTCTTGCTCCACTCCGGTGCGGGGGCATCGGGCAGGCCCGGTGCGTGCGGGATCATTCGCGGCCCAGATCACGCGCCGAGACGGAGACGAGCTGTCCCCGAGCGCGCAGCCGTTCGGCGATGGCGTCCGATATCGCGACGGACCGGTGCTTGCCTCCGGTGCATCCCACGGCGATGGTCACGTAGCGCTTCTCCTCGTTGAGATAGCCGGCGAGCACGGGGGCGAGGGCGTCGACGTAGCGGTCCACGAACTCGACGGCGCCCGGGCGGGCGAGCACGTAGTCGCGGACGGGCTTGTCGCGTCCCGTCAGGTGCCGCAGCTCGGTGATCCAGTACGGGTTGGCCAGGAACCGTACGTCCACCACGTGGTCGGCGTCCAGGGGGATGCCGTACTTGAACCCGAAGGAGATGACGTTGATGCGCAGCACCTCGGTGGCGTCGTGCGCGAGCCACGCACGGATCTCGCGGGCGAGGTCGTGGACCGACAGCTCGGACGTGTCGATCCGCAGGTCGGCGCGCTCGGCCAGGGTCGCGACGACGGAGCGTTCCTCGGCGATGCCGTCGAGGATCCGGCCGTCGCCCTGCAGCGGGTGCGGGCGCCGCACCTGCTCGAAGCGGCGCACGAGCACCTCGTCGCTCGCGTCCAGGAACAGGATCCGGTAGGCCACGCCGGCCTCGGTCATGTGCGCCAGCACCTTGTCGAGCTCGGGGAAGAAGTGCCGGCCGCGCACGTCCACGACGACGGCGACGCGCTCGATGCTCGACCCCTTCGCCATGAGGTCGACCAGGGGCACGAGCATCATGGGCGGCAGGTTGTCGACCACGTACCAGTCCAGGTCCTCCAGCACTGCCGCGGCCCGCGACCGGCCGGCACCCGACATCCCGGTGATGACCAGGACCTGCGGCTCGCTGACCTCCGGGGCGTGCGTGGCAGCCTCGACCGCGGCGATGCCGTCGGGAGCGGTGATGGGTGACGGCTCGGCGTTGCTCATGGCTCCTAGCATGCCAGCGTCAGCCCTTCAGCGGGGCAACGTCTTCAGTGCCACGACGACGGCCTCCGCCGTCTTGTCCCCCATGCCGCGCAGGCTGGCGATCTCCTCGACGCTCGCGGCCTTGAGCCGCTTCACTGAGCCGAAGTGAGTCAGCAGCATCTTCTTGCGCGCGGGCCCGAGCCCGGGGACGTCGTCGAGCACGGAGGCGGTCATGCCCTTGCTGCGCCGCCTCCGGTGCTGCGTGATGGCGAACCGGTGCGCCTCGTCGCGGACGCGCTGCAGCAGGTACAGGCCCTCGCTGGAGCGCTGCAGGATGACCGGGTAGTCCTCGCCCGGCACCCACACCTCCTCCAGCCGCTTGGCCAGCCCGCAGAGCGCGACGTCGGTGATGCCGAGCTCGTCCATCGCCTTCTTCGCGGCGGCGACCTGGGGCGGCCCGCCGTCGACCACCACGAGACTTGGCGGGTAGGCGAACCGCGCCTTCTCCTCCGGCGCGTCGGCGGCGACCTCGCCCGCGGGCAGCTCGCCGTTCGACATCTCGCCGTCGGACATCTCGACGTCGTTGGCCTTGAGCCGGTCGTTGAGGTAGCGCTTGAAGCGGCGCGTGATGACCTCGTGCATGGCCTGCGTGTCGTCGCGGGCGCCGTCGCCGTCCGAGCCGCGGATGCTGAACGAGCGGTACTCGCTCTTGCGGGCCAGGCCGTCCTCGAAGACGACCATGGAGGCCGACTGGTAGGTGCCCTGCGTGTGCGAGATGTCGTAGCACTCGATGCGCAGCGGCGCCGACTCCAGGTCGAGCGCCTCCTGGATCTCGCGCAGAGCCTGGCTGCGGGTCGTGAGGTCACCCGCGCGGCGCGTGCGGTGCAGCATGAGCGCGTGCTCGGCGTTCTTGCGGACGGTGGCCGCGAGCTCCTTCTTGTCGCCGCGCTGGGGTACGCGCACGTCCACGCGGGCGCCGCGCAGGCCGCTGAGCCAGGTGCCGACCTGCTCCAGGTCCGGCGGCAGCACCGGCACGAGGACCTCGCGCGGCACGGCGTCGCGGGCCTCCACCCCGTCCACCTCCTCGGCAGACCCGTACACCTGCTGCAGCAGGTGCTCCACGAGCTCGCCGTCGGTGATGTCCTCGACCTTCTCGACGACCCAGCCGCGCTGGCCGCGGACGCGGCCCCCGCGCACGTGGAACACCTGGACCGCGGCCTCGAGCTCGTCGCCCACCAGGGCGAAGACGTCGGCGTCCGTGGCGTCGCCGAGCACCACGGCGTTCTTCTCCGTGGCGCGCCGCAGCGCCTCGATGTCGTCGCGCAGGCGGGCCGCCTGCTCGTACTCCATCTCGGCGGCGGCCTCCTGCATGCGCTTGGTGAGCCGCCGCTCGAACTTCGCGGTGTCGCCGGCCATGAAGTCGCAGAAGTCCAGGACCAGCGCCCGGTGGTCCTCGATGCTGATGCGGCCCACGCACGGCGCGGAGCACTTGTCGATGTACCCGAGCAGGCAGGGGCGGCCCGACTGGCCCGCCCGCTTGTAGACCCCGGCCGAGCACGTCCGGATCGGGAACACCCGCAGCAGCAGGTCGAGGGTCTCGCGGATGGCCCACGCGTGCCCGTACGGGCCGAAATAGCGCGTGCCCTTGCGCTTGGCCCCGCGCATGACCTGGGCGCGCGGGACCTCCTCCCCCAGGGTCACAGCCAGGTACGGGTACGACTTGTCGTCCCGGTACTTCACGTTGAACCGCGGGTCGTACTGCTGGATCCAGGTGAACTCCAGGGCCAGCGCCTCGACCTCGGTGCCCACCACCGTCCACTCGACCGACGCCGCGGTGGTCACCATCCGCTGGGTGCGCTCGTGCAGGTGCGCCACGTCCTGGAAGTAGTTCGCCAGACGCTGCCGCAGGTTCTTCGCCTTGCCCACGTAGATGACCCGGCCGTGCTCGTCGCGGAACCGGTAGACACCGGGCGACGTCGGGATCTCTCCCGCCTTGGGTCGATAAGTAGCTGGATCCGCCATGCCCCCAACCTATGCGCTGCCACTGACACGACGCGCACGCGCGGCGACGCCAGCGTTGAGTGCTGGGTATTTGCGCCTGATCCGGCTCCGGAGGCGCAAATACCCAGCACTCAACGCTGGTGCGGGCTCAGACGGCGACGCGCACCGGGGTCGGCTCGACGAGGACCGGGAAGTTCACCGACCGGGAGATGAAGCACATCGCGTGGGCCTTGTGGTGCAGCGCCGCGAGGTGCTCGTCCGTCGCGAGCTCGCCCGAGTCGGTGACGACCTTCGGGTGCAGCGTCACGTCAGTGAACACCCCCTCGCCCCGGGACTCGACCCGCATGGTGCCGGTCGCGGCGTCGGTGTACTCCCGCACCACCAGGCCCGACTCGGCGGCCAGGTGCAGGAACCACAGCATGTGGCACTGGCTCAGGCTGACGACGAACAGCTCCTCGGGGCTGTACCGGCCAGGGTCGCCCCGGAACGCGGGGTCGGCCGAGCCGAGCAGCGGCGGCTTGTGTGGCAGGTCGATCTCGTGGTCGCGCGAGTACGCGGTGTACGACGACGTACCCGTGTCCCCCGCGCCCGTCCACCGCACCGTCACGGCGTAGTCATGCGTGGCTCCGCTCATGGCCCAACCCTAGGGGTAAACCGGCCCCGGGGAAACGGATACGCCCGGGGCCGGTGCCGCGGTCAGGCGCCCGCGCCGGCCTTGACCTTGGCCGAAGCCTTCTTGGCCGCGGGCTTGCGCCTCGCCGCGCCGTTCGCCGGCGGCACCACCGGGACCTCCCCCGCACTGGCGTGCGCCTCGAGGATCTCCGCGAGGTAGGTGCCGGTGTGGCTCTCCGGGACAGCTGCGACCGCCTCGGGCGTGCCCTGCGCGACGACGAGCCCGCCACCGCTGCCGCCCTCGGGGCCCATGTCGACCACCCAGTCGGCGTTCTTGATGACGTCCAGGTTGTGCTCGATCACGATGACCGTGTTGCCCTTGTCGGCCAGCGACTGCAGCACGCCGAGCAGGCGGCGGACGTCCTCGAAGTGCAGGCCCGTCGTCGGCTCGTCCAGCACGTAGGCCGAACGGCCCGACGACCGCTTCTGCAGCTCCGCCGCCAGCTTGACGCGCTGCGCCTCACCACCGGACAGCGTGGGCGCCGGCTGGCCGAGCCGCACGTAGCCCAGGCCGACGTCGACCAGCGTGGACAGGTGCCGGGAGATCGCCGGGAACGCCTTGAAGAACTCCGCGGCCTCCTCGATCGGCATGTCGAGGACGTCGGCGACCGTCTTGCTCTTGAAGTGCACCTCGAGCGTCTCGCGGTTGTACCGCGCCCCGTGGCACACCTCGCACGGCACGTAGACGTCCGGCAGGAAGTTCATCTCGATCTTGATCGTGCCGTCGCCCGCGCACGCCTCGCAGCGGCCGCCCTTGACGTTGAACGAGAACCGGCCCGGCCCGTAGCCACGGACCTTCGCCTCCTCGGTCTCGGCGAAGATCTTGCGGATCCGGTCCCACACGCCCGTGTACGTCGCGGGGTTCGACCGCGGCGTGCGGCCGATCGGCCCCTGGTCCACGTGCACGACCTTGTCGAGGTTGTCCAGGCCCGTCACGCGCCGGTGGCGACCCGCCACCCGGCGGGCGCCGTTGAGCTGGTTCGCCATGACCGTGTACAGGATCGAGTTCACCAGGGTGGACTTGCCGGACCCGGAGACCCCCGACACGACGGTGAGCACGCCGAGCGGGAACGACACGTCGACGTCGCGCAGGTTGTTCTCGCGGGCGCCCACGACCGTGACCTGCCGGTCCTTATCGGTCGGCCGCCGCACGGCCGGGACCGGGATCGAGCGCCGCCCGGAGAGGTACGCGCCGGTGAGCGACTCCTTCTTCTCCAGCAGCCCTGCGTAGTCGCCCGAGTGGATGACGTCGCCGCCGTGCTCGCCGGCGCCCGGGCCGATGTCGACGATCCAGTCAGCCGCGCGGATGGTGTCCTCGTCGTGCTCGACGACGATCAGCGTGTTGCCGAGGTCCCGCAGGCGGGTCAGCGTGTCGATGAGGCGGCGGTTGTCGCGCTGGTGCAGGCCGATCGACGGCTCGTCCAGCACGTACAGCACGCCGACCAGGCCGGAGCCGATCTGGGTGGCGAGCCGGATGCGCTGGGCCTCGCCGCCCGACAGCGTGCCGGCGGGCCGCTCCAGAGTCAGGTAGTGCAGCCCGACGTCGAGGAGGAAGCCCAGGCGCGCGTGGATCTCCTTGAGCACCTCGGTCGCGATCTGCGCCTCGCGGACACCGAGCTCGATGCCCTTGAGGAACTCCGCGGCCTCGCCCACCGGGAGGCGGCAGACGTCGGCGATCGACAGCCCGTCCACCTTGACCGCGAGCACCTCGGGCTTGAGGCGCGCGCCACCACAGGTGGGGCACGGGACCTCACGCATGTAGGCCTCGTACTTCTCCTTGGACCAGTCGGAGTCCGTCTCGCGGTGGCGGCGCTCCAGGAACGTCACCGCGCCCTCGAAGCCGGTCGAGTACTGCCGCTCGCGGCCCCACCGGTTCTTGTACTTGACGTGCACCTTGTGGTCGCGCCCGTGCAGGATCGCGTCCTTGGCGCGCTCGGGCAGCGCCCGCCACGGCACGTCCATCGAGAACTTCATCTCCTCCGCGAGCGCGGTCAGCACGCGCTCGAAGTACTCCGACGACGTCTGCGCCCACGGGGCGACGGCGCCGCCGCGCAGCGTCTGCTCGTCGTCGGGCACGAGGAGTTCCGGGTCGACCTCCAGGCGGAAGCCGATGCCTGTGCACTCCGGGCACGCGCCGTACGGTGCGTTGAACGAGAAGGTCCGCGGCTCGATCTCGTCGAGCGCCAGGGTGTGCTCGTTGGGGCACGCCCGCTTCTCGGAGAACTTGCGGGTGCGCGTCAGGTCGTCGATGTCGGCGTCGACCAGCTCGATCATCACGAGGCCGTTCGCCAGGGTGAGCGCGGTCTCCACGGAGTCCGTGAGCCGGCGCTGCACACCCTCGCGCGCGACGAGGCGGTCCACGACCACCTCGATGTCGTGCTTCAGCTTCTTCTCCAGCGTGGGCGGGTCGGTCAGCTGCACGACCTCGCCGTCGACCCGGGCGCGTGAGAAGCCCTTGGCCTGCAGCTCCTTGAACAGGTCGGCGTACTCGCCCTTGCGGCCGCGCACGACGGGCGCCAGCACCTGGTACCGCGTGTCCACGGGCAGCTCGAGGATCTGGTCGACGATCTGCTGCGGCGTCTGCGACTGCACCTTCTCGCCGCACACCGGGCAGTACTGCGTGCCCGCGCGCGCGAAGAGCAGGCGCAGGTAGTCGTAGACCTCGGTGATGGTGCCGACCGTGGAGCGCGGGTTGCGGTTCGTCGACTTCTGGTCGATCGACACCGCGGGCGACAGGCCCTCGATGAAGTCGACGTCGGGCTTGTCCATCTGGCCCAGGAACTGGCGCGCGTACGCGGACAGGGACTCGACGTACCGACGCTGACCCTCGGCGAAGATCGTGTCGAACGCGAGCGACGACTTGCCGGACCCCGACAGGCCTGTGAACACGATCAGCCGGTCCCTGGGGAGGTCCAGATCGACGTTCTTGAGGTTGTGTTCCCGGGCGCCCGAGATGACGAGACGATTGCTCACACAGGCATCCTAGGGCGGTCCACTGACATTCGCACGCCTGTTCTATGAATCACTCTGACAGACTTGTCACACCGACGCCGTCAGCGCACCGGGCGGCCGTCGGCCATGCCCGATCGCCGCACGCGCGCCTGCAGGTCCAGGGCCCGCAGCAAGTCCTGCTCGTGGGCGTAGGACCCGTCGACGAGCCGGCGGCGCACGTCCACGACCTCCTGCGCGTACTCCGCCGCGGGATCCGCCATCCCCAGGTCGAGGTGGACCGACACCATGTTCGACAGCGCGGCCGCCAGGCTCGGCAGGTGGAGGTCCGGGCTCCGCCGCGCGAGGTCCCGGCGCACGCGCACGGCCTCGGCCGTCGGCTCGACGCCCTCCTCCGAGCGGCCCGCGTCGATCAAGGCGGCCCCCAGGTTGAGCAGCGCGTCGGCGAGGTCCGGCTCGAAGCGGTCCGGGTCGCCCACGGCCAGCAGCCGCAGCTGGGCCACGGCCTCCTCGGTCGGCGCCACGGCGTCGGCCGCCCGGCCCAGCTCTGAGAAGAGCACGCCCAGGTTGGACAGCGAGCGCGCCAGGTACTCCTCGCCGGGCTGCCCCTCCTCGGCCAGGCCGCGCCGGATCGCCACCGCCTCCTGCTCCAGGGGCAGCGCCTCCTCGGGCTCCCCTGCCCGGGAGTGCGTGACCGCGAGGTTCGACAGCGAGGCGGCCAGCATCCTGCGGAACCGTGCGGGATTCTCCCGCGCCAGCCGACGCCGCAGCAGCACCGCCTCACGCTCCAGCGCTATCGCCTCGTCCAGGTCGCCGAGCTTGGACCGCACCGCGCCCAGCGACGCGAGGCTGTACGCGAGCGTCCACGTGTGGGCGGCGGGATTCTCCCGGGCGAGCTCGCGGCGCAGGCCGACGGCCTCGACGAGCGGCTCGATCGCCTCCCGGTCCCGGCCCAGCGCGGCGTACGCGTTGGCGAGGTTCGTCAGGGCGTACCCGAGCTCCTGCCGATACCGCTCGGGCGCGTGCAGCACCATCCGGCGGCCGAGATCGACGGCCTCCAGCGCAAACGACGGAGCTTCCTCGGGGCGGCTCTCGGTGAGCGTCACCGCCCGGTTGGACAGCGCCGTTGTCAGGAAGACTCCCCACTGCCGCGGATCCCGCTCCACCAAGTTCCGCAGGATCGGGAGCAGCTCCATGAACCGCGCGTCCTCGTCCTGGGGAGAACCCAGGTCGCCCAGCGTCACGGTCAGGCTCAACAAGGCCCGGGCCAGCTCGGCCTCGACCCAGCCGGTATCGCGTTCCGGGGCCTGGCGGCTCAGGTCGACCGCCTCGAGCTCCGCCGCCAACGCATCCCTGGTCCGCCCGGCTCTCCAGTACCCGACACCCAGGGCGTTGATCGCCCCGACCAGCGCCGTGCGGTACCGGTCCGGGTCGCCCGCCGCGATGCGGCGCCACGCCGCGACCGCCGACTCCAGCGTCTCCAGCGCCTCGGGCAGGCGCGCCACGTCCCTGAGCGCCGCGCCCAGGTCGCCGAGCGCCTCGGCCCTGCCCACCGCGTCCCGCGCCGCGGCGACCGCCCGCTCACCCCGGTCCACCTCGTCCGCGGACGCGTCCTGGATGCCGCGCGGCTTGAGCAAGAACGCCGTCCGCAGCGCACGCGCGTCGTCACCGTAGGAGTCGCCGGCGCGCCGCAGGAGCTCCCCCGCGAGCGCGGCAGCTCCCGGCGTGTCCGACAGCTCGACCTCCAGCCGGCGGGCGACGCGCACCACCCGCAGCGCCGCCCTCCGGGTCAGGCCCCAGGTGCACGAGCCGACCAGGGAGACCGACCCGCCGAGCCGCTCCACGACGAGCAGGTCGCCGACGCGGTCGTGCCCGGCGGCGCTCGCCCCGAGCTCCACCATGGAGCCCTGCAGCCCGAGCAGCCAGCGCGCGCCCGCGCGCCCCGGCAGCCCCGGGACGACCCGGCGGAGCACGTCGCGTGCGCTCGCGACGTCGTCCGCGCCGAGCAGGCACGCTGCCGCCACGACGTCCTGGACCTCGTCGATCGTCAGCTCGAGCCCGGCCTCGCTCGCCGACCAGGCCCAGGAGCTCGCCGCCACGTCGAGGAGCCCGCGCACGGGGTCGGGCTCGGTCGCCGGGACGGGCACGCCCGCCACCTCGAGGGCCGCGAGCGCCGCGGCCGCGTGCAGGTCGGCCACGCGGGTGCCGCCAACCGGCTCCGGCAGGCGCACGGCGGCCACCCCGGGGTCCTCGACGCCGAGGCGCTCGGCGAACGCCGCGACGGCGGCCTCCAGCACGGTGAGGTCGGGCAGCCCGGGTGCCAGCGGCAGGTCCAGGGCGGTCTGGGTCGCGTCGGCGCGCTCGAGCTGCGTCCACAGCACCGAGCCCCAGCGCAGGCGGCGCAGCCACTCTCCCGCGACGCGGGAGAGCAGGAGGACGCGGGTGCGTCCGCCCGCTGAGCGGGCCACGGCGTCGCACATCGCGGCCAGGCCGAACCTGGTCGCGGCGTCGTCCACGACGAACAGCACGTCGCCCGACGGCCGGGCGGCGCGGATCGTGGCGGCCTCCTTGCCGCGCGGCACGTGGACGACCGTCCAGCCGGACTCGCCCATCCGCCTGCCGAGCTCGTTCGCGAGGCGGGTCTTGCCGAAGCCGGACGGAGCGACGACGAGCCGCAGGCTGACCGGCGCGGGGCTCTCGGCCCAGGAGCGCAGCTCGTCGAGCTCCCGCTCACGGCCCAGGAAGGGGACGACGGCCTCGGCCGGGTCGAGGAGCGCCGTCGGCCACCGCGTGTAGTCGCGCGGCGGGTCGTCCGGCGCAGGCGCGAGCGGGCCGCGGCGGGCCGCCGTGCGGGCGGCCCGGACCGCGGCGGTCAGCCGGGTCGACACCTCCGAGACCACCACGATGAGCAAGTCAACCGGACGAACGTCCAACACGGCAAGAGGAAGACGCAAACCGATTCACACAACGACGAAGCAGATCGGGCCAGATCGCGCCAGATCGCGCCAGACGGACATTGCGGGCAAAGGTTGCAGATCACCTCGAATCACGACATCCTTCCTCCGGCCGGGTGAAAGTCCGGACGTTCCACGACCGCACGAAGGAAAGGCAGGCACGTGAGCCTGAACCTCAACAAGCTCGTCGACAAGGCCTACAAGGACCAGAGCATCGCCGCGATCCTGGCGGCTCCGCCGTCGGCTCTGCTCGGCCTGACGCCGAAGCACGACGAGATGCTCGCCGAGCTCAAGATCAAGACGATCGAGGACCTGGGCAACTGGCAGCACGCGGTTCACGCGCAGGCGCTCGTGACGCTCGCCGACGCCGAGGTGCCCGCGGTGGCCGGGGACAAGTGAGCGTCGCTCACCCCTGACGTCGGACGCACGACGGCGCCCGTCCACCTCGCGGTGGGCGGGCGCCGTCGCCGTCAGAGCCCGAACCGCTCCACGTCCCGCATCTTGTTGGTCGCGTCCAGGGCCGCGACCTTGTACGCCTCCGAGAGCGTCGGGTAGTTGAACACCGTGTCGACCAGGTGGTCCACGGTGCCGCCCGTGGTCATGATCGCCTGCCCGATGTGGATGATCTCCGTGGCGCCCGTCCCGAAGACGTGCACGCCCAGCACCTTGCGGTCCTCGGTGGAGACCAGCAGCTTGAGCATCCCGTAGGAGTCGCCGACGATCTGCCCGCGCGCCAGCTCGCGGTAGCGCGCGATCCCGACCTCGTACGGCACGCCCGCCGTGGTGAGCTGGTCCTCGGTGTCCCCGCAGTAGGAGATCTCAGGGATCGTGTAGATCCCGATGGGCTGCAGCTCCAGCACGGACGACACCGGCTCGCCGAACGCGTGGTACGCCGCGAGGCGGCCCTGCTCCTGCGAGGTCGCCGCGAGCGCCGGGAACCCGATGACGTCGCCGACGGCGTAGATGTGCTCGACGTCGGTACGGAACTGCTTGTCGACCAGGAGCCGCCCGCGCTTGTCCGCCGCCAGACCGGCGGCGGCGAGCTCGAGCCCGTCCGTGGAGCCCTGCCGGCCCGCGGAGTAGAGCACGCAGTCGGCCGGGATCCGCTTGCCGGAGGCCAGCGCGGTCACCGTGCCGTCCCCGTTGGCGGCCACGGACTCGACGGTCTCCCCCAGCCGGAACGTGACCGACAGGTCGCGCAGCTGGAACTTGAGGGCCTCGACCACCTCCGAGTCGCAGAAGTCGAGGATCTTGTCGCGCGCCTCCACGACCGTGACCCGTGTGCCGAGCGCGGCGAAGACCGACGCGTACTCGATGCCGATCACGCCGGCGCCGACCACGACCATGGTCCGGGGCACCTCGCTCATGTCGAGGATGCCGTCCGAGTCGACGACGCGGACGCCGTCGAACGCGACGTTCCCGGGCCGCGCGGGCCGGGTGCCGACCGCGATGACTATCTTGTCGGCGGTCAGCCGCCGGACGACGTCGCCCTCGGCGTCCGTCACCTCGACGTCGTGCGGCCCGGCGAAGCGGGCGCTGCCCACCACGGTCTCGACATGGTTGCGGGCGAGCTGGTTGCGCACCACCTCGATCTCGCGCCCGATGACGTGCTGCAGGCGGGCCAGCAGGTCCTGGACGGTGATGTGCTCCTTGAGGCGGTAGCTGGAGCCGTAGACGTCCCGCATCTGCAGCCCGGTCAGGTACAGGACCGCCTCGCGCAGCGTCTTGGACGGGATGGTGCCCGTGTTCAGGCAGACCCCGCCGATCATGTCGCGCCGCTCGATCACCGCCGCCCTCTTGCCGAGCTTCGCGGCGCCGATCGCGGCCTTCTGGCCCCCCGGGCCGGAGCCGATCACGACGAGGTCGAAGTGGTTCTCGCGTGCGTCCATGATCCGAGTGTGGCGGCACGACCCGCCGGTGACGAGCAACTTCATCAAGAATTAACCGGCCCTGCCGGCCGGATGGCAGGCTGACGCCCATGAGCATCTACGCCGTCAGCTACACGTACACCGACGACGTCGCGACCCGCGACGAGGTCCGGCCGAGCCACCGCGACTTCCTGCGCGCTCTCAACGCGGAGGGCGTCGTCCGCGCGTCGGGCCCGGTCGACGGCGGGATCGGGGCGCTCGTGATCGTCGAGGCGCCGTCCGAGGAGGACGCGCTGCGCATCCTCGACGCCGACCCGTTCGCCACCCGGGGAGTCATCGCCGAGCGCGGCGTGCGCCAGTGGGACGTGGTGATCGGCGGCCTGGCGGGGTAGAGAACCGCCAAAATTCACCCTATACCCGGTCATACCAATACTTTTACGCAATAGTCACGTTCGAGGCATGGCGTGGCGTGCTTCTTGGTGCCCATGATGCCTGTTCGGGCACTGCTGGCTACGTTCGGGGAGGCACCGCATGACCTCTGTCGAGAGTACGACGGCGACATACGAGGAGATCGGCCCGCGCATCTGCGTGACGCCGCCGTACTACGCGCTCGGTGATCTGGTCAGCCCCGCCCCCGGGCTGGCCCGCGCCACGGTCCCGGTCCAGACGCCCACCGGGCGTCAGGCCACACTGATCGGCGTGGCGGAGGCGGGTCGGCACCTCGCCATCCTCGGCCTGTGCGCCGCCGCGTCGACCAACCCGAAGACCGCTCGGCACTACTACCTCGCCCACCGCGGCGTCGGCCGGATGTACCCGCCCGTGGGGACCCTGACCACGCTGCACGGGACCGCGACCGCCCGGATGACCGGGCGCAACCGGGCGGCCGCCGAGACCGAGCTGCACGACGACGACGGGAACCTCGTCGCGCGGCTCGACCTCGAGTACCTCGTCCTGTCGGTCGCCGTGTTCCGGCGCCTCATGGGCCCGGCCAGGGCTCCCGACGCGGCCGGGCCGGCCAACCCGTACAGCACGCCGGCCCCGCTGGCCGACGTCGCCGCCGACGCCCGGAGCGCCACGGCCAAGCTGGCCGTGGAGGCCGCCATGTGCCGGGGGCACTTCGCCGGCTACCCCGCGCTGCCCGTGTCCGTGGCGGGCTTCGCGTCGTTCTCGCTCTTCGACCACGTCCTGGAGGCGGCGGCCGGTCCGGACGCCCGCTGGCAGGCCGGCGTCTACCGGCTGCAGGCCGACCATCTGGCCGCGGCGGGCCAGACCTGCACCGTCGACGTCGGGCCGACGGCGCCCGCCGAGCCCGACGCGCACGACAAGGCGTTCATCGGGACGCTCCGGTCCGGCGGCCGGAACGTCTTCTCGATCCGGCTCGACTACACGACGGTCTGACCACGACGGCGGCCGCGCCCACCGTCGTGGACGCGGCCGCCGGACCGCTGATTTCCGCTGGTGCCCGCTGTGCTGGTGCCTAGCTGGCCGCGTACCTACTGGGCAGCGTCGGACGGCGCGGGCTCCTCGGCCGGCTCCAGCGCCTCCTTCCGCGCGTCGTGCGCGGACTTGATGAGGCTCGCGACCGTGCCGACCGCGAGCGACACGACGATCACCGTGAGCGACAGCCAGATCGGGACCTCGGGCGCCCAGTCGAAGCCCTCGCCGCCGTTGATCCAGGACAGCGAGTTGGTGTGCAGCGCCTCGAGGATCAGCTTGATGCCGATGAAGCCGAGGACGGCCGAGAGCGCGTAGGGCAGGTACACCAGCCGGTCGAGCAGGTTGCCCAGCAGGAAGTAGAGCTGACGCAGGCCCATCAGCGCGAACAGGTTGGTGGCGAACACGATGAACGGGTCCCTCGTGATCCCGAAGATCGCGGGGATGGAGTCGACGGCGAACAGCACGTCCGTGGAGCCGATCGCCAGGAAGACGATGATCAGCGGCGTGAAGAGCCGGCGCCCGTCGATCGTGGTGGTCAGCTTCCCGTCGTTGTACTGGTGGTGCAGCGGGAGGACCTTCCGCATCTGGCGGATGAGGACGTTCTCCTTGTAGTCGTCCTGCTCGTCCGCCTTCTCGGGGATCGCCTGCTGGATCGCCGTGTAGATGAGGAACGCGCCGAAGATGTAGAACAGCCAGGTGAACTGCTCGATCAGGGCAGCGCCCGCGAGGATGAACACCGCCCGGAAGATCAGGGCCATGATGATGCCGACCATCAGCACCCGCTGCTGCTGCTCACGCGGTACCGCGAACCGGGCCATGATGATGACGAACACGAACAGGTTGTCGACGCTCAGGGAGTACTCCATGAGCCATCCGGCATAGAACTGCGCGGCCGGTTCGGCGCCGCCGGCGCCCCAGACGATCCCGCCGAAGATCACGGCGAGGCCCACGTAGAAGCCCACCCAGACGGCGCTCTCCCTCATGGACGGGACGTGCGGTCGTCGACCGACGATCAGGAGGTCGACGATCAGAAGGACGAGCATCGCCCCGAGCGAGATCACCTCGAAAGCGACAGGAAGTTCGCTGATCATTGTTTCCTTCCGGAACTGGGAGGAACGCGCGACAGCCTCGAGCCTCCGGTGAGCACAGCGGGACACCGGAGGTCTTCCTCGCCCGCCTGTGCACCAGCCTGGTCGAAACCACGCGACGATGCACCACGGGCCGGCCAGGCCGAGCTGACGTCATCGGCAGCTGTGATGACGACCAAGCCGTTACGAGGTACTCCCCTCCAACGGAGGAAGCATACGGGACGCCACGTTTGTTCCGAACGTGACCTACCGCACGGACCGACGGCGCCGGCCGGGCGCCCCGCGCGGCTACGCGGTCGCGGCCTGCATCTGCCGCAGCTCCTTCTTCAGCCCCGAGATCTCGTCGCGCAGCCGGGCCGCCACCTCGAACTGCAGCTCCGCGGCGGCCGCGTGCATCTGGTCGGTCAGCTCCTGGATGAGCTCGGCCAGCTCGCTTGCCGCGGCACCGGCCAGCCGGTTGCCCGACGTCGCGGCCTCCTTCGGCGTACCCGGCACCCGGGCGCCCCGCCCGTCGCCCTTCGCCTTGCGGTTGTTCCGGTACCCGCCGGCCAGCAGCTCCTGGGTGTCCAGGTCCTCGCGGGCGAGCATGTCGGTGACGTCGGCGATCTTCTTGCGCAGCGGCTGAGGGTCGAGCCCGCGCTCGGTGTTGTAGGCGACCTGCTTCTCGCGGCGCCGGGTCGTCTCGTCGATCGCCTCGCGCATGGCCGGTGTGATCTTGTCCGCGTACATGTGCACCTGGCCGGACACGTTACGGGCTGCACGGCCGATGGTCTGGATGAGCGACCGCCCCGACCGCAGGAAGCCCTCCTTGTCGGCGTCGAGGATCGCGACCAGCGACACCTCGGGCAGGTCGAGGCCCTCGCGGAGCAGGTTGATGCCCACCAGCACGTCGTACTCGCCGAGCCGCAGCTCGCGCAGCAGCTCGACACGGCGCAGCGTGTCGACGTCGGAGTGCAGGTAGCGCACCCGCACGTTGCGCTCCAGGAAGTAGTCCGTGAGGTCCTCGGCCATCTTCTTGGTCAGCGTGGTCACCAGCACGCGCTCGTTGCGGTCCACCCGGTCGCGGATCTCGCCCAGCAGGTCGTCGATCTGCCCGGTCGTCGGCTTCACGACGATCTCGGGGTCGACCAGGCCGGTGGGGCGGATGACCTGCTCCACCACGCCGTCCGACAGCGAGCGCTCGTAGTCGCCCGGGGTGGCCGACAGGTAGACCGTCTGCCCGATGCGCTCGGTGAACTCCTCCCACTTCAGCGGGCGGTTGTCCAGGGCGCTCGGCAGGCGGAAGCCGTGGTCGACCAGCGCGCGCTTGCGGGAGGCGTCGCCCTCGTACATGGCGCCGATCTGGGGCACGGTCTGGTGGGACTCGTCGATGACGAGGAGGAAGTCCTCGGGGAAGTAGTCGAGCAGGGTGTTGGGCGCGGTGCCCGGGTCGCGGCCGTCGATGTGCATCGAGTAGTTCTCGATGCCGGCGCAGGTGCCGATCGAGCGCATCATCTCGATGTCGTACGTGGTGCGCATGCGCAGCCGCTGCGCCTCCAGCAGCTTGCCCTGCTTCTCGAGCTCGGCCAGCCGGCCCTCGAGCTCCTTCTCGATGCCGCCGATGGCGCGCTCCATGCGCTCCGGGCCCGCCACGTAGTGCGTGGCCGGGAACACGTAGATCGACTTCTCGTTGCGCACCACGTCGCCCGTGAGCGGGTGCAGCGTCTGGATGGACTCGATCTCGTCGCCGAACATCTCGATCCGGATCGCGAGCTCCTCGTACACCGGGATGATCTCCACGGTGTCGCCGCGCACCCGGAACGTGCCGCGCGTGAACGACATGTCGTTGCGCGTGTACTGCATGGTCACGAACTGCCGCAGGAGCTGGTCGCGGTCCACGACGTCGCCCACGTCGAGCCGGACCATACGGTCCACGTACTCCTGCGGCGTGCCCAGGCCGTAGATGCACGAGACCGACGCGACCACGATGACGTCACGCCGCGTGAGCAGCGACGAGGTCGCCGAGTGCCGCAGGCGCTCCACCTCGTCGTTGATCGACGAGTCCTTCTCGATGTACGTGTCCGTCTGCGCGATGTACGCCTCGGGCTGGTAGTAGTCGTAGTACGACACGAAGTACTCGACGGCGTTGTTCGGCAGCAGCTCCCGGAACTCCGTGGCGAGCTGCGCGGCGAGCGTCTTGTTGGGCGCCATCACCAAGGTGGGCCGCTGGAGCTTCTCGACCAGCCAGGCCGTCGTCGCCGACTTGCCCGTACCGGTGGCGCCGAGCAGAACCACGTCCTTCTCGCCCGCCTGGATGCGGTCGGACAGGTCGGTGATCGCCGTCGGCTGGTCGCCTGCGGGCTGGTATTCGGAGATGACCTCGAACGGGGCCACCGTGCGCTGCAGATCGGTCACGGGTCGCATGTGACTACGGTACGACCGACCACTGACACTCCCGCGTGCACCCCGTCACCCCACCCGATCTCCGGCCAGCCGGAGCGGCGGCTCGGCGCCGGCGGGCGCGCCCTTCTGGAAGAGCACCGACCGGCCCGCCCCATCAGTGCAGCGCCCCCGCGGTCTCGGCCGGCTCGATCACCTCGCCGCGGGCCGCGGCGAGCGCCGTGCGCACCACGATCTCCAGGGCGCGGGCCAGAGCTTCGAGCGGGAGGTGCGGCTCGCCGCCGTCCGACAGGGCGGAGGCCGCGGCCTCTCCCCCGACCTCCTCCGTGCTGCGCGGCACGTGGACGAAGCCCGACAGCACGCCCGGCCGCTCCGCCAACGCGTGCTGGATGGCGTAGAAGCTGGCGTTGCAGACGTACGTCCCGGCGCTGTAGCTGACGCCGGCCGGGATGCCCGCCTCGCGCACGGCGGCGGCAGCGGCCTTGACGGGGAGCGTGGCGAACCGGGCGGCGGGGCCGCCGTCCGCCACGGGGGCGTCGACGGGCCGGGCGCCGCCGTTGTCGGGGATCCGCGCGTCCATGAGGTTGATCGCCACCCGCTCGATCTGCACCTGGGTGACGCCGTCGGCCAGGCCGACGGCGACGACGACGTCGGGCGCGTGCTCGTCGAGCAGCCGCAGCAGCGGGCCGTCGGGGAACCGGACCTGGTCGAACACGACCGGCAGGACGGCGGTGACCAGCTCGTCCGGCCCCGCCCAGCCCGCCGCGAGCGCCGCTACGGCGTCCGCCGACGAGTTGACGGCGTCACCGCCGAACGGCTCGAACCCTGTGACCAAGACCTTCATCGCGCACGCTCCTCACCCGGGCCGTGCGGGTCACGCAGGCCGGATCACGCGGAGTCTGCCTCCGCTTCTTGCGCGACCTCTGTGGCTACGCGCTGCCACAGGGTATCGACCTGGGTCCGGAGATCGTCCTCGCTCCCGGAACCGTCCAGGGTGAAATCCGCGGCGGCGAGCCGCTCGTCGTCGCCGGCCTGGGAGGCGAGGCGGGAGCGGGCGGCGTCCTCGCTGAGCCCGCGGCCCTCCACGAGCCGGCGCACCCGCTGCTCCGCGGGCGTGTGCACGACGACCACGAGATGGAAGTGGCCGGCCTGCCCGGTCTCGACGAGCAGCGGTATGTCGTGCACGACGACGGCGGCCGGGTCCGCGGCCGCCGCCATGGCCTCCCGTTCGGCCGACAGCCGGCGCACCTCGGGGTGCACTATGCCGTTCAGGCGGCTGCGGGCGGCGGCGTCCGCGAAGACGAGGGCGCCGAGCCCGGGCCGGTCGAGGCTGCCGTCGGGCGCGAGGACGGTGTCGCCGAACGCCTCGACGATCTCGGCCAGGCCGATCGATCCGGGCGCCACCGCCTCCCTGGCCAGCAGGTCGTGGTCGATGACGACGGCGCCGAGCTCGGCCAGGCGTGCTGTCGCGACCGACTTGCCGGCCGCGATCCCTCCGGTCAGTCCGATGCGGAACATGTGGTCCTCAGAGCCCGGGTGCATGGAAATCCTGCGGCGCGGGGCGACGCAGCACGTCAAGGCTACCTCCGGAGCGGCGGCGCCGGAGCGGTGGCGCCGGAGGCGGACGACTGGCGCCCCGGGCACTACCCGGCGAGGATCACGAGCTGCTGGGTGGCCCGGGTCATGGCGACATAGCGGTCGACGGCGCTGAAGGAGCCGGGCTCCACCAGGACGACCAGGTCGAACTCCAGCCCCTTCGCCAGCTCCGGGGTCAGCGACCGCACCCGGGGCGGCACCGCGAACGCGCCGTCGGCGCTGATGACGCACGCCGTCCCCGTCGCGTGCTCGGCCAGCCAGCCTGCCAGGACGGGCTCCAGCCCCGCGACGGCGCCGTGCGTCACGGGGATGCCGCCGCGGCGGACCGACGTCGGCACGTTGGCGTCCGGGAGCGCCGCCCGGATGACCGGCTCGGCCTCGGCCATTCGGCCGGCGACAACGGCGTCGGCTCACCAGGCCGGAATGGACCGGAGCTGGCCGAGGAGGCAGCCGGGCGGATCGAACGCGCAGTTGGTCGGGGTCGCGGCTAACGTCAACACGGAGGGCTTCGCCTCGCGGACATGCAGGGCTCGCTCCGGTCAGCTCGGCGCACAGAACGCGTCTGTGACACTGGCTGTGTGCCAATGGGATGGGTGTCAGTGTCTCGGTCTAGCGTTCGGGTCATGGCTCGGCACACCACCTTCCGGTTCTGCCTCGACCCCACGGTCGAGCAGACGGTCACGCTCGCCCGCCATGCGGGGGCGGCCCGCTTCGCGTACAACCAGTCCCTGCGCCTGCACCTGGACGCCCGCGAACGTCACCGAGCCCTCGATCGTCGTGGCGCTGGTGTCGACGACACGGAGCAGGCCGGGGACGCGGTGCCGTGGTCGCGGTTCAGCCTGATCAACGCGTACAACCGGTGGAAGGTATCTGAGGCCGCCGGGCGACGCTTCCTCGTCGCTGCTGATGGTGTCGCCGAGGTGGAGGTGACCGGGCTGGTCTGGCGGGGTGAGGTGTCGGCGCAGGTGTCCGAGGAAGCCGCCGTCGACCTCGGGCGTGGCCTGGCCGCGTGGGTCGACTCCCGGTCCGGAAAGCGCAAGGGCCTACCGGTCGGGCACCCGAGATTCAAGAAGAAGACCCACGCGGGCGGATCGTTCCGGATGCGGAACAAGACCACTCGTGGGCACGCCTCGATCCGGGTCGGGCAGGACCGTCCACGATCGGTGACCCTGCCCAGGATCGGCAGCATCCGGGTGCGGGAGGACACCCGCCGCCTGCGCCGCATGATCGCCACCGGTCGCGCCCGGATCCTGCAGGCCACGATCACCCGGGGCGCCCGCCGGTGGTGGATCTCGATCACTGTCGAGGCCGCCGAGCTGCACTCCGCCATCCGGCACCCAGAACGTCCGACTGACGACGTGACCGGCTGGGTGGGGGTCGACCGCGGGCTGCGCGCCCTGGTCGTGGCCGGCTCCAGGGACGGGACCGAGACTCTGCGCGTCCAAGCGCCCAAGATCCTGGCTACGGGCCTGCGTCAGCAGCGGCGTCTGGCACGTGCCGTCTCGCGCAAGACGCGCAGGTCCGCGAACCGGCGCAAGGCCACCGCGCGCCTGGCCAAGCATCATCTCCGGGTGCGGGACACCCGGCAGCATTTCCTGCACCAGGTCTCCAATCAGCTGGTCAAGACACACGACCGGTTGGTGCTGGAGGACCTGAACATCACCGGCATCATGTCCAACCGCAGGCTCGCCCGCGCCGTCGGTGATGCCGCGTGGGGTGAGCTGGCCCGCCAGATCACCTACAAACAACACTGGCGTGGCGGGCAGGTCGTGGTGGCAGACCGGTGGTTCGCGTCGTCCAAGACCTGCTCGGGCTGCGGCGCCCTACGCAAGGACCTGACGCTCAAGGACCGCACTTACGCGTGCGACACCTGTGGGCTCGTCCTGGACCGGGACCTGAATGCCGCCGTCAACCTCGCCGCCTGGGCCGAGGACCAAACACCCGTGCCGTTCAGAACGGTGTGGGGAGTGGTGAAGCCTGGGTCGGGGACCGTCAAGCAGCCGGCCCCCGTGATCAATGCCTGCCGACGGGACGGCACTGGCCCACACATTCGTGTGGGTGGAACCAGCCCGGACGACGCAGGAACCCCCGTTCAGACCGCACCCGCGGTCTGAACCGGAGGGCGCCCGAGAAGGGCGGTGCCCGTGAACACCACAGTTCATAGACACGCTGCATAGATTGATAGTGGCGGAAAAAGCGCGCTCTCCCCGCCTTTGTCGTGTCACGAAACCTGGGCTGTGCTCGGTCAGTCGTCATGAGCGCGCCGCACCGCGGCGTGCGAGACGAGAGGAACCTCGATGACCCCGATCCAGCACGCCCTCACCGACGTCCTCGACATCGCGTACGTCGAGTACGGGCCACCCACCGGCCCCGCAGTGGTGCTCCTGCACGGCTACCCCTACGACGTCCACAGCTACGTCGACGTCGCGCCCCGGCTGGCGGACCTCGGCTACCGGGTCGTCGTGCCCCACCTCCGCGGCCACGGCCCGACGCGGTTCCGCGACGACTGGACGCCGCGCTCCGGCCAGCAGGCGGCGCTCGGCGCGGACGTCCTCGGCCTGCTCGACGCCCTCGACCTCCCCGAGGCCGTGCTCGCCGGGTACGACTGGGGCGGCCGCGCCGCGTGCGTGGTCGCGGCCCTGCGGCCCGAGCGCGTTACCGGGCTGGTCAGCGTCAACGGCTACCTCATCCAGGACGTCGCCGCGTCGGGCCAGCCCATCAGTCCCGACCTCGAGGCCGGCTTCTGGTACTTCTACTACTTCCTCACCGAGCGCGGACAGGCGGGCCTGACGGCGAACCGGCGCGAGATCGCCGAGGTGATCTGGCGCCGCAACTCGCCGGCCTGGGACTTCGACCAGGAGACGCTCGACCGGGCGGCGGCGGCGTTCGACAACCCCGACTACGTCGACGTCGTGCTGCACTCCTACCGGCACCGGCTGGGCCAGGCGCCCGGCGCGCCGGAGTACGACGCCTTCGAGTACGCCCTCGCGCAGCTGCCGCCGATCGGCGTCCCGACGGTGACCCTGGCCGGGCTCGCCGACGGCAACTTCCCCGTGACCGACGGCGTCCCCGACCTAGGCCGCTTCACGGGTCCCCGCCTGCACCGCCGGGTGCCGGACGCCGGGCACAACCTCCCGCAGGAGGCGCCGGACGCGTTCGTCCAGGCGGTGCGCGACGTGACCCGGCTCGCGGCCGGTCGTGAGCAGGTACCGGACGCGTCCTAGCCGCTACGACGCGGGTGCGTCCAGCTCCTGGTCACGACCGGCCAGGACGCCGCCGATGTCCTTGCGCGAGCGGACGCCGAGCTTGGCGAACACCTTGCGCAGGTGCCACTCGACCGTGTGGGCGCTGAGGTAGAGCTGGGCGCCGATCTGCGGGTTGGTCAGGCCGTCGGCGGCGAGCCGGGCGATCTGCGACTCCTGCGGCGTCAGCGCCACGGCCGCCCGGGGCGTCGCCTCGGGCACGGCCACGTCGATCGGGACACCCACGTCGCGCAGACCGCGCCGGGTGCGCTCGACGAACCCGGTCGCGCCGATGCGGGTGAGCATGTCGTGCGCCAGGCGCAGGCTGTGCCCCGCATCGGCGTCGCGGCCGACCCGCGCCAGCCACTCGCCGTACAGGAGGTGCGTGCGGGCGAGCTCCATGTCGACGCCGGTCGCCCGCAGCCGCGCGAGCGCCTCGCGGTAGTGCGGCTCGGCGTCGGCGTCGGCGCTGACCAGCGCGGTCACGAGGGCGGCCGTGCCGAGCGCCCACCCGGTCCCCGCGGCCGCCGCCATCTCGACGATCGCGCGGGCGCCCGTGGCCGCCTCCTCGGTGCGGCCGAGCCTGGCGGCCGCCTCGACGAGCTCGACGGTCGACCAGATCGACAGCCCCAGCTCCTGCGGGTAGGCGGCCCCGCGCCGCGCGGCGACGAGCGCGTCCTCCCAGCGGCCCAGGCCGTTGTAGAGGACGGCGGCCGCCCACTCGGTGGCGGTGAGCGCCTTGCCCTCGGTGCTCAAGGCCGGGTCGTCGACTATCGCCTGGACCGCCGCCCGGGTCGCGGTCTCGCCGCCGCCCCACGGCACCACGACCAGCGCGCCGTACCGCGCGAAGAAGCTGCTGCCCGTGACCTCCCCGACCGTCGCGGCCTCCTCGACGAGCGAGCGCGCGGCCGCCAGGTCGCCGGCGTACATCCGGTTCGAGAGCTGCAGCAGCAGCGCCGGCGGCAGCGCGGACAGCGCGCCGAGCTCGCGGACGAGCCGGACCAGCGCCGCGGACAGCACGGTCCAGCTCTCGAAGTCCCAGACGTTGTGGGCCATCCGGGCGGCGAGCGGGAGCCACCCCAGGTCCGCGGTGGTGACGCCCTCGGTGCGGTACGCCACGAGCGCCCTGGACAGCAGCGGTATCCCGGCGGCGTAGCCGTCGACGTAGACGCGCGCGACGCCCTCGAGGAGCAGGTCGCTGCGCGAGGGGCGCTCGGGCGAGGCCATCCGCAGCACGGCGGCGGCCACCTCCTCGAGGCCCTCGCCGCCCGGCAGCCGGCCGGCCGTGAACGCCGCGTACATCGCGTCGCGGTAGGTCTCCGTCGCCAGCCGCGGGTCGAGGGTCTCGAGCCGGTGCGCCGACGAGAGCAGCAGCGGAAGCCCGGCGCTCGCGCTGCGGGAGGCGAACAGGACCTGTCCGCGGACCAGGTCCGCCTGGGCCCGGTCGCGCTCGCCGAGCGGCGTGAGCTGGGCGCCGTCGAGCAGCTCGAGCGCCTCGGCGTACGCGCCCGCCTGGCTCTTCGCCCGGGCGGCGGCCACCGACCGCGCCCCCCGGACCGCCGGGTCCGGGGTGAGCTGGGCCGCCCGGGCGAGGAACGCGGCAGATCCCGCCACCCCGCCCCGTGCGCGCGCTCGCGCCGCGGCCTGCTCGAGACCCGACGCGACGCGCTCGTCGGCGCCGGACACGGCGTTCGCGAGGTGCCACGCCCGCCGGTCCGGGTCGAGCCCGGAGTCCGTCGCCTCCGCGAGCGCGCGGTGCGCTTCCTGGCGCTCCTCCTGCGACGCCGACCGGTAGGCCGCCGACCGCACGAGCGGGTGCCGGAAGCGCACCATGCTACGGACCGCGACCAGGTCCGCGGCCTCCGCCTCGGCGGCCGCGGCGGGGAGGTCGATGCCGAGCGCCTGCGCCGCGCGCCGGAGCAGCACGAGGTCGCCGACGGGCTCGGCGGCGGCGAGGTGCAGCAGCCGCTGGGTGTTCGGGGCGAGCGACCGGAACCGTCGCACGAAGCCGCGCTCGACCGGGCCGGAGAGCGGCTGGCCGTCGGGTCCCGGGTCGCGGGCCAGCTCGGCCGTCGTCCGGCTGCGGGGCAGCTCGAGGAGGGCGAGCGGGTTGCCGCGGGCCTCGGCCAGGATCCGGTCGCGGACCCGGTCGTCGAACCTGCCGGGCGTCACGGAGGCCAGCAGTGCGCGCGCGTCGTGGTCGGCCAGCCCCTCGACCTCGAGGTGCGGCAGGCCAAGGAGCGGGTGCCCGTTCGCGGGCCGCATCGCGAACAGGAGCAGCACCCGCTCGGCCAGGAGCCGCCGGGCGACGAACGCCAGCGTCTGCGCGGAGATCTGGTCGAGCCACTGCGCGTCGTCGACCAGGCACACGAGCGGCTGCCGCTCGGCGACGTCGGCGAGCAGGTTCAGCACCGCCAGCCCGACCAGGAACCGGTCGGGCGGGGTGCCCGCGCTGAGCCCGAACGCGGTCTCGAGCGCGACACGCTGCGGCTCGGGCAGGCGGTCGATGTGGTCGCGGAACGGCGCGCAGAGCTGGTGCAGGCCGCCGAACGCGAGCTCGGCCTCGGCCTCGACGCCGACCACTCGCGCGACCCGGCAGCCGCTCGCCTCGTCCCCCACGTACGAGAGCAGCGCGCTCTTCCCGATGCCGGCCTCGCCGCGCAGGACCAGGGACGCGCTCCGACCGCCCTCGACGGCCGTGACGAGGTCGTCGAGGGCTGCGCACTCCCGCCGTCGGCCGAGGAACACTCCTCCCGGCGCTGCTCCGCTGGCTCGCTGCATGGCTCCCGGGCTGAGCATACTGGGCAAGGGTTCCCCGCCGGTGGCGGCGCGGGGCGCCGCAGGGCAGCGGGCGGGGGTCAGGCCGCCCGCGCCGGCCGCGGACGGCGGGCGCCCGCCCCGGGCCTCTGCTCGCGCCCTCGTGTCGACGGCCAGGCGGCGCACGGCAGCAGCGCCTCCAGCGCCGCGAGGTCTCCCGTGCGCGCTGCCGCCTGGAAGGCCGCCACGACACGGCGGTGGTCCTCGCGGTCGACCGGCCGCTCCCGGTCCCCCTCGATCCGCTGCTGCGCCCGCAGCACCACCTGCCGGACGTTGGCGCTGCTGGTGTTCATCAGGCGGGCGAGCTCGCCGTACGGGTAGTCGAAGCCCTTGCGCAGCAGGTACGCCGCGAGCTTGCCCGGGCTCAGCCGGGCCATCAGGACCCGCAGCGACTTCTCCAGCGCGGCGGTCCGCTCGGCCCTGAGCACCTGGTCCTCGGCGGTGTCGGCCACGTTGGCGAGGGGCGCCGCGGTGGTGGCCTCGTGCCGGTGCCGGGCGGACTGGACGACGTTGATCGCGAGGCGGGTGGTGGTCGTGGTCAGGAACGCCGCGGGGTTCCTGATGACGCCGCGGTCGGCGTGCTGCCAGCGCAGCCAGGCATCCTGGACCACGTCTTCGGCGCCCGAGAAGTCGCCGGTCACGCGGTGGGCGATCTGGATGAGCCGGGTGCGCTGTGCGAGGAAGACGTCGAGCGCCGCGTCGAGCTCGGTCGGGCTGGCTGACTCCAGGACTGACGTTGACATCGGCGGGCTCCTTCACGGACGTGAACCATCGGCTGCGATGGATCAACCGTCCGTCCGCGCGGTGCCCGGCCGCGCCACGGGAAGTCCGTGGTCAGTCCGTAGGCACCCCGTGGGGTCGCGACCACGGACCACCCCTACGAGCCCCACGCGTACCGTGGTGCGGGCGCGTGGGAGCCCGGGGCCGGTGAGTCCTACGGTCCGTCAGGCCACGGTCGGCGCCGCCGTACCCGCGCCGTCGGCTCGGGCGGGCACGAGCGCGGCGGCGAGCCCGCGGCGCGACCTGATGTCGAGCTTGGTGTAGACCTTCCGCAGGTGCCACTCCACGGTGTGCGGGCTGAGGAACAGCTCGGCGCCGATCCTCGCGTTGGTCATGCCGCCCGCCGCGAGCGCCGCGATCTGCGCCTCCTGCGCCGTCAGCTGCGCGGCGGTGTCGGCGTCGCGGGTGCGCACGTGCTCGCCGGTCGCGAGCAGCTCTCGCCGGGCACGCTCGGTGAACGCGAGCGAGCCCATGCGGTCGAACATCTGGTGGGCGGTGCGGAGCTGGTCGCGGGCGTCGGCCCGACGTCGGACGCGGCGAAGCCACTCGCCGTAGACGAGGTGGGTGCGGGCGACCTCGACGACCACGCGATCGGCGGCGAGCTCGTCGATCGCCGTCCGGTAGAGCTGGTCGGCCTCGTCGGCGGAGCCGGTCAGCAGGGCCCGGCTGCGGGCCTGGACGCCCCGCGCCCAGCCGGTGTCGGCGGCCCGGGTCAGCTCGACGAGACGGTCGAGCGAGTCCCGCGCCTGCGCCTGCTCGCCGCAGTGGAAGGCCGCCTCGATGTGCTCGACCAGCGACAGGCCGGTGAAGTTGTAGCCGTCGTGCTCGATGCCGGCCCGCGCGGCGACGAGCGCCTCGTCGTAGCGGGCCAGCCCGTTGTAGAGCACGCCCTGCACGTAGCTGGTGATGCCGAGCAGCGAGACCTCGCCGTGCTCGGTGGCGTTGGTCCGGGCCTCCTCGAAGAGCCCGGCGGCGGCCGCCTCGTCGCCACGCCAGGCCGCGAGGACCAGCGTGGCGTAGCGGTGCGGCGCCTGGCCGGTCGCCGTCGCTATCGCGTCGGCCTCCTCGATCATCCGGCGCGCGGCCACGAAGTCGCCGTGGTGGATCTGCACGCCGCCGTAGTAGATGAGCGCCGGGGGCAGCACGCTCAGCGCGCCGACCTCGCGGGCCAGCCGGACCGCGCGGGAGGACAGGGCGTCCCAGGCCGGGAGGTCCCAGCGGTGGTGGATGAAGGACTCCAGCGCCACCGGCACGGACAGCAGCCAGCGCATCGCCGCGTCACGGTTCCCGAGCTCCTCGTGGGCGAACGGCGCGAACGCCCGGACCAGTGCCGGGACGCCGAGCTCGTAGCCGTCCGCGAGCAGCGTCGAGACGCCGTCGAGAAGCAGGTCGGAGGCCTCGGACGCCGACGGCGGGGCGCTCGAGCTGCGCGCCGCGATCGCCGCCGCGCGGGCGCCGTGCGGGCCGTGCACGCGGCCCGCGAAGACCGTGGCACTGATCGCCTCGAGGTAGGTCTCCCGCGCCAGCGGCGAGCGCTCGGCGGTGAACTGCGCCGCGGCGTCGAGCAGGAGCGGCGCGGCCTCGTCGCTGCGGCTGCGGCCGAACAGCATGCGCGCCCGCAGGCGGGCGAGGCGCGCGCGGTCGAGCGGGCTGAGGGGGCACAGGTCCGCGAGTGCGGCCAGCTCGGTCGCGCGCTCGGGCGCGGCCGCCGAGAAGTGGGCCTCGGCGGCGGCGAGGGCGCGTCGGCCGCGCTGCCCGGGATCGGGGGTCAGGGCCGCGGCGCGTTCGAGCAGCACGGCCTCGGCGGCCACGCCGCCGCGCTGGCGTGCCCGCTCGGCGGCCTCGTCGAGGCTCGCGGCGACGGCCTCGTCGGGCCCGTCGGACGCCTGCGCGGCGTGCCAGGCCCGGCGGTCCGGCTCCAGCACGGGGTCGGTGGCCTCGGCCAGCGCCTGGTGCACCCGGCGGCGCTGCGCGGTGTCGGCATTGCGGTAGACCGCGGAGCGTGCCAGCGGGTGGCGGAAACGGATCGACTCCCCGAACTCGATGAGGCCGGCGGCCTTCGCCGGCGCGGCGTCCGGGGTGATGCCCAGCAGCTCGGCCGCGCGCAGCAGGAGCCGCACGTCACCGACCGGCTCGGCGGCCGCGATGAGCAGCAGCGTCCGGGTGCGATCGGGCAGCGACGGCAGGCGCCCCGCGTAGTCCTGCTCGACGCGGCTCGACACGGAGGCCAGGCCCGCGGCGTCGAGGCCGTATGCCAGCTCGGCCGCGGTGCGCCCGCGGGAGAGCTCGAGCAGGGCCAGCGGGTTGCCCCGCGTCTCCGCCACGAGGCGGTCGCGGACCCGCGGCTCCATGCGGCCCTCCACCGACGCCTCGAGCAGCTCGCCCCCGGCCTGCTCGTCCAGACCGCCGATCCGTAGCTCGGGCAGCCCGGCCAGGGCTCCCTCGCCCTCGGGGTCACGGACCGTGAACACCATCGCGACGGACTCCGCGAGGAGCCGCCGGGCCACGAACTCCAAGGTCTGGAGCGAGACCTGGTCGAACCAGTGGACGTCGTCGACGACGGCCAGGACCGGCCGGGTCTCGGAGGCGCGGGTGAGCAGGGTCAGCACGGCCAGCCCGACCAGGAAGCGGTCGGGCGGGTCGCCCGCCGCCATGCCGAACGCCACCTGGAGCGCGTCCCGCTGCGGCTCCGGCAGGTCGTCGACCGCCCCCAGGAACGGCGCGCAGAGCTGGTGCAGGCTCGCCCAGGCGAGCTCCATGTCGGCCTCGATGCCCTGCGCGCGCGTGACGGTCATCCCGGACGCCTGCACGGCCACGTACTCCAGCAGCACCGACTTCCCGATGCCCGCTTCGCCCCGGATGACGCACACCGCGGACTGACCCGCGCGCAGGCCTGCCAGGACGTCGTCCAGCACCGCGCACTCGTGGCGTCGGCCGACCAGCTTCGGCAGGGCGGTGGCGCTCATGGTGCTCCTGGGGGGTCCGGGGCACACCACGACGGAGCGCTCCGGAAAGAAGAATATTCGGTTCTGTCACACATCGGAACGCCATCAGGTCGAGAGCGGACAAGCACCCGTCTGCTGTCCATCAGCTGCCAGCCCGCTGCCAGCCCGCTGCCAGCCCGCCGCCAGCCCGCCGCCAGCCCGCCGCCAAGGAGTCGCCATGCCGTCACGCGAACACCAGCTCGCCACGTCCGTCCTCGTCGTCGGGACGGGCGGAGCTGGTCTGCGCGCCGCCATCGAGCTCGCCGAAGCGGGCAGCGCGGTTCTCGCGGTGGGCAAGCGGCCGGTCGACGACGCGCACACCGCGCTCGCCACCGGCGGGATCAGCGGGGCGCTGGCGACCGCCGACCCGGACGACACCTGGGAGCAGCACGCCGCCGACACCCTCCGCGCGGGCGGTGAGCTGGCCGACCCGCGCGCGGTGCAGCACGTGGCCCGGAACGCCGGACGGGCGATCCACGACCTCGAGCGGTTCGGGATGCGTTTCGACCGGCAGCCCGACGGGCGGATCGCCCAGCGCGCGTTCCCGGCACACACCCGCCGGCGCACGGCCTTCACCGGCGACCACACCGGCCGCGAGCTGCAGCGCGTGCTCCGTGCGCAGGCCGCACGGCTCGGCGTCCCCATGCTGTCGACGTGCTACGTGACCCGGCTGCTGGTGGACCATGGCGCGGTCTTCGGCGCCTACGGGTTCGACCTCGTCGACGGGTCGCGCTACCTCATCCATGCCGATGCGGTGATCCTGGCGGCGGGCGGCCACACGCGGATCTGGCGGCGTGCGTCGGCACGCCGCGACGAGAGCGTCGGCGACTCCTTCCGGCTGGCCGCCGAGGCCGGGGTCCGGCTGCGCGACCCGGAGCTCGTGCAGTTCCACCCGACCGGCCTCCTCGCCCCCGAGAACGCCGCGGGCACGCTGGTCGGCGAGTCCGCGCGCAGCGCGGGCGGCGTCCTGCTCAACGGCCTCGGCGAGCGCTACCTGGCCCGCTACGACCCCGCGCTGATGGAACGCGCCGGCCAGGAGGTCGTGGCGCGCGCGTCGTACACGGAGATCGCCGAGGGGCGCGGCACGCCCGCGGGCGGCGTCTGGCTCGACCTCTCGCACCTGCCACGCGAGATGATCCTGACCCGCCTGCCCGAGGTCTACCGGACCATGCTCGACCTCCAGCAGCTCGACGTCACCGCCGACCCGGTCGAGGTCGCGCCCACGGCCTACTACTCGATGGGCGGGGCCGAGGTCCGGCCGGAGGACAACGGCACGGACGTCGACGGCCTCTTCGTCGTCGGCGAGGCGGCCAGCGGGCTCCACGGCGCCGGCCGCCTGGAGGGCAATGCCCTCCTCGAGCTGCTCGTCCACGGCAGGTCCGCGGCGCGCGCGGCGGCCGAGCACTCCGCGCGCCTGGCCGGCCAGCGCCGCTCGCTCGGCGCGGTGCGCGACGCCGAGGCGGACGTCGACGGAGTGCTCGGCGCCGACGGCAGCCAGGACCCGAGGGCCCTGCAGCGGGAGCTGCGCGAGCTGGTGACCGAGCACGCCGGCGTCGTCCGCCACGAGGCCGGGCTGCGTGCCGGCCTCGACCGGCTCGCGGAGATCGAGGCGCGCGCGGCCGACGGCTACGTGCACACGGACATCAGCGGCTACCAGGACCTCGCCCACGCCTTCGACCTGCGCTCGGCGGCCCTGGCCGCTCGCGCGACCCTGGAGTGCGCGCTGGAGCGCCGCGAGTCGCGCGGCAGCCACCAGCGCTCGGACCACCCCGACCTCGACCCGGCGCTGGCGGTCAACCTGGTGTGGTCGCCGACCGAGGGCGTGGGCCGTGCGGAGGTGCCCCCCGTCCCGACCGACATCGCCGCACTGATGCGCGAGACGCCGGTCGAGGACGGCCGGCCGGAGTAGGCCTCCCCGGTCCCGTCCTCAGATCCGGGCGGGGGTCCGCGCAGCCTGGCGCTCGGGCGTGAACGCGACCGGCAGCGTCGCCGGGTAGCGCGACCACGGCGACGGCGCCCAGGTGACCTCCGGGTCGGTGAGCCGCAGGTCGAGCCGCTCCATGAGGCTCTCGACGGCGATCTTCACCACGAGCCGCCCCGGACGCCGGGCCGGGCACGCGTGCGGCCCGACGCCGAACGACAGGTGCGAGCGGTTGCCCGCCTCGAACAGGTCGTCGGCGGTGCGCACCCGCGGGTCGTTGTTGGCGGCGGCCAGGCCCATCACTATCGCGTCGCCGGCCCTGATGCTGACCTTGCCGAGCGTGCAGTCCGTCACGGCGTACCGGGCGGGCAGGTTCGCGACCGGCGGCTCGCTCCACAGCGTCTCGTCCATCGCGTCGTCCAGGCCGCGGCGCACGCCCGTGACCCGGCCGGTGTACCGGGGGTCCGTGAGCATCCGGCGCAGCGTGGCCGCTATCCAGGTCACGAGCATCTCGTTCGCCGCGCAGATCGCCACCACCATGGAGTGCACGATCTCCGTGTCGTCCTCGAAGCTCGGGTGCTCGACGAAGCGGGCCGTCAGGTTGTTCCCGGGGTTCTCCCGGGTGGCCAGGACCTGGTCCAGCACTATCTGGTCCATGGTGGCCAGCGCCGTGACGGAGTCGCCCCCGTGCCCGAACACGCCGCTCGCGCAGCGCAGCAGGGCGATCCCCTGCCGCTCGTCGAAGCCGAACATGCCCGAGACTGCCAGGAACGACACCGCGGCCGCGTACCCGCCGATCAGCTCGGCGTGCCCCTGGGCGGCGAACGAGTCGATCAGCCCGCTGCAGACGCCCCGCACGAGGGCGGCGGTCTGTGCCTCGTCGAGGCTCGCGAACGCCTCGTCGACCGGGAGGCGCAGCCGCCGGTGGTCCGCGCCGTCCGCGTAGTACAGCGCCCGCCGTCCGGCCGGGGAGAGGATGGCGTGCAGGGTCGAGTCGAGCGGCAGGCGCTCCTTCCAGTGCCGCGGGTCCCGCGCGAAGATGCGCTCGGTGCGCATCACCTCCATGACCTCGGCGTGCCCCAGCACGAGCCAGCCCGGTACGCCGGGCTCCAGGTCCACGGGGGCCACCGGGCCCCACTCGTCCTGCAGCGTCCGCAGCGCCGCAGTCATGTCCTTCGCGCCGGTCAGGTCCACCAGCGCCACGCGACCTCCGCCCCGCTGCGGTTCCAGGTCAGACATGGCCCTCCAGCCATCGATATTCATCGAATCTTCCATCGAAATTGTGGGGCGACCTGCGTAGACGCCCGATCGACGGTTTCTATCACGGCGGGTGGGGAACGCGTAACACGCATGTGGTCCAGGTCACCCTCGCTTCACCCGCTATCTTCGTGGCGGCTGTGCTCGTGGCCGCCCGGAGGCCGTCCGGGTCCGGCGGGCGCCGTTCCCCGTGGGACGATGCGACGGTGAGCATGCACGGTGGCGGCGGGAGCATGGGCGGCGGCCGAACCATGCGGTCCTTCACGCAGGACGGCTCGGTCACCCATCAGCGCCTGGGGTGGCCCACGCTGCGGCGCATCATGGGCTTCGCGCGGCCCTACCGCGGCCGGCTCGTCCTGTTCGTGCTGATCCTGGCCCTGGAGGCCGCGGCGGGCGCCGCGACGCCGCTGCTCTTCCAGCGCATCATCGACCAGGGCATCGTCGACGGCGACGCGCGCCTGGTCGTCCTGCTGGCGGGCGCCGCGGGCCTGCTCGCCATCGTGGCCGCCGGGCTGTCCGTGGCGGACCGGCTGGTCTCGTCGCAGGTCGGCGAGGGACTCATCCTCGACCTGCGGGTCACCGTGTTCGACCACGTCCAGCGCATGCCGCTCGCCTTCTTCTCCCGGGCGCGCACGGGCGCCCTGGTGCAGCGCCTCAACGGGGACGTGCTCGGGGCGCAGCGTGCCTTCACCTCGACCCTGCAGACCGTGGTCTCCAACACCCTGACCATCGCCTTCACGCTCGCGGCGATGTTCACCATGTCGTGGGAGCTGACCCTCGGCGCCCTCGTGCTGGTCCCGCTGTTCGTGTTCCCGGCGCGCTGGTTCGGCCGCCGCCTCGCCGTCCTGACCCGGCGCGGCATGGAGGTCGACGCCGACCTGGGCCAGGTGATGAACGAGCGGTTCAACGTGGCCGGCGCCCACCTCGTGAAGGTCTTCGGCGACCCGGTCACCGAGTCCGAGCGGTTCGCCGAGCCCGCCCGCGAGCGCCGCGACCTGGGGGTCAGGGTCGCGCTGCTCGGGACGTGGTTCCGGGTCGGGCTGTCCACCATCGCGTCTCTGGCGGTGGCCGGCGTGTACGGGCTGGGCGGCCTGCAGGCGATCGCGGACGAGCTCACGGTGGGCACCGTCGTCGCGCTCGCCACGTACCTCACCCGCCTGTACGGACCGCTGACGGCGATGGCGAACGTCCAGGTCGACGTGATGACGGCGCTCGTGTCGTTCGAGCGGGTGCTGGAGGTCCTGGACCTGGTGCCGTCGGTGGCCGAGCGGCCGGACGCCGTCGACCTGCGGGCCGCCGTCGCCGCCCGGGGCGCGTCGGTCTCCCTGACGGGCGTGACGTTCCGGTACCCGCGCGCCGACGAGGTGTCGCTCGCGTCCCTGGAGTCTGTGGCCGGGCAGCGCAAGGACCCGACGACGGACACGCTGCGCGACGTCTCGTTCCAGGTCCCGGCGGGTTCGATGGTGGCGCTCGTCGGCCCGTCCGGGGCGGGCAAGACCACGGTCTCGCAGCTGGTCAGCCGGATGTACGACCCGACGTCGGGCGCCGTGCGCATCGCCGGCACCGACCTGCGCGACGTGACGTTCGCGTCGCTGCGGGCGACGGTCGGCGTCGTCTCCCAGGACGCGCACCTGTTCCACGACACGATGGCGGCCAACCTCCGGTTCGTCCGCCCGGAGGCGACCGACACCGACCTGGAGCGGGTGCTGCGCCAGGCCCGCATCTGGGACCTGGTCGACCGGCTGCCCGAGGGCCTGGACACCGTCGTGGGCGACCGCGGCTACCGGCTGTCCGGCGGCGAGCGCCAGCGCCTCGCTATCGCGCGACTGCTGCTGAAGGCGCCCGACGTCGTGGTGCTCGACGAGGCCACCGCGCACCTCGACTCGGAGTCGGAGGCCGCCGTCCAGGTGGCGCTCGACCAGGCGCTCGCCGGGCGGACGTCGCTGGTCATCGCGCACCGCCTGTCCACGGTCCGCGCGGCGGACCACATAGTGGTGCTCGACGACGGGCGAGTGGCCGAGTCGGGCACGCATGCCGAGCTGATCGCCGCCGGCGGCCTGTACGCGGACCTCTACCACACCCAGTTCGCGGAGTCCGCCTGAGCCGGAGGTGAGCGCCGGCGGAGCGCCGAGGAACCAGGCGAACCGCCCCGAGCGAACCGCAGGCTCAAGCGGCAGAAGGCACTGATGACCTGAGCGGGCGCCTTGGCGTCGGGCCCTGGGAGGATGTACTCGTGGGAGCCCACGACCATCACCTGCCGCACGGACAGCGCGGCCGCCTCACCGCCGCGTTCACGATCACGGCGGCGGTCCTGCTCGCCCAGGTCGTGGGCGCGTGGATCACGGGCAGCCTCGCGCTGCTGGTCGACACCGTCCACCTGCTGACCGACGCCGCCGGCCTCGCGATGGCCCTGTTCGCGGCGCACCTGGTGGAGCGTCCGCCGTCGGCCCGGCGGACCTGGGGCTACCGCAGGGCCGAGGTGATCGCGGCCCTAGCCCAGGCCGGCGCGCTGCTGGCCGTGGGCGTGTACGTGCTGGTGGAGGGCATCATGCGGCTCGCCGCGCCGCCCGAGGTGCCGGGGACCGAGCTGGTGGTCTTCGGCGTGATCGGCCTGGCCGGGAACCTGGCGGCGATGGCGATCCTGGCCGGGCAGCGGACCGCGAGCTTCAACCTGCGCGCCGCGTTCCTGGAGGTCGTGAACGACGCGCTGGGCTCGCTCGCGGTGATCGTCGCGGCGGTGGTCATCGTGCTGACGGGCTGGCAGCGGGCCGACGTCGTCGCGGGGCTGCTGATCGGCGCGCTCATCCTGCCGCGGGCGATCCGGCTGCTGCGCGAGACGGTCTCCGTGCTGCTGGAGTCGTCACCGCCCGGCCTGGACCTCGACCAGGTCCGCGCCCACCTGCTCGAGCTGGACCACGTCGAGGAGGTGCACGACATGCACGCTTCCCTGATCGCGACCGGCCTGCCGGTGATCAGCGCGCACGTGGTGGTCGGCACCGACTGCTTCACGGACGGCCACGCGGCCCGCATCCTGGACCAGCTCCAGGAGTGCGTGGCCGAGCACTTCGACATAGCGGTGGAGCACTCCACGTTCCAGGTCGAGCCCCGCACGCATCCCGCCCACGAGCACCCGCAGCACGCCTGACCCCGGGCAGAGCTTCTGGTTGTGGGCGGGATCGTTGCCTATCCGCCCGTTTGAGGCGCAACGATCGCGCCCGCAACCAAGAAGGGCTAGCGCGGCGGCGGCGGGTTGCGGATGGCCGCGTCGATGCGGGCGAGCACGGCGCGGGACCGCTCCAGCTCGGACCGGTAGCGCTCCGGCAGGTCGGCGGCGAGCCGGCGGCGCATCTCCACGGCCTCCCGCGCGTGCCCGAGCGCCGCGACGTTGTCGCCGACGGCGCTCAGCGCGCTGGCCAGGTTGGACAGCGCGAGCGCGAGGTCCGGCCGGTGCTTGTCCGGGTTCTCCAGGACGAGCTGGCGCCGCATCGTCACGGCCTCCCGCATGGGCGGCAGCGCGTCGGCGGCCCGGTCCAGGTCGAGCAGGGTGGCGCCCAGGTTGGCGAGCGCCTCGGCGAGGCCGGCGCGGTACTTCTCCGGCTGCTCGCGGACGAGCCGGCGGAGCATGTCGACGGCCTCCTGCGTGGGCCGCAGCGCCTCGTCGAACCGGCCCAGGTCCGCGTAGCGCACGCCCAGGTTGGACAGCGACTGCGCGAGGTACTTCAGCGACCGGGCGTTCCCGCTCGCGAGCCCCCTGCGGATGCCCACCGCCTCTTCCTCCAGCAGCACCGCCTCGTCGTACCTGCCGCGCCGGGCGAGCGTGACCCCGAGGTTGGACAGCGAGTGCGCGAGGTAGTGCAGGTACCGGTCGGGGTGCTCGCGGGCGAGGTCGCGGCGCATCTCCAGCGCCTCCCGCTCCAGCCGGAGCGACTCGTCGGCGCGGCCGATCGTCGAGTACAGGGCGCCGAGCGCGGACAGCGCGCCGGCGAGGTCGGGCCAGGTGCCCCGCTCGTTCTCCTTGGCGAGCCCGCGCTGGATCTCCAGCGCCTCGACGAGCACGACGCCCGCCTCCTCGTACCGGCCGAGGGCCTCCAGCGTGGTCCCGAGCTGGCCGAGCGACCATGCCAGCTCCCCGAGGTGTTCCGGGCGGGCGGCGGCCAGCCGGCGCCGGATCGCCACGGCCTCGGCGTTCGCGGGCAGCGCGTCCTCGGGCCGCCCGCTCTCCGTGAGGGCCTCGAAGTTGCCCAGCACCGCGGCGACCCGCGGCTCGTACTGGATGGGGTCGCCCTCGGCGAGGCGCCGGTAGAGGTCGAGCGACGCGCGCTGCGCCGCCTCGATCTCGCCGGCCCGGCCGAGCTCGGTGTAGGACACCCCGGCGTTCTGCAGAGCGCGCGCGTGCTCGGCGTCAGCCCAGGGCGCGTCCCCGGGCGGGAACCGGCGGCACATCGCGATGACCTCCTCCTGGACGGCGAGGGCGGCGCCGTGCCGGCCGATCGCCCAGTACCCCATCCCGAGGTTGTTCAGCGCCGTGCACAGCGGCGGGCGGTACCGGTTCTCGTCGTGCCAGGCCAGGCCGCGCCACAGCCCCACCGCCTCCTGCAGCAGCGCCACGGCGGCGTCCGGCTCGCCCTCGGCGACCAGCACCGTGCCGAGGTCGCTCAGCGCCTCGGCCCGCTCCGCGTCGCCGCCGGCCGTGCGCGCCAGCTCCGCCACCCGGTGCGTGAGGCGGTCCAGCACGGGTACGGCCAGCGGCCCCGACGACCGCGGCAGCCGGCGCGTCACGCGCATCAGGCCGGGCAGGTCCTCGGGCTTCCCGGACGGCAGGGCGGACGCCGCCGCCTCGATCAGCTCGCCGGTCACGTCCCGCTGCGCGGCGGGCCGGTCCAGGCCCATCGCCGTGGCGAACCCCAGCACCGCGAACGCCTGCTCCGGGTCCAGGTCATGGGTGCATGCGGCGGTCAGCTTCTCCGACGACGCCAGGACCCGCGACACGAGCAGCTCGGCCAGGCGAGGGACCGGGAGCAGGTGGGCGCGGACCCAGTCGACGGCGTCCGCCGTCCGGCCGTCCGCCGGTTCCGCGCCCGCGCGCCGCAGCGCGGCACGCAGGCCGTCGTCGGTGGTGTCCCCCAGCAGCGTCGCCACGGCGAGGGCGGCCTCGGCGGTCCCGCCAGCTCCGCCCATGAGTCCCGCCTCGGCTGCCGTGGCAGCCCAGGCGGCCCGCTCGTGGTCGAGCACGACGTCGAGCGCGGCACCCGGGTCGACGACGTCGCCGCCGTCGAGCACCGTCGCCAGCGCGGTCGCGTGCAGGTCGAGGACCCGCACGTGCGCGTCCGGCCTCGGCTCGAAGCGCACGTGGGGCACCGGGCGGCCCAGCGCCCGCGCGAACCGGGCGACCGCGGCCTCCAGGAGCCCGCGCTCGTCGTCCGGGCGTTCGACCTCCAGGCCGAGCGCGGGGTCGAACGCGACGCTCAGCGTCCGGTCGAGCGCCGGGTCCAGCGCCATCTGGGTGACCGACGGCGTCCGCCCGGCCCACAGCTCGCTCGTCCACCGCTCCCGCCGCCACCACTGGCCGCCGGTGCGGGCCAGGCACAGGACGCGCAGCCGACCGCGCCGCGGCGTCTCGCCGATGGCGTCGAACATGGCGGGCAGGCCGGGCCGGGACCCGGCGTCGTCCACGACGAGCAGCACCCGCCGCGCGTCGGCGACGCTGCCCACCACCGCCACCTCCTGGCCGGGCGGCACGTGGACCACCGTCCACCCGGTGCGCCGCAGCCGCCGGCCCAGCTCGAGCGCCAGGCGCGTCTTGCCCACGCCACCGAGCCCGCACAGCAGGCGCAGAGCCACGGGCTCCCGCGAGCGCGCCCACGACCGCAGGTCCGCGAGCTCCCGTCCGCGACCCATGAACTGCACGATCCCGTGCTCGGGAACGAGGAGAGCTGCCGGGCTCGCGCCCCACGCCTCGTCGGGTCCGGGTCGGGTCATGGGGAGTCATCAAACAGCACCGTGGCCGTCCTGACCAGTGCACCTGTGATACCGGCCGGGGCCGCCGCGAGCGGCGTCGTCCCAGGTCAGGACGTCGGCTGCGAACATCACCCGGGCCACGCGCCACAGTCTGAAAAAAACACAGCCCGAAAATGACGGAGGCCCGCCGCCCCCGGAAGGGGCGACGGGCCGTCAGTCAGCTCGGGTCAGTTACCCGTGAGCTTCTCGCGGAGCGCGGCGAGCGCCTCGTCCGAGGCCAGCGTGCCGACCTCCTCGACCGGAGCCGAGGAGTAGGTGGCGCTGCCACCGGCCGGAGCGGCGGCCGGGGCGTCCGTCGTCGCCTCGGTGTCCGCGGTGAGCGCCTCGGCGACCTGCTTGCGGTGCGCGGTCCAGCGCTCGTGCGCCTTGGCGTACTCCGCCTCCCACGCCTCGCGCTGGGTCTCGAAGCCCTCGAGCCACTCGTTGGTCTCCGGGTCGAAGCCGTCCGGGTACTTGTAGTTCCCGGCCTCGTCGTACTCGGCGGCCATGCCGTACAGCGCGGGGTCGAAGTCCTCGGACTCCGGGTCCACACCCTCGTTGGCCTGCTTGAGCGACAGCGAGATGCGGCGGCGCTCCAGGTCGATGTCGATGACCTTGACGAACACCTCGGCACCGACGGTGACGACCTGCTCCGGCAGCTCGACGTGGCGCACGGCCAGCTCCGAGATGTGGACCAGGCCCTCGATGCCGTCCTCGACGCGCACGAACGCACCGAACGGAACGAGCTTGGTGACCTTACCCGGCACGACCTGACCGATGGCGTGCGTACGGGCGAAGGTCTGCCACGGGTCCTCCTGCGTCGCCTTCAGCGACAGGGAGACGCGCTCGCGGTCGAAGTCGACGTCGAGCACCTCGACCGTGACCTCCTGGCCGACCTCGACGACCTCGGACGGGTGGTCGATGTGCTTCCAGGACAGCTCGGAGACGTGCACCAGACCGTCGACGCCGCCGAGGTCCACGAACGCACCGAAGTTGACGATCGAGGAGACGACACCCGGGCGCACCTGGCCCTTCTGCAGCGTCTGCAGGAAGGTGGAGCGAACCTCGGACTGCGTCTGCTCGAGCCAGGCACGGCGCGAGAGCACGACGTTGTTCCGGTTCTTGTCGAGCTCGATGATCTTGGCCTCGATCTCCTTGCCGACGTACGGCTGGAGGTCGCGGACACGACGCATCTCCACGAGGGAGGCGGGGAGGAAGCCGCGCAGGCCGATGTCGAGGATGAGGCCGCCCTTGACGACCTCGATGACGGTGCCGGTGACGACGCCGTCCTCTTCCTTGATCTTCTCGATCGTGCCCCAGGCGCGCTCGTACTGTGCGCGCTTCTTGGACAGGATCAGCCGGCCTTCCTTGTCCTCCTTCTGGAGGACCAGGGCCTCGACGGCGTCGCCGACGGCGACAACCTCGCCAGGGTCGACGTCGTGCTTGATCGAGAGCTCCCGGGACGGGATCACACCCTCGGTCTTGTAGCCGATGTCGAGAAGGACCTCGTCGCGGTCCACCTTGACGATCGTGCCTTCGACGATGTCACCATCGTTGAAGTACTTGATGGTGGCGTCGATGGCAGCAAGGAAGTCCTCCTCGGTGCCGATGTCGTTGACGGCAACCTGGGGTGCGGACTTCGCAGGGGTGGAGATGGTCATTGAGTTCGATGCTCCGATGCGGACATGGCGTAGTACGGACAGGGTCTGTGTGAGCTCTGTCGAGCTCTGGTTGTGAGATGCCGGTGTCGCCAGAGGGCGCACGGCACCGCCAGTCATCCTAGTGTCGCCGCAGCGCCCGGGTCAACGCGAGCCGGGGTGGCATAGGCCCCAGGAAGCTGGGTGCTGGACGGTGCCGCCGGGCGGTGCCCGGCCGGGTGCGGAGGTTCAGAGCGCGAGCTCCAGATCCTTGCCCGGGATGGCGTCGAGCAGGGCCCGCGTGTAGTCGGTGGCCGGCGAGTCGAAGACCGAGTCGACGGTCCCCTCCTCGACCACGCGGCCCTCCTGCATCACCAGCACGCGGTCCGCGATCTGCCGCACGACGGCGAGGTCGTGCGTGATGAAGAGGTAGGTGAGCCCCAGCTCCTCCTGCAGACGGGCGAGCAGCTGCAGGATCTGCGCCTGCACGACGACGTCGAGCGCCGAGACCGCCTCGTCGCACACCACGAGCTCGGGCGACAGCGCGAGGGCACGCGCGATCGCCACCCGCTGGCGCTGGCCGCCGGACAGCTCGGAGGGGAACCGTTGCAGCAGGCCCTTGCTGAGCGCCACCTGGTCGGCGAGCTCCTCCACGCGGGCCCGCCGGGCCGCGGCGTCGCCGTAGGAGTGCGCGCGCAGCGGCTCTTCGATCGCGCGGTACACCGAGTAGAGCGGGTCGAGCGACGAGTACGGGTCCTGGAACACGGGCTGCACCCGGCGCCGGTAGGCGATCTGGTCCCGGTGGCTGCCAGCGCCCACCAGTCCGCCGTCGAACGTGATCGAGCCGCTGGTGGGCTTCTCGATGTCGAGGATCATCCGGGCCAGGGTCGACTTGCCCGAGCCCGACTCGCCCACCACCGCGACCGTGGAGCCGCGCGGGATGTCCAGGCTCACGCCGTCGACGGCGGTGAAGTCCGTGGCGCGGGAGAACAGTCCGTTGCCGCGGATGGAGAAGACCTTGCTCACGTCCTTGACGGACACCAGGTTCGCCGAGCCCGCCGAAGTAGAGCGCTTGTCCGCCTGTGCGGACGGTGCGCCGTCCGCGGGCTCGGACAAGCGCTCTACTTCGGCGGAAGAGGGGGCCAGCAGTGCCTCCTCCAGCACGTCCTCGAGGCCGCGCTCGCGCGCGATCTCGATGCGCCGCGAGGCGAGCGACGGCGCCGCCGCCATGAGGCGCTTGGTGTACTCGTGCTGCGGCGCGGTGAGCACCTGCCGGGCCGGTCCCTGCTCGACGATGTCGCCGCGGTACATGACCACGACGATGTCGGCGCGCTCCGCCGCCAGCCCGAGGTCGTGCGTGATGAGCAGCACCGCGGTGCCGAGGTCCTCGGTCAGCGCGGAGAGCTGGTCGAGGATCCCGCGCTGCACGGTCACGTCGAGGGCCGACGTCGGCTCGTCCGCCACCAGCAGCGCCGGGCGGCCCGACAGGCCCATGGCGATCAGCGCGCGCTGGCGCATGCCGCCGGAGAACTCGTGCGGGTACTGGGAGGCGCGCTGCCGGGCGTCGGGCAGGCCCACCTCGTCGAGCAGCTCGACGGTGCGGGCGCGCGCGTCCCGGCGGGTCCGCAGGCCGTTGTCGATCAGGGCCCCGTCGATCTGCCGGCCGATCTGCATGATCGGGTCGAGGTTGGTCATCGGGTCCTGCGGCACAAGGCCCAGCTCGGTGCCGCGCAGCTGCGCCATCCGCTGCGAGGAGACCTTGCCGAGGTCCTCGTCCTTGAACCAGATGTGGCCCTCGGCCACCGAGCCGTTGCTGGCCAGCAGGCCCAGCACCGCCATGGCCAGGGTCGTCTTGCCGGAGCCGGACTCCCCCACGATCGCGACGGTCTGGCCGCGCCGGACCGTCAGGTTCGCGTTCGAGACGGCCCGCGCGGCACCGCCCTCGGTACGGAAGTCGACGGACAGGTCCTCGACGCGCAGCACGACGTCGCCGGCAGTCGGGGTGGTGGCGGGCGCGTCGGCGACCGTCGGGTCGGCGGCGGTCAGGTCGGCGGACGTCGCGGCGGCGGACGTCGCGGCGGCGGCCGGCCCGGCCGGCGTCGGCTCTACGGGGTTCTTCTCAGCGGTGTCGCTCATCGTCGGGTCCTGTTCCGGGGGTCGAGGGCCTCGCGCAGGCTCTCGCCCACGAGGGTGAAGCCGAGCGCGGTCACGGCGATGCAGATACCCGGCAGGATCGCCAGGCGCGGCGCGACCGCCAGCTCCTGCTGCGCGGCCGTCAGCATGCGGCCCCACTCAGCGGTGGACGGCTCGCCGCCACCCAGGCCCAGGAAGGACAGCGCCGCGGCCTCGATCACGGCCGTGGCGAGGGTCAGGGTGGCCTGCACGATGACGGGGCCCACGCTGTTGGGCAGCACGTGGCTCATGGTCACCGACCGGCGCGTGAGGCCGAGAGCCGACGCCGCGAGCACGTAGTCCTGGCCCTTCTGCGCCAGCATCGACCCGCGCAGCAGCCGGGCGAAGATCGGGATCTGCACGACACCGATGGCGACGATGACCGCCAGCGAGGACTGGCCCGCGATCGCGGCGATCGACACGGCGAGGAGCAGCGACGGCACGGACAGCATGAGGTCGACGCCCCGCATGACGGCGAAGTCGGTGGCCTTGCCGAACCAGCCGGCGAGCAGGCCGAGCAGCAGGCCGCCCGCGAGGCCGAACAGCGTGGACAGGACGCCGACCAGCAGCGACGCCTGCGCACCCCAGATCAGCTTGCTCAGCACGTCGCCGCCGTAGCGGTCCAGGCCGAGCGGGTACTCGGCCGACGGGCCGGGGATCTCCGTGGGCCGGATCAGGTCGCGGCCCGGCAGCTCGGTCGGCCCGTACGGCGCCAGCACAGGGGCCAGCACGGCCACGAGCACGAAGACGCCGACGATCACGAAGCCGCTGATCGCCACGGGGTTCTTGCGCAAGGTGCGCCAGGCACGCGCCCAGACACCCTCGCCGCCGTGGTCGGCACCGCCCGGGCCATCGCCGTGGATGCTCGCGTGGAGCGGCGCGGCGGCCGCGCCGTCGGTCAGTGGAAGCTCGTTGGCACTCACTGCTGCCTCCTCAGCCGCGGGTCGATCAGCCCGTACGACACGTCGACGATCAGGTTCACGAGGGCATACACCACGGCGATCATCAGGATGAAGCCCTGCATCACGGGGTAGTCGGCGTTGAACACCGATTCGGCAAGGAAGCTGCCGATGCCGGCGAACGCGAAGACCGTCTCGGTCAGCACCGCGCCGCTGAGCAGCAGGCCGACCTGCAGGCCGATCGTGGTGATGACGGGGAGCATCGCGTTCTTCAGGATGTGGTCGCCGCGCAGCCGGGCCGGCTTGATGCCCTTGGCCCGTGCGGTGCGGACGTAGTCCGCGTTCTGCACCTCGGAGACCGCGGCGCGGGTCATCCGCGCCACGATCGCCAGCGGGATGGTACCCAGCGCGATGCCGGGCAGGATCAGGTGCATCAGCGCGTCCCACGACGCGTCCCACTCGCCGGTGAGCAGGCCGTCCAGGACGTAGAAGTTGGTCGGGTGCGTGGCGACCATCGTGGCGCTCTGCCGCCCCGTCGTCGGGAACCAGCCCAGCTCGACGGCGAACACGTACTTGAGGATGAACGCCAGGAAGAACACCGGCACGGTGACGCCGATGAGCGAGACCACCACCGCCGAGTGGTCGACGATGGAGCCGGACCTGCGGGCCGCGACGTAGCCGAGCGGGATGCCGATGCCGATCGCGAAGACCAGGGCGACGATGGTGAGCTCGATGGTCGCCGGGAACCGGGTGAGGAACTCGTCGAGCACCGGTCGGCCGCTCTGCAGGGAGACACCGAAGTCACCCTGCACGAGCCGGAGCAGGTACTTGCCGTACTGGACCGGAAGCGGCTGGTCGAGCCCGAGCTGGGCCTCGATCTCCGCGGCGGCCTCAGGGGTGTAGCGCTCACCGAGCATGGCCTGCACGGGCCCGCCCGGCAGAGCGCGCACCCAGCCGAACAGCAAGAGCGACAGCCCCAGCAAAAGGGGTATCAGGAGCAGCAGCCGCTGCACAATCAGTCTGAGCATCGTTCCTCGACAGACTTGCGAATCATCGGTCACGCGGGTGGGGGCTCGTGGCCCGTCCGGCGACTGGAGGACAGCGGTCGGGGCGCGGCAGGCGCCGCGCCCCGACCTGAGGTATTTCACCCTAGGGCGTTGAGAACCCTAGGCGGTTCGGGAGGGAACCTTACTCGCCTTCACCGAGGGTGATGACGTTGTACGTCTCGTCCTGCACCGGGGAGATCGGGTAGCCCTCGACCCCGGGTGCGACGACGAGCGACGGAACGGGGCTGGCCAGCGGGACGCCCGGCAGGGCCTCCATGATCACCTCGTTGGCGTTCTTGTAGGCGTCCTCCTGCCCCTCGAGCGGAGCATTGCGGGCGTCCTTGATCGCGCTGAACACCTTCGGGTCGTCGAAGCCCCACTCCAGCGACGGCGCACCGAAGAAGGTGCCGATGAAGTTGTAGGTGTCGTTGTAGTCACCGGTCCAGCCCAGCAGGTGCAGACCGTGCTTCTCGCCACCCTGGATGGTGTCGATGTAGGTCGGGCTCCACGGCTCGGGCGTCGCCTTCGTCGTGATGCCGACCTCCTCGAGGTCCGCGGAGATGGCCTCGTAGATCGCGGCGGGGTCCGGCATGTACGGGCGCGAGACCTCTGTCGGGTAGTTGAACTCGATCTCGAGGTTCTCCTGCCCGGCCTCCTTGAGGAGCTGCTTCGCCAGCTCCGGGTCGTAGTCGTAGGTCTCGACGTCGTCGCTGTAGCCCTTGACGATCTCCGGCACGAACTGCGTGGCCGGCTCCGTGCCCTCCGGCAGGGCGGCCTTGACCAGGCCCTCCTTGTCGATCGCGTGGGCGATCGCCTCGCGGACCCGGATGTCGTCCAGCGGCTTCTGCGCCTGGTTCATGCCCAGGTACAGGATGTTGAACGGGTCGCGGTCGAGAACCGTGTAGCCGGCCTCCTTGAGCGCGTCGACGTCGGCGGGCGCGACCAGGTCGTACCCGTCGATGTCACCGGCCTCGAGGGCCTGGCGGCGAGCCGTGCCGTCCGCGATCACCGTGAAGACGATGGTCTTGACGTCGCCGATCTCGCCCCAGTAGTTCTCGTTCGCGGTGAGCGTGACGCTCTCGCCGCTCTTCCACTCCTTGAACGAGTACGGGCCGGTGCCGACCGGGTGTTCCTTGCCGTACTCGGTCAGCTTGGGCGCGTCGGCGGTGCCCTTCACGTCGTCCGCCCCGAACTCCTCCAGCGCCTTGGGCGACTGCATGGAGAACGACGGCAGCGACAGCGCCGGGATCAGATCGGGGATCGGCTCCTTCAGCGTGACGACGGCGGTGGCGTCGTCGGACGCCTCGCAGGAGTCGTAGAGGCTGGCCTTACCGGGGCCGCCGAAGACCGCCTTGTAGTAGTACGAGAGGTTCTCGTGCGCGGCGAGGCCGGTCCAGTTGTGCCAGCGGTCGAGGTTGAAGCACACAGCATCGGCGTTGAAGTCCGTGTCGTCCTGGAACTTCACGCCCTCCTTGAGGTGGAACGTGTACTCCAGACCGTCGTCGCTGATGTCCCAGCTCTCGGCGAGCAGCGGAGCGGGGTCCGCGGTGCCCGGCTCGACGCCGACCAGACCCTCGAAGATCTGACGGGCGACCCGGAACGTCTCGCCGTCGCTGGCGAACGCGGGGTCGAGCGAGCTCGGCTCGGCGGATCCGGCGAACACGAACGTGCCGTTGCCGCCCTCGCCCTCGCCGCCGTCGGCGTCCCGCTCACTCGCGACACAACCGCTCAGAGCCACTGCGAGCGCAGTCACCAGGGTGACGCCGCCCGCAAGGCGCGTAGCGCGTCGACGCATGGCACTCTCCTTCCTCGAGCGCATCGGCGAGCCCGGGTTCGGGCACGACGACACGCAGACCGTTTGAGCCCGACCTTAGGAGCCCTTTCGTTGCTTCCGTATTTCTCCCAGCACTCGCAATCCAATCGTGACCCTTTTGTTACCGCTGCGTATGTGGTAGTTGTCCGGCGGTTCACACCGACGTGCCGACGGCAGTGAGACGGGGATGATGGCCCCGTGAGCAACGACGAGCCCGTGACCTTCGGTTACCGCGACGCGCCCGACGACGGCCGCGCCGCCCGGGGCTGGTGGGACGCCAACGCCGGCGAGTATCTCGACGAGCACCGCGACTTCCTCGGCGACGCCGGGTTCCGCTGGGGGCCCGAGGGCTTGACCGAGGCGGAGGCCGGCCTGCTGGGCGACGTCGCCGGGCGGGACGTGCTGGAGGTCGGCGCGGGTGCGGCGCACTGCTCCCGCTGGCTCGTCTCCCGCGGGGCGCGCGCGATCGCCACCGACTACTCGGCCGGCATGCTGGCGGGCGCCGTGCGGCTCGACGCCGCGACCGGCGTCGTCGTGCCGCGGGTCCAGGCCGACGCGCGGGCGCTGCCGTTCGCGGACCGCTCGTTCGACGTGGTCTTCACCTCGTTCGGCGCCGTGCCCTTCGTGCCCGACGCCGGGACGGTGCACCGCGAGGCCGCCCGCGTGCTGCGCCCGGGCGGCCGCTGGGTGTTCTCGGTGACCCACCCGCTGCGGTGGGCGTTCCCCGACGACCCGAGCCGGCGCGGCCTGACCGCGACCCGCTCGTACTTCGACCGCCGTCCGTACGTGGAGGCCGACGCCGCGGGCCGGGTCCTGTACGCGGAGTACCACCGCACCGTCGGCGACCACGTGCGCGACGTCGCGGGCGCCGGGCTGCGCCTGGTCGACCTCGTCGAGCCCGAGTGGCCGGAGTGGAACGACCAGGTCTGGGGCGGCTGGGGCCCGGAACGCGGCCGCTACCTCCCGGGCACGGCAATCTTCGTCACCGTCAAGGCCTGACCCGCTCGCTGAGTGCGGGCTATTTGTGGGTCAGCGCCTCCACATCTCACAAATAGCCAGCACTCAACGGAGGGGTTAGTGGCCCGCCTCGTGCCAGGTGGCGCCCGTGCCTACCGAGACGTCGAGCGGGACGTCGAGCGCGAACGCCGAGCCCATCTCGGCGCGCAGGACGTCCTCGGCGGCGGCCCGCTCCCCCGGCGCGACCTCGAGCACGAGCTCGTCGTGCACCTGCAGCAGCAGGCGCGAGCCGAGCCCGCGGGCGTCGAGCTCGTGCTGGACCTTGAGCATGGCGAGCTTGATGATGTCGGCGGCGCTGCCCTGGATGGGCGCGTTGAGCGCCATGCGCTCGGCCATCTGGCGGCGCTGCCGGTTGTCGCTCGTGAGGTCGGGCAGGTAGCGGCGCCGGCCGAGGATCGTGGCGGTGTAACCGGTGGCGCGCGCCTCCTCGACCACGCCGGAGAGGTACTCGCGCACGCCGCCGAACCGCTCGAAGTAGTCGTCCATGAGGGTCTGCGCCTCGCTGGTGGCGATGTTCAGCTGCTGCGAGAGGCCGAACGCGCTCAGGCCGTAGGCCAGGCCGTACGACATGGCCTTGATCTTCGACCGCATCTCGGGCGTCACGTCGGCCGGCGCCACCTCGAACACGCGCGAGCCCACGTACCGGTGCAGGTCCTCGCCCGAGTTGAACGCGGCGATCAGGCCCTCGTCGCCCGACAGGTGCGCCATGATCCGCATCTCGATCTGGCTGTAGTCGGCGGTCAGCAGCGACTCGTAGCCCTCACCGACCTGGAACGCCCTCCGGATCTGCCGGCCGGCCTCCGTGCGGATCGGGATGTTCTGCAGGTTGGGGTCGGTCGAGCTCAGGCGGCCGGTGGCGGCGATGGTCTGCTGGAACGTCGTGTGGATGCGCCCGTCGGGGGCCACGGACTTGAGCAGCCCTTCGACGGTGACCCGCAGGCGGGACACGTCGCGGTGTGCCAGCAGGTGCGCGAGGAACGGGTGCTCCGTCTTGACGAACAGGTCCTGCAGGCTCGCCGCGTCGGTGGTGTACCCGGTCTTGATCTTCTTGGTCTTGGGCATGCCCAGCTGGTCGAACAGGACCTCCTGCAGCTGCTTGGGGCTGCCGAGGTTCACCTCGCGGTCGATCACGGCGTACGCGTCCGCTGCGGCGTCGGCGACGCCCTGGGCGAACTGCTTCTCCAGGCCCGTCAGGTACTCGGTGTCCGCGGCGATGCCGATGCGCTCCATCCGCGCCAGCACGCCCGACAGGGGCAGCTCGACGTCGTCCAGCAGGTGCCTGGCGTCGCGGTCGGCGAGCTCGCCCGCCAGGGCCGTCGCCAGCTCGGCGACGCCGTGGGCGCGCACCGCCTCCGCCTGCCCCTCGGTCTCGCCCTCGAGCGAGAGGTCCAGGGCGCCCTGCGCGCCGTCGGGCTCCGCGACCTTGAGCTCCCGGCCGATGTGCCGCACCGCGAGGTCGCCCAGGTCGTATCCGCGCTGGTCCGGATAGCACAGGTAGGCCGCGAGCTCGGTGTCGAACGTGACGCCCTCGAGGTCCATGCCACGTGCGGCGAGCATGTGGGCTGCGGCCTTCGCGCCGTGCAGGATCTTGGCCGCGCCCGGGTCGGCGAGCCACGTCGCGAGCGCCTTCTCGTCGTCGGGACCGAGCTGCGTGAGGTCGAGGTAGGCGGCCTCGCCGCCGGGCTCCGCCACGGCCACGGCCCAGGCGTCCCCTCCGCCGGGGACGGCCTTGCCTGCCACCTCCACGCCCACGTGCGCCGTGCGGGCGGCGAGCCAGGCGCCGAGGGCGCCCGGGGCGACGTCGGCCAGGTCGAGCTCGACGTCGGCGCCCGCCGGGCTCTCCTCGTCCGCCGCGCCGGCCGGGTCCACGGCGAGCAGGCGGTCGCGGAGCTGGCCGAACTGCAGGGTGTCCGAGACGAGGTGCACGGCCTCGCGGTCGAAGCCCTCCAGCGCGAGGTCGGCCACGCCGATCGGCAGCTCGATGTCGGTCAGGAGCGCGTTGAGCTCGCGGTTGACCCGCACCTGGTCAAGGTGCGCGCGCAGGTTCTCGCCGGCCTTGCCCTTGATCTCGTCGGCGGCGTCCAGCAGGGCGGCGAGGCCGCCGTGCGCGGTGATCCACTTGGCGGCGGTCTTGGGCCCGACGCCGGGCACGCCCGGCAGGTTGTCGCTGGTCTCGCCCACGAGCGCCGCGAGGTCGGGGTAGCGCTCCGGCGGCACGCCGTACTTCTCCTCGACGGCGGACGGGTCCATGCGGGCCAGCTCGGACACGCCCTTCTTCGGGTAGAGCACGGTCACGTCGCCGTTCACGAGCTGCAGCGTGTCGCGGTCGCCCGAGCAGACCAGCACCTCCATGCCCGCGGCCTTGGCCTGCACGGCCAGGGTCGCGAGGATGTCGTCGGCCTCGATGCCGGCGAGCTCGACCGAGGAGACGTGCAGCGCGTCGAGCACCTCCTTGATGAGCGGGACCTGCCCCTTGAACGCGTCCGGCGTGGCGTCCCGCGTGCCCTTGTACGCGGGAAACCGCTCGGTACGGAAGGTGACGCGGCCGGCGTCGAACGCCACGCCCAGGTGCGTCGGCTGCTCGTCCCGCAGCAGGTTCGTCAGCATCGACGTGAAGCCGTAGACGGCATTGGTGATCTGGCCTGAACTGGTCGCGAGGGTGTCGGGCAGCGCGTAGAACGCCCGATAAGCCATGGAATGGCCATCGATCAGCAGGAGACGGGGGCGGCCTGAGGAAGGCTTGCCCGGAGTACGGCTTGGCGCAGTGGAGGTCACGCCTGACAACATAGCCCGCATGACTGACACGAGCGCTTCCGCGACGCCCCCCGGGGCCGGCACCGGGGCAGACAACCCGGCCGGTATCGAGCCCGGCATCGACTGGCGGGCCATGTACGGCGACGCCGACACCACAGGCACCCTCTTCGAGCGCATGGAGATGGAGCTGCTGGAGGTCGCGCCGGACCGCGCCGTGGGACGCATGCCGGTGAAGGGCAACACGCAGCCCACGGGTCTGCTGCACGGCGGCGCCTCGGTGGTGCTCGCCGAGACGCTCGGCTCCCTCGCCGCACAGGCGCACGCGGGGCCCGACAAGAAGACCGTCGGCATCGAGGTCAGCGCCACGCACCACCGCAGCGCCCGCGAGGGTTACGTGACGGGTACTGCGACGGCGATCCACCTGGGCCGAACGACGGCGTCCTACGAGATAGCGATCACCGACGACGCCGGCAAGCGGATCTGCACGGCACGCCTGACCTGCATGATTCTCGGCTGACGCTGGCCTGAGGCCGGCCTGAAGGGAGGGCCTGAAGGGAGGGCCTGAAGGGCCGGCCCGAACGCCTGAGCCTCAGCCGGCCTTCGCGGGACGGCGGCGTGACGGCGCGCCGCCGCCCACCGGGCGCATGTCGATGGGCCCGGACTCCATGACGGACCGGGCGCGCCGGCGTCGGGCGATCAGGTCCTCGATGCCGGCGCGGCCGAACTTGCGGTGGTGCGGGTGCGCAGCGTCGCGCGGCGCGCCCTCGGCCGCGAGGAGGCGGCGCTGCAGCGCGGCGACGGAGGCCACGCGGTGCCCGGCCGCCGGGGCGAACCCGAGCCGGGCGAGGAAGCGCTGCACCCCGCGGTTGCCGGGCACCGGCGCGGAGTAGATGTCGTCGCACTCGTGCACGGCCGCGAGGTCGGTGGCCGCGCGGAGCAGCGCGTGCCCGACGCCGTGGCGGCGCGCCCGCGGCGCGACGAACACCATGTCGAGATACAGGCTCGCGCGGTGCGCGAAGAGGTAGGCCGCGACGACCCGGCCGAGCACGACGCCGACGACCCGCCCGTCCTGTTCCGCGACCAGCACGTGCCCGCCCGCCGCGAGCAGCACGCTGAGGTGCTCCAGCAGGCGGTCGGTGTGCTGGGCTGCGAGCTGGATCCCCGTGGGTGAGTCGTCGCGGGCCTCGACGGCGAGCGCGGCAACGGCAGGCAGGTCGGCCTCGCGCGCAGGGCGTATCTCGAGCACGCTCATCTCCTCCCGGGGATCTGGGTCCGGACGTCAGGTGCGGCCGACCGCAGAGACACTAGTCCTGGCCCGTCCAGCACAAAACTCGCAAACCCGGATTTCACCCGCTCTAGGGCAGAGTGCGGGTCAGGCGCCGACCTGCTCGATGACGGCGTCGGCGACCTCGCGCATGGTGAGGCGGCGGTCCATCGACGTCTTCTGGATCCAGCGGAACGACTCGGGCTCCGACAGGCCCATCTTGGTCATCAGGAGGCCCTTGGCACGGTCCACGCGCTTGCGGGTCTCGAAGCGTTCGGTGAGGTCAGCGACCTCGGCCTCCAGCGCGCCGATCTGCGAGTAGCGCGAGATCGCGATCTCCACGGCGGGCAGCAGGTCGGCCGGGGTGAAGGGCTTCACCACGTACGCCATGGCACCCGCATCGCGGGCCCGCTCCACGAGCTCGGTCTGGGAGAACGCCGTGAGCAGCACCACAGGGGCGGCGTGGGCCTTGCCGATGCGCTCGGCGGCCGAGATGCCGTCCAGCTCGGGCATCTTGACGTCCATCACCACGACGTCGGGCTTCAGCTCGATGGCCAGGTTGACGGCGGTCTCGCCGTCGCCGGCCTCGCCCACCACGTCGAACCCGGCCTCGCGCAGGGTCTCCACCACGTCCATGCGGATGAGGGCCTCGTCCTCGGCCACGACGGCGCGGCGCGAGGGGTTGGCGGGAGCGGCCTCCGGCTCGGCATCGATCATCGGGGGCAGATCCAGGGAAAGCTTCTCGGTGTTCTCGTCGGTCACGGGGTACATCCTACGTCCCGCATACTCAGGGTTGGGGCCTGGACCAGGGGTGTGGTTCGATGTCTGCTGCACGACGCTGCGAAGCGGCGAGCCGGGTTGGCGGAACAGGCAGACGCGGCGCTCTCAAAAAGCGCTGTCCGAAAGGACATGTGGGTTCGAGTCCCACACCCGGCACACGAGGTGGACGCCCGCCGCAGTACGCGGACGGCGAACACTCCCGGCCCGCATCACGTCTACGTCGCCGCGCCGCTGCGCTCGACCGGCCCGCTGTCGCCCAGGCTCTCGTCGCCGACCGGGCTCTCGTCGAACCGCACGACCTCCAGCCCGAACTCCGCGAGGATCTCGGGCAGCAGGCGCACCACGTCGCGGTCCTTGTCCCGGTTCGCCTCGGGCAGCTCCGCCCACGGCACGCCGATCATCGGGTGCACCTTCGCGGCGTCGTCCCGCACGGGCCCGCTGCGCCAGCCCTGCGCCACCCGCACGGACTCCCACAGGTCGTGCTCCGCCTCGGCGAGCTTGTCCAGCTCGGCGCCCTCGAACACGACCTCGGGCGCTCCGTCGCGCGGCGCGATCGTCGCGCCCATCCGCGCCAGCCGCGCCGGCAGCCCGACGACCCAGCCCCGGTTGGACGCCCGCAGGTCCTCGGGGAGGTCCTCCCAGCGCACCATCGCCGGGACCTCGCCCCAGCCGACGCCGCGCTCGCGCTGGTTGCGCAGGTACACGTGGTGCACGGCCCGCGCGATCCGCTCGTACATGTCGGCGTGGGCGCGGGCGTCCGCGCGCTCGACGTCGGCGAGCAGGTCGCGCATGGTCACGGTCCGCAGGCGGCCGTCCAGGTTGTCGAGCACGCGCGAGGCCTCCGTGCCGAAGGCGCCCGTGAGCCCCGCCAGGCCGTCGAGCAGGAGCACCAGCGACCCGGGGCCGCCGTGCCACAGCCTCGTGGCCGTGAGGGCTACCCGCAGCGACGTGCCCTCGTCCGCGTGGCAGACGTAGACGACGTCGGGCGCCCCGAGGCCGCCCGCGCCGAGCGCGGGCACCGCCCGCAGGTCGATCTTCTCGGCGACCGGCGACCACCGGGCCCGCAGCGCGTCGGCGACCCGCTCGGCGTCGTCGGCCACGAGGTCAACCGCCAGCCGCACGCTGTCCCCGGCGAGCTCCCACTCGCGGGCCAGGCCCACCACGAGGGCCTTGGCGAACTCGCCCGACCCCACCACCGCGACCCGGGTCAGCGGGGCGGGCCCGCCCGGGGCGTCCACCATGCGCCGCACCTCGCGCACCGCGAGCGCCTGCGCCGCGATCACGTCCAGCGTGAAGAAGTCGACGCCCGGCTCGGCGCAGCTCAGGTGCCGCGCCTGGAGCGCCACCCCGAGATCGGGGTCGCTGACGTGGGCGTACAGCCGCTCGGGCCCCTGGCCGGCCTGGCGTACGGCGTGCTCCGCCTCGGCCACGGTCAGCACGTTGGCCGTCGCGTCGGTGCTGTCGTCGCCGCACGCGTACAGGACGGTCGCGCCGGTCACGCCGACGTCGTGCAGGCCGGCGGCGTCCGGCGTGCGCAGGACCCGGTGGCCCGCGGCGACGAGCGCGGCCGCGACCGTGTCGGCGGCGTCGGTCTGCCCGACGACGACGGCGTGCCCCCGCGCGCGCCGGTCCCGCAGCCGCCTGATCTCCCCGGTGAACAGCGCGCGGGCCGCCTCGAACAGCGCGTAGACGGCGGTGCCGGGCGCGAGGAACCGGGCCACCTGGAGCTGCCAGGAGAGCTCGCCTCCCCCGCTGGCCGGGTCGGCGCCCATCACGAAGAGCTGGAGGTCGTGGTAGACGACGTCGTACCAGGTGCGGCCGGGCAGGTCGCTGGTGTCGAGCGCGAGGCCCCACCAGCCGAGCCCGAGCGAGACCCCGACGAGGGCGGCGAAGCCGAGCCGGGTCCAGGGGAAGGAGGTGCGGGACACGAGAAGGAACAATAGCGACATCTCCCCCGGGCGGCGGCCACCGGCCGCGCCGCCCGACACCACCCGGCGCGGCCCGGCACTCCCCGGGCACGAGAAGGCCCGGACTCCCGTACGGGGGGTCCGGGCCTGTTCGGTACGGCCGGGCTACCGGCCGCCGACCGCGATCAGTTCGCGCCGCGGCCGTCGACGTGCGACCCGATGCGGTGCACCAGGATGGAGTTCGTCGTGCCGGGAACGCCGACCGGCGCGCCCGAGACGACCACGACCAGGTCGCCCTTCTCGGCGAGGCCCTGGTCCTGCAGGGTCCGGTCCACCTGGTCGACCATCGCGTCGACGTTGTCGACCTTCGGCACCAGGTACTCGGTGGTGCCCCAGGTCAGGGCGAGCGTGTTGGCGACGTCCTGCTCCGGGGTGAAGGCGAGCAGCGGGATGGACGAGCGCAGGCGAGACATCCGCCGGGCGGAGTCACCGGACTGCGTGAACGTCACGAGGTACTTGACCCCGAGCGTCTCGCCGATCTCGGCGGCGGCACGCGTGATGGCGCCACCGCGGGTGTGCGGCGTGGAGCCTAGCGGCGCGATGCGCTCCCGGCCCGCCTCCTCGGTCGCCTCGATGATCCGGGCCATGGTCTCGACCGTGAGGATCGGGTAGTCGCCCACCGAGGTCTCACCGGAGAGCATCACGGCGTCGGCGCCGTCGAGCACGGCGTTGGCGCAGTCGGACGCCTCGGCGCGGGTCGGCGTGGGCGACGTCGTCATCGACTCGAGCACCTGCGTGGCGACGATCACCGGCTTGGCGTTGCGCCGCGCCATCTCGACGATGCGCTTCTGCACGAGCGGGACCTGCTCCAGCGGCATCTCCACGGCGAGGTCGCCGCGCGCCACCATGACGCCGTCGAACGCCGCGATGACCTCGCTGAGGTTCTCCACCGCCTGCGGCTTCTCGATCTTGGCGATGACGGGGACGGTGCGGCCCTCCTCCTCCATCACGCGGCGGACGTCCTCGTAGTCCTTGGCGGACCGCACGAACGACAGCGCGATGAAGTCGGCACCCAGGTTGAGCGCCCACCGCAGGTCGGCCTCGTCCTTGTCGGACAGGGCCGGCACGGACACGGCGACGCCGGGCAGGTTGATGCCCTTGTTGTTCGAGACCGGGCCGGGAACCTCGACCTCGGTCACGACGCGCGGCCCGTCGACGGCGGTGACGCGCACGCGCACCTTGCCGTCGTCGATCAGCAGCGGGTCGCCGACCTTGGCGTCCTGGTTCAGGCCCTTGTGGGTGGTCGACACGATCTCCCGCGAACCGAGGATGTCCTCGGTCGTGATGGTGAACGTGTCGCCCTTGTTCAGGAAGTGCTTCTCGTCACCCGCGAACCGGCCGAGCCGGATCTTGGGGCCCTGCAGGTCGACCAGGATGGCGACCGACTTCCCGGCCGCCTTCGCGGCCGCTCGCACGTTGCGGTAGACGGCCGCATGCGCCTCCTGCTCGCCGTGGCTGCGGTTGATCCGCGCCACGTTCATACCGGCGTCTACGAGCTCCCGAAGTTTCTCGGGACTCTCTGTGGCGGGTCCGATGGTGCACACGATCTTGGCTCTGCGCATGTCTCCAGCCTAGGCATGGAGGGCGCCGTGGCGCCCTGTGGGGGTGTACAACTCCCGGACGGGTTCTCCGGTCACGCCCGCAGAGCGAACGTGCGCGGACGCACCGGGGCGGGCAGCTCGGTGCTGCCCTGGAGGTAGGTGTCGGCCGCGGCAGCCGCGGCGCGGCCTTCCGCGATGGCCCACACGATGAGGGACTGGCCGCGGCCGGCGTCGCCGGCGACGAACACGCCCGGCAGGCTTGCAGCGTAGTCCTCGCCGCGGGCGACCAGGCCACGCTCGGTGACCTCGATGCCCGTCTGCTCCTCCAGCACCGCGGTCTCGGGGCCGGTGAAGCCCATGGCCACGAGCACGAGGTCGGCGGGGATCTCGTGCTCCGTGCCCGGCGTAGGCGCACGGCGGCCGTCCGGGAGGTAGGCGGTCTCGGCGACCTTGAGGGCGCGGACGTTGCCGTCGGCGTCCGGCAGGAACTCCACCGTCGAGGCCAGGTAGGTGCGCTCGCCGCCCTCCTCGTGCGAGGTCGAGACCTCGAACAGGATCGGGTCGGTCGGCCAGGGCTGGTTCGCCGCGCGCTCGAGCGGCGGCTTCTTGCCGATCGCGAGCGTGGTGACGCTCGCGGCGCCCTGCCGCAGCGCGGTGCCGAGGCAGTCCGAGCCGGTGTCGCCGCCGCCGATGATCACGACGTGCTTGCCGGCGGCCGACGGCGCGCCCTCGGGCAGGACGTCCGGGGTACCTGCGCCCACCGCCTGGTTCTCGGGGGTCAGGTAGTCCATGGCGAAGTGGATGCCGGCCAGGTCCCGCCCGGGCAGGGGCAGGTCGCGCGGCATCGTCGCGCCCGTGGCGACCACGACGGCGTCGAACCGGCGGCGCAGGGCGTCCCAGCTGATGTCCTCGCCGATCGTGATGCCCGGGCGGAAGCGCGTGCCCTCGGCCTCCATCTGCGCCAGGCGGCGGTCGATGTGGTGCTTCTCCAGCTTGAAGTCGGGGATGCCGTAGCGCAGGAGGCCGCCGATGGCGTCGTCCCGCTCGTAGACGACGACGGTGTGGCCGGCTCGCGTGAGCTGCTGCGCGGCGGCGAGCCCGGCCGGGCCCGAGCCGACGACGGCGACCGTGGAGCCCGTGAGCCGCTCCGGCACGTGCGGGGTGACCAGGCCGCGGGCGAACGCCTCGTCGATGATCGACACCTCGACGTTCTTGATCGTCACCGACGGCTGGTTGATGCTCAGCACACAGGACGACTCGCACGGCGCGGGGCACACCCGGCCCGTGAACTCCGGGAAGTTGTTCGTGGCGTGCAGGCGGTCGATCGCGTCGGCCCACTGGCCGCGCCACACCAGGTCGTTCCAGTCCGGGATCAGGTTGCCCAGCGGGCAGCCCTGGTGGCAGAACGGCACGCCGCAGTCCATGCAGCGGCCGGCCTGCTCCTTGAGGAACGGCTGGCCCTCCGCGCGGTGCGCGTGGGTGTCCTTCCAGTCGCGCAGCCGGACCTCGACGGGCCGGTTCGGCGGGAGCTCCCGCTCCCGGACCTTCAGAAATCCTCGGGGGTCAGCCACGTGCCACCTCCATGATCTGGTTCCACACGGACGGGTCCCACTGGGTCTTGCCCGAGATGTCGGTGCCGTCGGCCTCGGCCTCGGCGAGGGCCAGGCGCACGCGCGCCCAGCCGGGAGGCAGCAGCCGGCTGAACCGGCCCCGCGCGGCGGCGGGGTCGGCGAGCAGCTCGGCGGCGATGGTCGAGCCGGTCTCGGCCAGGTGCCGCTCCAGGAGGTCGCGCACGTTCTCCCAGTCGGCGTCGTCCAGGACGCCGACGGCGAGCTCGCCCGCCTCCAGCGCCGCCTGGTTGACCCGCGAGACCCGCAGGTCCAGGAAGTACGCGGTGCCGCCGGACATGCCCGCGCCGACGTTGCGGCCCGTGGGGCCGAGCACCAGCACGGTACCGCCCGTCATGTACTCGCAGGCGTGGTCGCCCACGCCCTCCGCGACGAGGGTGGCGCCGGAGTTGCGCACGCCGAACCGCTCCCCCACGCGACCGCGCAGGTAGACCTCGCCGGACGTGGCGCCGTAGCCGATGACGTTGCCCGCGATGACGTTGGCGCCGTCGAGCACCGACGCCTTGTCCGGGCGGACCGCGATGCGGCCGCCCGACAGGCCCTTGCCGACGTAGTCGTTGGCGTCGCCGAACAGGCGCAGCGTGACGCCGCGGGGCAGGAACGCGCCGAGCGACTGGCCGGCGGACCCGGTCAGGGTCACGTCGATCGTGTCGTCGGGCAGGCCCTCGCCGCGGTACCGCTTGGTCACCTCGTGGCCGAGCATCGTGCCGACCGTGCGGTTCACGTTCCGCACGGGCAGCTCGATCCGGACCGGCTCGGCGCGCTCCAGCGCCGGCGCGGCCGCCGCGATGAGCTGGTTGTCCAGCGCCCTGGCCAGGCCGTGGTCCTGCTTGGTGGTGTGCCGCAGCGAGGAGCCCTCCTTGAGCTGCGGCTGCGCCAGCACCGGGGTCAGGTCGAGCCCCTGCGCCTTCCAGTGGTCGACGGCCTTGCGGGTGTCGAGCACCTGCACCTGGCCCACGGCCTCCTCGAGGCTCCGGAAGCCGAGCGCCGCGAGGTGCTCCCGAACCTCCTGGGCGATGAACTCGAAGAAGTTCACGACGAACTCCGGCTTGCCGGTGAACCGGCTGCGCAGCTCCGGGTTCTGCGTGGCGACGCCGACCGGGCACGTGTCCAGGTGGCACACGCGCATCATGATGCAGCCCGAGACCACCATCGGCGCCGTCGCGAAGCCGAACTCCTCGGCCCCGAGCAGCGCCGCGACGATCACGTCGCGGCCCGTCTTCATCTGGCCGTCCACCTGCACGACGATGCGGTCGCGCAGGTCGTTGAGCACCAGCGTCTGCTGGGTCTCGGCCAGGCCGATCTCCCAGGGCGTGCCGGCGTGCTTGAGCGAGGTGAGCGGCGAGGCGCCCGTGCCGCCGTCGTGCCCGGAGATCAGGACGACGTCGGCGTGCGCCTTGGACACGCCCGTCGCCACCGTGCCGACGCCGAACTCGCTGACCAGCTTCACGTGCACGCGCGCCTGCGGGTTGGCGTTCTTCGCGTCGTGGATGAGCTGGGCCAGGTCCTCGATCGAGTAGATGTCGTGGTGCGGCGGCGGGGAGATGAGCCCCACGCCCGGCGTCGAGTGCCGGGTCTTCGCGACCCACGGGTACACCTTGTTCCCGGGCAGCTGCCCGCCCTCGCCGGGCTTGGCGCCCTGGGCGAGCTTGAGCTGGATGTCGGTGGCCTGCGTCAGGTATTCCGACGTCACGCCGAACCGGCCCGACGCGATCTGCTTGACCCGCGAGTTGCGCTCGGCGTCGTACAGGCGCTCCGGGTCCTCGCCGCCCTCGCCCGTGTTGGAGCGACCGCCGAGGCGGTTCATCGCGATCGCGAGGGTCTCGTGCGCCTCGGCCGAGATCGAGCCGTACGACATGGCGCCCGTGTTGAACAGCTTGACGATCTCGCTGACGGGCTGGACCTCGTCGATCGGCACCGGCTCGCGGTCGGGGCTGAAGCGCAGCAGGCCGCGCAGCGTCATGAGGCGGTTCGACTGCTCGTCCACGCGCCGCGTGTACTGCCGGAAGATGTCCATCCGGCCGGACCGGGTGGCGTGCTGCAGCCGGAACACCGTCTCGGGGTCGAACAGGTGGTCCTCGCCGTCGCGCCGCCACTGGTACTCACCACCGGTGGTGAGGCGCTCGCCCGGCTTCTTGTTGCCCGACGGCGGGTACGCCTCCGCGTGCCGCGCCGCGACCTCGGCCGCGATGACGTCCAGCCCGATGCCGCCGAGCCGCGAGGTGGTGCCGGTGAAGTAGTCCTCGACCAAGTCCTGGGACAGGCCGATGGCCTCGAAGATCTGCGCGCCGCGGTAGGACATGATCGTGGAGATGCCCATCTTGGACATCACCTTGAGCACGCCCTTGCCGAGCGCCTTGATCAGGTTGGCGACCGCCTTCTCGGGCGTGACCGCCAGGTACCCGCGGCGGGCGAGGTCCTCGACGGTCTCCATGGCGAGGTACGGGTTGATCGCGGCCGCGCCGTAGCCGATGAGCAGCGCGACGTGGTGCACCTCGCGCACGTCGCCCGCCTCGACCACCAGCGACACCCGGTTACGGGTGTGCTTGCGCACCAGGTGGTGGTGCACGGCGCTGGTCAGCAGCAGCGAAGGGATCGGCGCCAGCTCGGAGTTGGCGTCGCGGTCCGAGAGCACGAGGAAGCTCGCGCCCTCCTCGACGTACCGGTCGACGTCGGCGAAGATCGCCTCCAGGCGGGACAGCAGCGCGGCGCCGCCGCCGGACACCTCGTAGAGGCCGTGGATCGTCTCGGCCTGGAACACGCCCTCGAGCTCGCGGTCGCGCTCGACGTGCACGATCTTGGCGAGCTGGTCGTTGTCCAGGACCGGGAAGCCGAGCACAAGCTTGCGCGCGTGCTCCGGCAGGTCGGCGAGCAGGTTCGGCTCCGGCCCGATGGCGCTGCCGATCGCCGTGACGAGCTCCTCGCGGATCGCGTCCAGCGGCGGGTTGGTGACCTGCGCGAACATCTGCGTGAAGTAGTCGAACAGCAGCCGGGGGCGCTGCGAGAGCACCGCGACGGGCGTGTCGGAGCCCATGGCGCCGAGCGGCTCGCCGCCGGTGGTCGCCATCGGCGACAGGATGATCTTGAGCTCTTCCTCGGTGTACCCGAAGGCCCGCTGACGACGGCGGACCGACGCCGGGCTGTGCGCCACGTGCTCGCGGTCCGGCAGCTCGTCGAGGTGGACCGAGTGCTCGCGGATCCAGTCCCCGTACGGGTGCATGGCCGCGAGGCCGGACTTGATCTCCTCGTCCCCGACGATCCGGCCGGAGCCCGTGTCGACGAGGAACATCTTGCCGGGCTCCAGGCGGCCCTTGCGGACCACGGTGGCCGGGTCGAGGTCGAGCACGCCGGCCTCGGAGGCCAGCACGACCAGGCCGTCCTCGGTGACCCACCAGCGCCCGGGGCGCAGGCCGTTGCGGTCCAGCACTGCGCCGATCAGGGTGCCGTCGGTGAACGTGAGGGAGGCGGGGCCGTCCCACGGCTCGATGAGGTTCGCGTTGAACTCGTAGAACGAGCGCAGCGCGGGGTCCATGCCCGGGTTGTTCTCCCAGGCCTCCGGAACCATCATCAGCACCGAGTGGGGCAGGGACCGGCCGCTGAGGTGCAGCAGCTCCAGCACCTCGTCGAAGCTCGCCGAGTCGCTCGCGCCGGGCGAGCACACGGGCTGGAGCGCCTTCAGGTCGCCGAGCAGGTCGGACTCCATGGTGCCCTCGCGCGCCGCCACCCAGTTGCGGTTGCCGCGCACGGTGTTGATCTCGCCGTTGTGGGCCAGCAGCCGGAACGGCTGGGCCAGCGGCCACGACGGGAACGTGTTGGTGGAGAACCGCGAGTGGACCAGCGCCAGCTCCGTGGCGTACCGCGGGTCGGACAGGTCCGGGAAGAACGGCTCGAGCTGCGCGGTGGTCAGCATGCCCTTGTAGGTCAGGGTGCGGGCGCTGAGCGAGGCGAAGTACAGGCCCACCTCGTTCTCGGCACGCTTGCGCAGGCGGTAGCAGCGGCGGTCCAGGTCGATCCCGGACAGGCTCCGCGAGGGGTCGGCCACGACGATCTGCCGGAACACCGGCATGGACGCGCGCGCCGTCGGGCCCACGATCCCGGCGTCCACCGGGACGTCGCGCCAGGCCAGCACGTCGAGCTTCTCCTCGGCGGCCAGCGCCTCCACGCGGCGCTCGACGGCGTCCCGCTGGGCGTCGTCGGTGGGCAGGAACGCCGTACCGATCGCGTACATCCCGGCGGGCGGCAGGTCGACGCCCACCACGTCGCGGATGAACGCGTCGGGGATCTGGGTCAGGATCCCGGCACCGTCGCCGCTGTCCTCCTCCGCCCCCACCGCGCCGCGGTGGTCGAGGTTCAGCAGGGCGGTCAGTCCGGCATCGACGATGTCGCGCCCGGGCGTGCCACGCAGGGTCGCCACGAAGGCGACGCCGCACGCATCGTGCTCGGCCGCCGGGTCGTACAGGCCCTGTGCGGGCATCCCCACCTGTTGTGTCGGCAACGGCTTGGTCATGGGTCCTCACAGGCACCCGGCCGTAGCCGGGCGCAGTTCCTTGCGGTGGTCCGGGACGACGGCGGCCCGGTCGGTCAGGGGGCTCGTCGTCCGGTGGTCCCGGCGGCCGTGCCCCTCAGGTGCGCGCGGAGGCGTCCGCGTCGGACTCCTCCACTGCTGCTGGCTTCTCTTCCTCGGGCCCGGCGGCTGCCGTGCCCGTCATTTCACTTCCTGGGTCAGGCTCTGGTTCACGCTCTGGCTCGGCCTCGGGTCCGGCCGACGGATCGTCGTCCTGCGGCCGCAGCCGCACCGACTCTTCCCTGGTGGGGAACCTGCGAGCCAGCACTACCGAGACCACCAGGGCCGCGAGGCCCAGCAGGATCGAGGTCCAGACGTTGAGGCGCAGCCCCAGCACCACCTCAGCATCGTCGATGCGGAGCATCTCGATCCAGACCCGTCCGAGAGTGTAGAGCAGGACGTACGCCCAGAATACCCGCGCATGACCCAACTTGAACCGACGGTCGAGAAACAGCAGAACTCCGGCCATTGCGAGATTCCACACAAGCTCGTACAGGAACGTCGGGTGAAACAGCGTGCCCTCCGGGTACGCCACGCCGGTGGCCGGGTTGGTCACCAGGTACCCGGCGTCGATGTGCAGGCCCCAGGGCAGCTCCGTGGGGCGCCCGTACAGCTCCTGGTTGAACCAGTTGCCGAGCCGGCCGATGGCTTGCGCCACGAGCAGGCCGGGCGCCACGGCGTCGGCGAAGGACGAGAGCCGGACGCCCAGCCTGCGGCAGCCGATCCACGCCCCGACGGCGCCGAGCGCCACCGCGCCCCAGATGCCGAGGCCGCCCTCCCAGACGTAGAGCGCCTGGATCGGGTCGCCCCCGCCCGAGAAGTTCTCGCCGAAGTACCGGTCGGGCGAGGAGAGCACGTGGTAGATCCGGCCGCCGACTATGCCGAACGGCACAGCCCAGAACACGATCTCCAGGACGTCGTCGGGGTTGCCCCCGCGCTCCCGCCACCGCCGGGTGGTCATCCAGACGGCGACGACGATGCCGGCGAGGATCGCCAGCGCGTAGGCGCGCAGCGGGAAGATCCCGAGGTACCAGGTGTGCTCGGCGGGGCTGGGTATCTCGGCGACGAGGGTTCCGGGCAGCACTGCGGGCAGCACGGCAGGCAGGGATGCCGGCAGTGCGGTCAGCAGGGTCACGGGGCCTCTCCGGGTACGTCGGTCGCACCGACGGGAAGGTCGGCGGGCGCGGAAGCGCGGGCCGACCGTACCCCGGCGGCGAGGTCCTCCGTCACCTCGGCCAGATTCGTGAGACGGACCGCCCACTCGTCGTCCGGCAGCGGGCCGTCCGAGAGCAGCGGGTGCACCAGCGCGGAGCCGACGATGACGCCGTCGGCGAAGCGCCCGATATCGGCGGCCTGGGCCCCGCTGGAGATGCCGAGACCCACGCAGACGTTGGTCGCGCCGGCGGCGCGCGTGTCGGCGACGACCCGCTCGGCGCGCGAGCCGACCTGCGTGCGCTCCCCCGTCACGCCCATGAGCGAGGTCGCGTAGACGAACCCGCGGGACGCGTGCACCGTGAGCCGCAGCCGCTCCGCCGTCGAGCTCGGGGCCACGAGGAACACGCGGTCCAGCCCGTGGGCCTCGCTCGCCGCGATCCAGTCGGCGCCCTCGTCCGGGATGAGGTCGGGGGTGATCAGCCCGGCGCCGCCCGCGGCGGCCAGGTCGCGTGCGAACGCGTCCGGACCGTACTTGAGCACCGGGTTCCAGTAGGTCATGACCAGCACGGGGACGTGCGGCGCATAGTCGGTCAGCTCCCGCACCACGCGGAACACGTCGCGCACACGGACGCCCGCGTCGAGCGCGCCCTGCGCGGCCGCCTGGATCACCGGGCCGTCGAGGACGGGGTCGGTGTACGGGATGCCGAGCTCGATGATGTCGACGCCGTGGTCGACGAGGGTCTTGAGCGCCTCGATCGACCGGTCCACCGTCGGGTAGCCGACAGGCAGGTAGCCGACCAGCGCAGGCCGGTTCTCCTGCTCGCGCAGGCGGGCGATCAGGCCGGCCGTGGCCGACGCCGTGTGCGGCCCGGTGGCCGGCTCCGTCACAGTGCTCATCCCCGGCCCTCCTGCCGTTCCAGCTCTTCAGCGGCGACGCCGTGGTCGGCGCCGTCGAGCAGCCCGAACCAGCGGGCCGCCGTCGCCACGTCCTTGTCGCCGCGGCCCGAGAGGTTCACGAGGATCAGGAGCGGCTCGCCGCCGGGCCCCGTGCGCCCCTCGGCCGCCGCGGCCTTGCCGACGCGCATGGCACCCGCGAGGGCGTGCGCGGACTCGATGGCCGGGATGATGCCCTCGGTGCGGCACAGCAGGCGGAACGCCTCCATGGCCTCGTCGTCGGTCACCGGCTCGTAGGTGGCGCGGCCCAGGTCGTGCAGCCAGGCGTGCGCCGGGCCGACGCTCGGGTAGTCCAGGCCCGCCGACACGGAGTGGCTGGGCAGGGTCTGGCCGTCGTCGTCCTGCAGCAGGTACGAGCGGGCGCCGTGCAGCACGCCCAGCGCGCCGCCGCTGAACCGGGCCGCGTGGCGGCCCGACTCGATGCCCTCGCCGCCGGCCTCGAAGCCGCGCAGCTCGACGTCCTTGTCGTCGAGGAACGCGTTGAAGATGCCGAGCGCGTTGGACCCGCCGCCCACGCACGCCGCGATGACGTCGGGCAGGCGGCCGACGCGGTCCAGGATCTGCTCGCGCGCCTCCTCGCCGATGATGCGGTGGAACTGGCGCACCATCTCGGGGAACGGGTGCGGGCCCGTGACGGTGCCCAGCAGGTAGTGCGTCGTCTCGACGTTGGCCACCCAGTCGCGCAAGGCCTCGTTGATCGCGTCCTTGAGGGTGCGCGAGCCGATCTTGACCGGCACCACCTCGGCGCCGAGCAGGCGCATCCGCGCCACGTTCAGCGCCTGCCGCCGGGTGTCCTCCTCGCCCATGTAGACCACGCACTCGAGGTCCATCAGGGCGGCGGCGGTGGCGGTGGCGACGCCGTGCTGGCCCGCCCCCGTCTCCGCGATGAGGCGCTTCTTGCCCATGCGCTTGACCAGCAGAGCCTGCCCGAGCACGTTGTTGATCTTGTGCGAGCCGGTGTGGTTGAGGTCCTCGCGCTTGAGGAACACCCGGACCGCACCCGACTCGCCGCCCGCGTGCGCGGCGAACCGCGGCACCTCGGTCAGCGGGCTCGGCCGGCCCGTGTACTCCCGGTGCAGGCGCTGCAGCTCGGCCGCGAACCCGGGGTCGTCGGCCGCCTTGCGGAACTCGGTGTCGAGCTCGTCCAGCGCGGCGATGAGCGCCTCGGGCACGAACCGCCCGCCGTACTGGCCGAAGTACGGGCCGGAGACGTCGGACAGCTTCACGTCGGTCACCTCGGATCCCTTCAAGCTGGACGGACGGAGCGCAGCGACGGGTGCGAGCCCGCCGCGACGAGGTCCGCCACCGAGGCGCGCGGGGCGCGGTCGGTCACGAGCGCCTCGCCCACCAGGACGCCGTCGGCGCCGGCACGGGCCATCTCCATCACGTCGTGCGGGCCCCGGATGCCGGACTCCGCGATCTTGACCACGTCGTCCGGGATGTACTCGGCCAGGCTGCGGAACAGGCCGCGGTCCAGCTCGAGCGTCTTGAGGTTGCGGTGGTTGACGCCGACCACCCGGGCGCCGGCGCCGACCGCCCGGCGGACCTCCTCGAGGTTGTGCGCCTCGACCAGGGCGGTCATGCCCAGGGAGTGCACCCGCTCGACGAGCGACTCGAGCACCGTTTGCTCCAGGGCGGCCACGATGATCAGCACCAGGTCGGCCCCGTGCGCGCGGGCCTCCCACACCTGGTACGGCGTCACGACGAAGTCCTTGCGCAGCACCGGGACGTCGACCCGGCCGCGCACCGCGTCCAGGTCGGCCAGCGAGCCGTTGAACCGGCGCTGCTCGGTGAGCACGGAGATCGCGGACGCGCCGCCGGACTCGTACTCGACGGCGAGCGCCGCCGGGTCGTCGATCTGCGCCAGCGACCCCTTGCTCGGGCTCGAGCGCTTCACCTCGGCGATCACCGACACGGCGTCCGCCTGCTTCAGGCGGCCGAGGCACTCGAGGGCCCCGGGCACCGCGGTGGCGCGCTCCTTGAGCGCGTCGAGAGGCACACGTGCCTCACGCTCCGCGAGGTCCTCACGAACCCCCGCGACGATGTCCTCCAGGACCGACATGTAATGAGCCTCCCCGTGCCCTTGCTCTGCCCTCGACCTACGACCTCATGCGCTGGACTGCCTCACACGCTTGTCGGGACGTTCGTCCCATGGCCATGGTAGGCGGATCGGCGGTGTGGTCCTGACCACTCCCGGACCGTGAGACGACACATCGTCAGATCCCGTGCCGGGAGCCGCCCGAGGACTGGCTGGGGATCACCTGGCCGGATCCGGGACCTTCACCCGGCCAGGTCCGGGCCGGCGCCGGGGTCAGAGCCACGGCGTCAGATAGGGCTGCAGCCCTGGGAGGTTGCGGGCCACGAAAAACGCCAGGGCCACGCCGAGCGTGACCCAGCCCGCAGTGCCGGACAGGCCCTTGACGGGCTTGCCGCGCGCGGCGGCCAGGAGCCACATCAGCCACAGGACCACCACCACGGGGGCGGTCACGGTCCACAGCGCGTTCGCCGACCAGGCGCCCGCGAGGTCGAGGTGCGCCAGGTCGTGCGTGGCACGCAGGCCGCCGCACAGCGGGCAGGCCAGGCCGGTCAGCTCCAGCAGCGGGCAGAACCCGTAGGAGCCGCGGGTGTGCGGGTCCCGGACGGCGACCAGCAGCGTGGCGGCGCCGACCGCCGCGCCCGCCAGCAGCGGCGCCCGGAGTGCCGGCCTGGTCACGGCGCGAGCCGCGGCGGACCGGGCCGCGCCGTCAGGAATCGGGCCTACCCGCCACGAACCGGACGATCACCAGCACGATCACCGCGACCAGGATCGCCAGCGAGAGCCAGCCCAGCACGACGCCGGTCACCGCCATGCCCTCGTTGTTCGCCTCGCCGGCGCGGACGGCGCGACGGCCCTGGTTGCCGATGATGATGGCGGGGACGCCGGTGACGGCGCCCAGCGCCAGCACGACCGACGCGATGCCGAGCACGAGCGACCAGACACCCAGGCTATTCTTGGGGTGTGCGGCGGGCGGCGCGGCCATCGCGAGCTCGGTCATCGCGGACCTAGCGCCCGACCTTCTTCTGGCCCAGGCCCAGGTTGCGCAGGACCAGGCCGACGATCAGCGAGGCGCCGACCACCACGAAGCCGAGCACGAAGATCACCAGCCAGGCCGACGACGACTGCGCCACGATGACGCCCCACGAGGAGATCAGCGCGCCCAGCGTGATGCCGGCCATCGTGACCCACGCGGCGACCGTGTGGCCGTGGTTGTGCGGCGGGACGCCCGGCGGCAGGTAGGCGATCTCGGGCTTGTTCTCGGTCATCGCAGTTCGGTGCCTTTCGTGTCGTGCGGTACGCGCTCAGCCTAACCGCTTCGGGTCAGGTCAGCGGCCCGTGGGGTCGTCGCCGCGGGACAGGGCGTCCCAGGCGTCGTGGGGGTCGATCTCGTCGTCGGGTCCGGCCGAGTCGCCCGGCCCGGCGGCGGTTCCGTCGTCGGGCGCGGCGGGCCTCTCGGTGGCCGACGTCGCGGCGGTGGCTGACGTCGCGCCCGCGCCCGCCGCGGCGTCCGCGCGCTCGTGGCGGCCGGACGTCGCCGCCCAGCCGCGGGCCGCCACCGCGCCCCAGACCGCGACGACCACGGCGAGCACGCCCGTGGCGACGGCGGCCCACGGCCACGCGGTGAGCACGACCGGCGAGGTCAGGTCGGTGACGCCGCTCGATGCGGAGGCGGCGGCGGTGGCAGCGGGCGTCGGGTCGCCGACGACGACGAGCGTGCTCGCCACCACCAGCACCCCCGCCGCGGCGGCGACCGCGAGCGCCACGTACCGGGCCACCCGCCCCGTGAGCGCGCAGGCGATGCCGGCGGCCAGGAGCACGAGCGCCCCAGCCCCGACGCCCGGCGCGGCCGAGGTGCCAGAGGCGGCGACTGCCACCTCGGGCTCGAGCGCGGTGGCCACCGTGGTGGTCACCCAGGTGGGCGAGCCGGTGCCGAACGTCAGCGCGCCCAGGACGAGCAGCGCGAGGACCGTGCGGGTGCGGGTCACTTGGCGCCCCCGTCGGTGCGCAGAGGCTCGGTGCGCAGAGGCTCGGTGCGCGAAGGCTCGGTGCGCAGAGGCGCCAGGCGAGACGCGAGCTGGATGGCCCGCACCGCCGCGGCGGCCTTGTTGCGCGACTCCGCGTACTCCAGGGCGGGCACCGAGTCGGCGACGATGCCGCCGCCGGCCTGCACGCTGGCCCGGCCGTCCGCGATGTACGCGGTGCGGATGGCGATGGCCATGTCCATGTTGCCGCCGAAGTCGAAGTAGCCGCACACTCCGCCGTAGATGCCGCGGGAGGCGGGCTCCAGCTCGTCGATCAGGGCGATCGCCCGGGGCTTGGGGGCGCCCGAGAGGGTTCCGGCCGGGAAGGTCGCCCGCAGCGCGTCCAGGGCGCTGTGGCCCGCGCGCAGGCGGCCGACCACCGTCGAGCACATGTGCATGATGTGGCTGAACCGGCGCACCTTCATGAACTCGACGACCTCGACGCTGGTGGGCTCGCAGACCTTCACCATGTCGTTGCGGGACAGGTCGACGAGCATGATGTGCTCGGCCCGCTCCTTGGGGTCGGCCAGCAGCTCCTCGCCCAGCTCCGCGTCCTCCTCCGGGTGCGCGCCGCGCGGCCGGGACCCGGCGATCGGGTAGGTGGTGACGTGCCCGTCGTCCACCTTCACCAGGGTCTCGGGGCTGGAGCCGACGACAGCGAACTCGGCGCCGTCGGGCTTGGCCAGGTGGAAGTAGTACATGTACGGGCTCGGGTTGATCGTGCGCAGCGCGCGGTAGACGTCGAGCGGGTCGGCCGGGCAGTCCAGGTCGAGGCGCTGCGACAGCACCACCTGGAACACCTCGCCGTCGCGGATGGCCTCCTTGCCCGCGAGCACGGCGCTCTCGAACTCGTCCCGCGTGGACCGGAACTCGAGCTGCGGCTCCGGGCCGTCCGCGACCACCGAGGTGACACGCGGCCCGCCGGCGGCGAGCTGGGCCTCCATGGCGTCGAGGCGCGCGACGGCGTCCGCGTAGGCGTCGTCGACGCGCTCGTCGGTGGCGTCGGCGTTGATGGCGTTGGCGACCAGCCACACCGTGCCCTCGCGATGGTCCACCGCGACGAGGTCCGTGGCGAGGCACAGGGCGAGCTCGGGCGCGCCCACCTCGTCCGGGGCCGTCGCCGGGAGCGTGGGTTCCCAGTGGCGCACGATGTCCCAGCCCAGCACGCCCGCCAGGCCGCCGGTGAGCGGCGGCAGGTTCGCCACGCCGGGGGTGCGGAGCGCGGTGAGGGCCGCCTCCAGCACGTCGACGACGTCGCCCTCGGTCGGGATGCCGACCGGCACGTCGCCGGTCCAGACGGCCTGACCCTTGTCGCTGGTCAGCGTGGCGCGGGACGCGACGCCGACGAACGACCAGCGCGCCCAGACACCGTCGGACTCCGCCGACTCCAGGATGAAGCTGCCGGGCCGGCTCCGGGCCAGCGTCCGGTAGAGGCCGACGGGCGTCGCGTCGTCGGCGAGCAGGGGGCGGACCACGGGGATCACCCGGCGGTTCGCCGCCATCTCCCGGAACTCACCCAGGCTCGGCCAGGTGCGACCCCAGGGCAGGTCGGCGGGTGCTGTCGCCGCGCGGCCCTCGTGGGGATCGAGCTGGGTGTCGAGCTGGGTCACCGGTCCTCCTCGTATCGCTGGTTGCGTTCTCCGGCGTTGCGTTCTCCGGCGTCCTGCGGGTCGCGTTCGCCGACCACCGCGCCCAGGTCGCCCCCGGCGTCGAAACACGTGCGGGTGCCGGTGTGGCACGCGGCGCCCACCTGGTCCACCTGGACCAGCAGTGCGTCGCCGTCGCAGTCGATGCTCGCCGCCTTGACGTACTGGGCGTGCCCGGACGTGTCGCCCTTGCGCCAGTACTCCTTGCGGCTGCGGGACCAGAAGGTCACGCGCCCCTCCGTGAGGGTGCGGCGCAGGGCCTCGTCGTCCATCCAGCCGACCATGAGCACCTCGCCCGTGTCGTGCTGCTGTACGACGGCGGCCACCAGGCCGGCGTCGTCCCGCTTGAGCCGGGCTGAGATCGTGGGGTCGAGAACTTCGGGCACCAGTGAATCCTGCCATGCCGCGGGCCGACGGCGCTGTGATCTCCGCCGTCGGCCCGTCACACCTCGCCGCCGAACCGAAGGTTGACCACCCAGCTGGCGGACGCCGAACCGAAGGTTGACCACCCGCCTGGCGGACGCCGAACCGAAGGTTGACCACCCACCTGGCGCCGAACCGCAACCCGCGCGTCGATCAGGCCCGGCGTTGACGCACAACCTTCGGCTGGGCGACCGAGGCCGACAACAACCTTCGGTTCGACGCCGAACGTCAGACGCACAACCTTCGTTTCGACGCCGGCATCGGCGTGCAGCGTGTGGTTCGGCGCGGCTGGACGTTACCCGCAGTGCCGCTGAGCCGCTCGATCCTCAGGAGAGTCCGCCGTTGTGCAGCTCCAGCGTCGCGCGAACCTTCCCCGAGATCGCACCGGGCGTGTAGACGGCCGACTTTCGAAAGTGCAGCACGATCGCCGAGACCGCCGCGAGGTCGTTGTGGCGCTCCAGATCCGCATCCAGACGAGACCCATCGTGATACTCGTCGCTGTCGATCTCCGCGATCACGATTCGCCCGTCCTTGAGGTCCCACCCCAGGTCGCCCCTGCGTTCGACGCCGGACAGGTCACGCACCGGCACCTGCAGGTGATCCGGCGGCACGCCGTGGTCGATGCAATCGAGCCTGGCCCGGGTCTCCGGCGGCGACTCCGATCTCGCGTCGACCTCGCAGAAATAGCCGTGGCGCGTGGCGATCCCCCGCCGGCCGCGACTCCTGGCGTGGACCTCCTCCAGCTCATCGAAGGTGATGAATCCTCTGTTCAGGGCGTTGTCCATCGTTCCGACAGCATGGATCCGGTCCAGCTCAGGCACGGCCTGCACCAGGGCCCAGGCCACGGTCGCCACCGCGATTCCGTCCACCTCGGTCACGATCATCCGGTCGTCGAACATCCGGGCGTGAATCCCGTCGCGCGAGTACGCCCGGCGTCCGCCCGGAAGCGTGGCCTGCGGCTCGAGCGCGACAGGCAGACCCCACACGCCATGGAGCGCGAGCGCGCAGGCGCCAACTACCACCGACTCCGGGCCGAGCGCCAGCTTCGCTGCGAACGCGGCCCGCCGCCGTCGGCGATCCGGATGCCGCGACCCGATCGGTGTCGGGTCGGTGTCGTACAACCCTCGGGCCACTCGTTTCCAGGCACCCGATCGGAGCTGCCGATCGACGCGGGTGAGCGACACGCCGAGGTCATGGCACTGTTGCGTCGTGACCAGGCCCTCCTGAGCCTTGGCGATGATCGCGAGCTCGACCGGTAGCTCGATCTTTCGTCCCATGCCCCCAGACAACGCTGGCAGCGGGGCTCGTTGGTCGCGCACACGGCGGTCTGTGCACAAGTCCCGTCCAACGACGGATGTGGTCGCGCTCGAAGGGCTCTCCCGCCGTCAACCGGTGCTGTCCTACGAGACCAGCGGTTCGTACTCGGGCGTCGCGCACAACTGGGCCGGCGATCGTGCTCACGCCGTCCGACATGCCCCGTGCCCAACACCGAACTGCCGAACGCCAAGCCGCCGAACCGCAACTCGCCCGTCCTCCCGTCCAGTTCAACAGGCGCCGAGCCGGAAGTTGCGCGTCCACTCATCAGGCTGGACCGAACCTTGCGGGTCGGCCCCGGCGCCGAGCCGAAGGATGGACGTCCGGCTCAGGCCCGATCGACACGTAGGTTGCGGTTCGGCGCCAGTGGGTGGGTGGGCAGATGGACCGGGCCTACCGGGTCTGCGCGACCCAGCTCGCGTACATGCGGGAGTAGACGCCGCCGGCCGCGGCGAGCTCGTCGTGCGTCCCGACCTCGGCCACGTGGCCCTGGTCCACCACGACCACCAGGTCGGACGCCTCCGCCGTGGAGAGCCGGTGCGCGATCGTGATCGTGGACCGGCCGGCCGTCAGGGAGTCCAGGGCCCGCGCGATGCGCACCTCGGTCGCCGGGTCCACGGCCGACGTCGCCTCGTCGAGCACGAGCAGGTCCGGCTGCGCGAGGTAGGCGCGCGCGATGGCGACGAGCTGCCGCTCCCCCGCCGACAGCGCCTCGCCCCGCTGCCCCACGGCGGTATCGAGCCCGTCCGGCAGGTCGGCCACCCAGTCGGCCAGCCCGAGCTCGGCGAACGCCCCCTCCACGGCTGTACGGGTCTCGGGCAAGATCTCGGCAGGCTCGACCAGCGGTTCGGCGGTCGAGCTCGTCGAGACCCGGAGGCCGTAGGCGGCGTTCTCCAGGACCGTGCCGTCGAAGAGGAAGCCCTCCTGCGGCACGAGCACCACCCGTTCCCGCAGGGACGCGAACGTCAGGTCGCGCAGGTCGACGCCGTCCAGTTCCACGGCGCCCGCCGTCGGGTCCATGAGGCGCGTGACGAGCTTGGCGATGGTCGTCTTGCCGGAGCCCGTCTGCCCCACGACCGCGACCTTGGTGCGCGGCGGCAGGTCCAGCGTCACGCCGTGCAGCACCTCGGGCCCGCCCGGGTAGGCGAACCGGACGTCGCGCAGCGTAACGTGGGCCGGCCCGCGCTCCTGCGTGACCGCGCCGGGCTTCTCGGCGACCTGCACCGGCGTCTCGATGACGGCAATCACGCGCCGCCACCCGGCCACCGCGTTCTGCAGCTCGTTGAGGATCTCGGTGGCCATCTGCACCGGCCCGGTGAAGAGCTGGACCAGGAACAGGAAGGCGACGAGCTGGCCCGCCGTCAGGCCGCCGCCCACGCCGAGCAGCGTGCCGACGACCACCACGATCGAGAGCACCAGGTTGGAGATCAGGACACCCGACGAGAACGTCCCCGCGACCAGGACCTGCGACCGGGCCTGCGCGCTGCGCGTGTCCTCGACGGCGTCGCCGATGCGCCGCCCCGTGCGCTCGGACACGCCATAGGCGCGCACGGTCTCGGCGCCCACGACGGACTCCGAGATGGCGCCCAGCATCGCCCCGACGCGCTCGCGCACGAGGGTGTAGGCCCGGTTCACGTATCTCTGCCCGTACCGGATCACGAGGAACATCGGCACGAAGGCGACCCACACGACCGCCGTCAGGATCGGCGAGTAGACGAGCATCAGCCCGGTCGCGACCACGATCTGCAACGCGCTGACCAGCAGCATGATGCCGCCCCACTGCACGAACAACGACACCGTGTCGACGTCGTTGGTCACGCGGGAGACCAGCGCGCCGCGGCGCTCCGTGTTCTGCGTGAGGGTCGACAGGTCGTGCACGTGGCGGAACGCCTTGACGCGCAGCGTCGCCAGCCCGGCCTCGGCCGAGCGGAACAGCCGCACGTTGACCATCGCCGCGCACAGCCCGGCCAGCACGAGCGCGCCGGCCGCCAGCGACGCCAGGAGCGCGACCCGGCCGACGTCGGGCCCGGCGTCGGCCAGGATGCCGACGTCGATGGTCTGCTGCACCGCGAGCGGCACCACCACGCGGCCCCCGGCCGCCAGCAGCGCCAGGCCGAGCGTGATCCACAGGCCCCGCGTGATCTCGGGGCTGATCTCGATCCCCCGGCGCAGCGTCGCGAGGACGCCGAGGCTGCTCGTCGACTCGATGCGCGCGCCGTCGGCGTCGAGGAGGTCCTCCGGCACGTCGGTCACGTCGGGCTCGTCCGTCGCCGTGGTCATCGGGCCACCTCTTCCAGTGTGTCGTCCAGGGCGGCGGCCTCGTCGGCCCGTTCCTTCTCGCGGCGCTCGGTCTCGACCTCGTAGGCCGTGGCGAGCGCGCGGTAGCCGGGGTCGCGCGCCATGAGCTCGTCGTGGGTGCCGGTGTCGACCACGCGGCCGCCCTCGACGTGGATGACGCGGTCGGCGAGCGCCACCGACGACATCCGGTAGGCGACCATGAGCACGGTCGTGCCCGGCCGGGCCTCGGCTGCCGAGCTCGACCCCGGACCGGCCGTCGGACCGGACGCTGGACCGGAACCTGGCGCGGCCTGGTCGGCGGCGCGCTCGTCGGCCCGGTCCGCGAGCCCGCGCAGGATCTCCTGCTCCACGCGCGGGTCGACGGCGCTGGTGGCGTCGTCGAGCACGAGCAGGCGCGGGGCGCGGACCAGGGCGCGTGCGATCGCGAGGCGCTGCCGCTGCCCGCCGGACAGGTTGGCGCCGCGCTCGCCGAGCGGCGCGTCGAGCCCGCCGGCGAGCTCGCGCACCGTGTCCTCCAGCCGGGCGAGGCGCAGGGCCTCCCACACCTCGTCGTCCGACGGCGCCCCCGGCTCGCCCGCGTCCGCGAGCGTCACGTTGCCGCGCACCGTGTCCTCGAAGATGAACGTGGTCTGCGTGACGAACGCGACCTGGGCCGGGATCTCGCCGTCGGCCAGCGTCCGCAGGTCGACGCCGTCGAGCAGGACGCGCCCGCGCGTGGGGTCGGACAGGCGGGCGAGGAGGCTGACCAGGGTGGTCTTGCCGGACCCGGTGGTGCCGACGACGGCGACGGTCGCGCCGGGCTCGACGTCGACGTCCACGCCGTCGAGCAGGGTGATCGAGCGGCCGCGCGCCCCGCTGATCGCGGGCACGTCGACGCCGACGTCCTCCAGCCGGACGGCGAGGCCCGCCTGGCCGGGCACTCGCGGCAGCCGCGCGTCGCCGTAGGCGAGGGCGCCGGTCGAGTCGACGACCTGCGCGATGCGCTCGTACCCGACCAGGGCGCGCGGCAGCTCGCCGAGCACCCAGCCGAACGCCTGCACGGGCACGGTCATCATCGTGAGCAGGTAGGCGGCGGTGACGATGTCGCCCGGGTCGACGGCGCCGGCGGAGACGCGCCAGGTGCCGATGCCGAGCACCAGCAGGGTGCCGACCGCCGGCAGGGTCTGGATCACCGGGTCGAACAGCGAGCGGACGATGCCCACGCGCACGTTCGCGGCACGCAGCTCCTGCGTGCGGGCGCCGAACCGGTCCTCCTCACGGTCCTCGGTACCGAGGGACTTGACGAGCAGCGCGGCCTCGAAGCTCTCGTGCGCGACATCGGCGACGTCGCCGCGCAGGCGCTGCGCCCTGGTCACGGCCGGCGACATGTGGCGCTGGTAGACGGCGTTCACTGCCACCGTGACCGGGATGATCGCGAGCGCCGCGAGCGCCAGCCAGGGGTCGATGGTCACGAGCATGGCGACAGCGACGCCGATCATGACGACGACGCCGAGCGCGAACGGCAGGGGGTTGAAGACGCCGGTGGCGGCCTCGGTGTCCGAGGTGGTGTGGTTCAGGAGCTGGCCGGCCGGGTGCGAGCGGTGCCAGGACGCCGGCAGCCGCAGGTACTGGCGGGTCAGGGCGGTGCGGTGGTCGGCCTGGATGCCGGTGACGCCGAAGCCCGCCCAGATGCGGCGGGCGGCCACGGACAGGGCGAGCGTCAGCGCGACCGCGGCGAGCACGAGGCCGCCGAGCCAGACGCGGTCGCGAGCCGCCTCGTCGCCGGCGATGGCCGGGACGACTATGGAGTCGGTGACCCAGCCGACCGCGCGGCTCACGCCGACGGTCAGGGCGCCGAAGAGGCCCGACGCGCCCACAGCCAGGGCGTACATGCCGGGGTGGGCGCGCATGCCGCGCCACATCACTGCGAGCGACCGGCGTACACGGGAGCCGGTCAGGGTCATCGGTCTGGATCGCGGGGCATCTGTGGGCACGGCAAAACCTCGCTTCCTCGGGGACCTCGTAATTTTCTCATGGCCCGGGAATCGATTCGACGGTTTTTCGCCCTGGGCGTCGACGACGCTAAACCCTCAACTTTGGTTGAGGTCAAGCGAGGTTTCGGGCGTCAGCGGACTTCGATGCCCGCCGCGCGCATCGCGTCCTTGACCTGGCCCACCGTCAGCACGCCGAAGTGGAACACCGACGCCGCGAGGACGGCGTCCGCCCCCGCCCGAGCGGCCTCGACGAAGTGCTGGGGCGTTCCCGCGCCGCCGGACGCGACGAGCGGCACGTGCACCCGCTCGCGCACCGCGCGGAGCATCTCGAGGTCGAACCCGGCGGTGGTGCCGTCGGCGTCCATCGAGTTGAGCAGGATCTCCCCCGCGCCCAGCGCCGCGGCCTTCTCGGCCCATTCCACGGCGTCGATCCCGGTGCCGCGGCGCCCGCCGTGCGTGGTGACCTCGTAGCCCGACGGCGTGGTGACGTCGCCGGTGACGCGGCGAGCGTCCACGCTCAGCGTGAGCACCTGCGAGCCGAACCGGTGCGCGATCTCGGAGATCAGCTCCGGGCGCGCGATGGCCGCGGTGTTCACGCCCACCTTGTCGGCGCCCGCGCGCAGCAGCCGGTCGACGTCGTCCGTCGAACGGACGCCGCCGCCCACCGTGAGCGGCACGAAGACCTGCTCGGCGGTGCGGCGCACCACGTCGACCATGGTCTCGCGGTCGCCCGAGGAGGCCGACACGTCCAGGAACGTGAGCTCGTCGGCGCCCTCGGCGTCGTACCGGCCGGCGAGCTCGACCGGGTCCCCGGCGTCGCGCAGGTCGGCGAAGTTGACGCCCTTGACCACTCGGCCCGCGTCGACGTCCAGGCACGGGATCACGCGGATCGCGACGGACATCAGCCCTCCTTCTTCTTCGGTTCTTCCTCGGGAACGGCCTTGTGCGCGTCGAGGATGTCGACCACGTACACCATGGTCTCGCCGGCGAGCCGGCTCTTGGTGTTGGCGTAGCCATCCTGCGGCGGAACCACCAGCATCACCTGCGAGCCGACGGTCTGTTCCAGGAGGCCCTGGTCCCAGCCCTCGACGAGCCGGCCGATGCCGATCTCCGCGGACTGCGGCGGCGTGCCCTCGGTCCACGTGGTGTCGACCACGCCGCCGTCGCTCCAGCGCACGGCGGTGAACTCCACGGTGACGATCTGACCGGCCCGCACCTGCGGCCCCGTCCCACGGACGAGCGGGTGCACCACCAGCTCCGACGGCGGCTTCACACCGCCCGGGATGTCTACCTCCGGCGCCCCGAGGTCGTCGAGGCGCACCTGCGGCAGGCCCTCGCCGGGCGGCTCGCCCTGCTCGCCCGACGCGCGGGCAGGCAGCACGTCCACCACCAGTACCACGGGGACGCCGTCCTGCTCGTCCGTGAGGGAGAGGCGCGTGCCGATCCGCTTGCCCTCCAGGGCCTCGAAAAGATGGTTGCCGAGCGACTTCTCGGTCATCGTGTACGCCACGGGCGCCGTGCGGAACGTGTTCTGCAGCTCCGTGCCGTCGCGGCCGTCCTCCGCGTAGAGGTTCAGGAGCACCGGGTCGTCCCGCTCCAGCACGTCGCCGGTGCCGGGCCAGACCGTGCGCGACCCCGACTGCACCACCGCGAAGGGCTTCTCGTACTCGAGCGTCGGCGGGGCGCCGGTCGAGCCCGTGACCTGCAGCGGCGCCTGCGACGCCGAAGATGTCGGAGCCGGGCCGACGTCGACCGGCAGCGAGGCCGGGGAGCACGCGGTCGTCGCCGTCACCGCCGCCGCAGCCAGCGCACCGACGATCACGCGTACCCAGGAGCTCACCCGCAGAGTCTCCCATGAGGCGGAGGTGCCCCCGGAACGACGGCGACCCTGGAACGACGACCCCTGGAACGACAGTGCCCCCGGAACCGGCCGGCTCCGGGGGCACCGCCCTGGCGTCACATGCTCTCGATGAGCCGCTCCACGCGGTCGTCCACGCTCTTGAACGGGTCCTTGCACAGCACGGTGCGCTGCGCCTGGTCGTTCAGCTTGAGGTGCACCCAGTCCACCGTGTAGTCGCGCCGCGCCTCCTGGGCCGCCCGCACGAAGTCGCCGCGCAGCTTGGCCCGCGTCGTCTGCGGCGGGAGCGCCGTGGACTCGAAGACCTCCAGGTCCGTCGTGACCCGCTCGACCATGCCCCGCGCCGCGAGCAGGTTGTACAGGCCCTCCGTGCGGGAGATGTCGTGGTAGGCGAGGTCGAGCCGGGCGATGCGCGGGTCGTCGAGACCCATGCCGTGCTTCTCCTGGTAGCGCCGGATCAGCTTGAGCTTGATGGCCCAGTCCAGCTCGCGGTCGATGAGCGACAGGTTCTCCGCCTGCAGTGCACGCAGCCCGCGCTCCCACAGGTCGAGCACCTGCTTGACCACCGGCGTGACCTCGAGGTTGGCCTCGACGAGCTCACGCGCGCGCTCGTAGTACTCCGACTGGATCTCGATGGCCGTCATGGTCCGGCCGTTGGCCAGGGTGACGGCGTGCTTGCCGGTGCGGTCGTGGCTGATCTCCCGGATGGCGCGGATCGGGTTCTCCAGCGTGAGGTCCCGCATCGGGACGCCCGCCTCGACCAGCCGCAGGACCAGGTCGGTGGTGCCGACCTTGAGCATCGTGGTGGGCTCCGCCATCGACGAGTCGCCCACGATGACGTGCAGCCGGCGGTACAGCTCGGCGTCGGCGTGCGGCTCGTCGCGCGTGTTGATGATCGGCCGCGACCGCGTGGTGGCGCTGGAGACGGCCTCCCAGATGTGGTCGGCGCGCTGCGACAGGCAGAACACCGCCCCCCGCGGGGTCGAGAGCACCTTGCCCGCGCCGACCAGGATCTGCCGGGTGATGAGGAACGGCACCAGCACGTCGGACAGCCGCGAGAAGTCGCCCGACCGGCGCACCAGGTAGTTCTCGTGGCAGCCGTAGGAGTTGCCCGCCGAGTCGGTGTTGTTCTTGAACAGGTGGATCTTGCCCGGCAGGTCCTCGTGCTCGAGGCGCTGCTGCGCGTCGGCCACCAGGCCCTCCAGGATGCGCTCCCCGCCCCGGTCGTACGAGACGAGCTGCCGCACGTCGTCGCACTCCGCGGTCGCGTACTCGGGATGCGAGCCGACGTCGAGGTAGAGGCGGGAGCCGTTCCTCAGGAACACGTTCGAGGAACGGCCCCACGCCACCACCTTCCGGAACAGGTAGCGGGCGACCTCGTCGGCAGACAAGCCCCGCCCGTCATCGGCCGCGCACGTCACGCCGTACTCGGTCTCGAGACCGAAGATCCTGCGGTCCATGGACTTCCCTCCCTGTTCGCGGAACCTGCTGCTAGTGGTCGGTGCCAGGCGTGGTGCCGGACGCGTCCGGCCCCTCGTCGGGCTTCTCCTCGGTCGCGGACTCCTCGGTCGGGGACTCTTCGGCTGGGGATTCGTCGGTTGCGGTCTGGTCCTTGGTGTCCTCTGCTGCGTCCGGCGCCTTGTCCGACGACGGCGGCTCGCCGTCGTCCGCGAGCAGATCGGCGAGCACCTGCCGGTTCAGACGCCGGAACGCCCGCCGCGGCCGGTCCCGCTCCAGGACGGCCACCTCGAGCTGCGCCGCCTCGATGGTGCGCGACGACGAGCCCTCGCCCGACCCGAGCGCCGCCACGGCGAGCCGCAGCGCCTCGCCGAGCGACATGTTCTCGCGCCAGCCGTCCTTGACGCGCCGGCCGAGCTGCTCGGCCTGCCCGCCCATGACGACGAAGCTGTGCTCGTCCGCCACGGTGCCGTCGTAGGTGAGCCGGTAGATCTGGTCCTCCGCCGGCTCGGGACCCACCTCGGCGACGACGATCTCCACCTCGAGCGGCTTGGACTCCGTGATGAACACGGTGCCGAGCGTCTGCGCGTACGCGTTCGCCAGGCCCCGGGCTGTCACGTCGGACCGGTCGTAGGAGTAGCCGCGCATGTCGGCGTACCGCACGCCGGCCACCCGCAGGTTCTCGAACTCGTTGTACTTGCCGACCGCCGCGAACGCTATGCGGTCGTAGATCTCCGAGATCTTGTGCAGCGCGCGCGAGGGGTTCTCCGTGGCGAACGCGATGCCGCCGTCGTAGGCGAGCACCACCACGGACCGGCCGCGGGCGATGCCCTTCCGGGCGAAGTCCGCCCGGTCCTTCATCAGCTGCTCGGGCGAGACGTAGAACGGCATGTTCATGCGAGCGACCCCCTCTCGCGGCGCTCCGCCGCGATCTGCTCCGCCACGCGGGCGATCTCCGCACTCTCGATACGCTGATAGCCGTCCACGGACACCGTCGCGACCACCGGGAAGATGCCACGCACAGTGTCGGGGCCGCCCGTGGCCGAGTCGTCGTCCGCGGCGTCGTACAACGCCTCGACCGCTACCCGGATCGCGGCGTCCGCGTCCATCCCGCGCCGCCACAGCTTCTTCAGCGCGCCCCGCGCGAACACCGAGCCCGAGCCCACGCCGTGGTGCTCGTGCTCCTCGTACCGGCCGCCGGTGGGGTCATAGCTGAAGATGCGGCCGGTGTCCTTGTCCAGGTCGTAGCCCGCGAACAGCGGCACCACCGCCAGCCCCTGCATCGCCATCGGCAGGTTGCCGCGCAGCATGGTGGCCAGACGGTTCGCCTTGCCCGTGAGCGAGAGCAGGGAGCCCTCGATCTTCTCGTAGTGCTCGAGCTCGAGCTGGAAGAGGCGTATCAGCTCCAGCCCGATGCCCGCGGAGCCCGCGAAGCCGACCGCCGAGTACTCGTCCGCAGGGAACACCTTCTCGATGCTCCGGCTGGCGATCATGTTCCCGGCAGTGGCACGGCGGTCGCCCGCCATCAGGACGCCGCCGTCGAAGGTCAGCGCGACGATCGTGGTGGCGTGCGGGGACAGGGTCGCCGGGTCGGTCATGCCCGCGGGCACGTTCCGGTTTCCGGGCAGCCGGTCGGGGGCGTGCTCGGCCAGGAAATCCACGAAGGACGACGATCCCGGACGCAGGAAGGCGTCCGGGAGTCGTCCTGTGGTGCGGTCTGCGCTCAGGTCACTGCCCACCCTTCTGGACGAATCCACGAACGAACGACTCGGCGTTGGTCTCCAGCACCTCGTCGATCTCCTCGAGCAGGGCGTCGACCTCGTCGTCGTCCTTCTGCGCTGCCGCAGCGGCGGGCGCCGGGGTCTCGGCGTCGTCGTCGGGAGTGCGGTCCTCGTGTGACGGGTTGATTTGTTCCTGACCGGCCATGGTCGCCTCCTGGTGATTCTCTGACGTGGTGCTGGTCTCGAAGCCTAGGCCCTGACCTCAGATCTTGACCCTAGACGGTGACACTGACATCGACAGTCACCTTCTTCCGGAAAGTCCGGCGAGCAGGGCCGCGGCGTCGGGACTGGCGTCGAGCAGCGCGCCGATGTGGCGCCGCGTGCCGCGGGTCGGGTCGAGCATCGGCACGCGCTGCAGCGCCTGGGAACCGTCGACGTCGAAGATCACGGAGTCCCAGCTCGCCGCCGAGATCTGGCTCCCGTAGCGGGCCATCACCTCGCCCCGGAAGTAGGCGCGCGTGTCCGTCGGCGGGTGCTGCACCGCTCGCGCGACGCTCTCCTCGTCGACTATGCGGTCCACCGCACCCTTGGCGAGCAGGCGGTGGTAGATACCGCGTTCTGGGCGCACGTCGGACCACTGCAGGTCCATGGCATGCAGCCGGGGGTGGTCCCACTCCAGGTTGTCGCGCGAGCGCAGCCGGTCCAGCAGCCGCATCTTGGCGATCCACTCCACCTCGCGCGCGCAGGACACCGGGTCGGCGCCGAGCCGCTCGACGACCGACGCCCAGCGGTCCAGCACGGCGTCCGACTCCGGGTCGGTGCCGAGCACCTTCAGGGACCGCCGCACGACGTCGGCGACCTCGCCCTGGACCTCCAGCGCCGTCATCGTCCGGCCGTCGGCCAGGTCGAGCGGCACCGTCAGCGTGAGGTCGCGCGAGACCTTCTGCACGTCGCTCACCGGCGACGCCAGCTTCAGGGCTGCGAGCTCGGTGCGGGCGTCCACCCCGGCCTCGGCCAGCTCGTCGAGGTGCTCCAGCACCCACAGCACGAGCGAGGTCGTGCCCGTCTTCAGGTAGGTGGGCACCTCCATCAGGTTCGCGTCCCCGAGGATGAGGTGCAGGCGGCGCCACCGCTGCCGGTCGGCGTGCGGCTCGTCGCGGGTGTTCACGATCGGACGGCGCAGCGTCGTCTCCAGGCCGATCTCGGCCTCGATGTAGTCGGCGCGCTGCGAGATCTGGAAGCCGGCGGTGCCGCTCGTCGCGCCCAGGCCCACGCGGCCGGAGCCCGTGAACACCTGCCGCGTGACGAGGAACGGCGTGAGCAGCTCGGCGAGCGTGGTGAACGGCAGCGCCCGGTCCACGAGGTAGTTCTCGTGGGTGCCGTAGCTGGCGCCCTTGCCGTCCACGTTGTTCTTGTAGAGCACCACCTCGCTGCCGGGAAAGCCGGACAGCTCCCGCAGGGCGGCCAGCATGACCCGCTCGCCCGCGACGTCCCAGCGCACGATGTCCTCGGGCGTCATGACCTCGGGCGAGGAGTACTCGGGGTGGGCATGGTCCACGTACAAGCGGGCGCCGTTCGTGAGGATCACGTTGGCGGCGCTCGGGTCGTCGTACTCGTCCGCGGCAGGCCGTTCGACCTCCTGCGTGGACCCCGTCCGGCGCCGGCCCCGGCCCGGCAGGCCGGGCTCCACCACGGGCACCTGCCCGGTGACGGGTCCCGACGGCGCGGGCAGCGCCGGGTCGTCGGTCAGCATGGACGGCTGCGCCGAGGCACGGTCGAGGTGGAACCCGCGCGCGTCCTGCAGCGGGTCCTCGTCGTCGTAGTCCCAGCGAGCCTTGCCACCCGTGCCCTCCGCGCGCGTGGAGATCGCCCGGTAGGTCGTCACCACCTGGCTGGACAGCAGCATGGGGTTGGCCAGGGGTCGACCTGGCTGCAGGACCCCGTACTCGGTCTCGATGCCCATCACACGACGCACGCTCACGTCCACCACCCTATGCCGGAGTAGTCCCGTCGGTGAGGCAGGGTCCACGCCCGCCGGACGACGGACGAAGACCCTGCCCCGATGGCTGTCAGAGGTACTGACCGGTGTTCTGGACGGTGTCGATGGTGCGAGGCGTGGCGCCCTCGCCCTTCTTCTGGACGATGGTGCGGATGAAGACGATGCGCTCGCCCTTCTTGCCGCTGATGCGCGCCCAGTCGTCGGGGTTCGTCGTGTTCGGGAGGTCCTCGTTCTCCTTGAACTCGTCGACGCACGCGGTCAGCAGGTGCTCCACCCGGATGCCCTTCTGCCCCGTGGCCAGGAAGTCCTTGATCGCGTTCTTCTTGGCCCGGTCCACGACGTTCTGGATCATGGCGCCCGAGTTGAAGTCCTTGAAGAACAGGGTCTCCTTGTCGCCGGAGGCGTACGTGACCTCCAGGAACTGGTTCTCCTCGTCCTCCGAGTACATGCGCTCGACGACCGAGGTGATCATGCCATCGAGAGCCTCGGCCATGTTGTTGCCGTACTCGGTCAGGTCGTCCGCGTGGATGGGCAGGTCCTTGGTGAGGTACTTGCCGAAGATCTCCTTGGCGCCCTCAGCGTCGGGCCGCTCGATCTTGATCTTCACGTCGAGGCGTCCCGGGCGCAGGATGGCCGGGTCGATCATGTCCTCGCGGTTGGACGCGCCGATCACGATCACGTTGTCGAGCCGCTCCACGCCGTCGATCTCGGCGAGGAGCTGCGGCACGATCGTGGTCTCGACGTCCGAGGAGAGGCCGGTGCCGCGGGTGCGGAACAGCGACTCCATCTCGTCGAAGAAGACGACGACGGGCATGCCCTGGCTGGCCTTCTCCCGGGCACGGGCGAAGATCAGGCGGATGTGCCGTTCGGTCTCACCGACGTACTTGTTGAGCAGCTCCGGGCCCTTGACGTTGAGGAAGAAGCTCTTCACCTCGGGGTTGCCCCCGTTGGCGCGAGCGACCATCCCCGCGAGGGAGTGGGCCACCGCCTTGGCGATGAGCGTCTTGCCGCAGCCGGGAGGGCCGTACAGGAGCACGCCCTTGGGCGGGCGCAGCCCGTGCTCGCGGAACAGGTCGGGGTGCGCGAACGGCAGCTCGACCGCGTCCCGGATCGCCTCGATCTGCGGCCCGAGGCCACCGATGTCCTCGTACTCGATGTCCGGGACCTCTTCGAGGACGAGCTCCTCGACCTCGGACTTGGGCACGACCTCGAACACGAAGCCGCTGCGCGTGTCGACGGTGAGCGAGTCGCCCACCCGGAGCGGCACGTCCATCACCGAACCGGCGAGGCGCACCACGCGCTCCTCGTCCGCACGCCCGACCACGAGCACGCGGTCACCGCCCAGCATCTCCTTGACGGTCACCAGCTCGCCCGTGCGCTCGTACTCGCCCGCACCGACGACAGTCATGGCCTCGTTGAGCTTTACCTCCTGGCCCGGGCTCAGCCGGGTCACGTCCAGGCTGGGGCTCGCGGAGACGTGCATCTTGCGGCCGGCGGACGAGATGTCCACCGATCCGTCGGCGTGCGCGCCCAGGAACACGGCGTAGGTGCCCGGCGGCTTGGCAAGATCGTCGAGCTGTTTCTTCAGCTCCACGATCTGATCGCGCGCCGCGCGGAGTGCCTCCGCCAGGCGCTCGTTCTTGGCTGAGAGGAGGGCAATCTGGCGCTCGTAGTCGCGGTTCGGCAAAGACTCGTTCTCGGGATGGTTGTATCCTGACGTGTTCTCGGTCATGACATCCCCTCTCGTAGGGCCCGGGAGCCGACCATACGACGCAATCGCCTCCGAGAACAGCACTCTAAGCACAGTCACCGACACACCAGAAGTAAGAACACCCGTTTGAGACGTCCGGGGTACCCGATCGTTACAGCCCGTTCACGCAGACGGGGTGTTCGGATCCTCCGGCGCAACGCCGAGGTCACGACGCACCTTGCGGACCTTCTTGTCCGATATGGCCCGCTCCCCCAGCTCCTCCGGCGTCCACTCCGACTCGGGCGTCACGGGGTACGCACCCTTGGCAGGACGCCGTTTCCGCTCCGGAGGGGTGACGCCGTCGGCCAGCCGGCGGGCGGTGATCAGGAAGCCGGTGTGGCCGATCATCCGGTGCTCGGGTCGCACCGCCAGACCTTCCAGGTGCCACCCGCGGATCATCGTCTCGAAGGCCGACGGCTCAGCGAACCGGCCGTCCGCACGCAAATCTTCTGCTGTGCGCGAAAGTTGGGTCGTGGTGGCCACATAGCAGACGAGGACCCCTCCCGGCGCGAGCGCCGAGGCGACGGCGTCGACGTTCTCCCAGGGGGCGAGCATGTCCAGGACGACCCGGTCGACGGTGCCCGGCTCGGCGATCTCGGGCAGGACGTCGGCGAGGTCGCCGACCGAGAGCTGCCACGCCGGGTGGGGCCCGCCGAAGAAGGTCTCCACGTTGCCCTGCGCGATGGCCGCGAAGTCCTCGCGCCGCTCGATCGAGTGCACCTCGCCCGCGTCGCCGACGGCGCGCAGCAGGGACATCGTCAGCGCGCCGGAGCCGACCCCGGCCTCGACCACGCGGGCGCCCGGGTAGATGTCGGCCATGGCGACAATCTGCGCGGCGTCCTTCGGGTACACGACGGCGGCACCGCGGGGCATCGACAGCACGTAGTCGGCCAGCAGGGGGCGCAGGGCCAGGTACTCGATGTCCGCGGTGTTGACCACCACGGATCCCTCGGGCTGCCCGATGATCTGCTCGTGCTTGAAGTAGCCCTTGTGCGTGTGGAAGGTCCCGCCGGGCTGCAGCGTGATGGTGTGCAGGCGACCCTTGGGGTCGGTGAGCTGGACCTTGTCGCCCACGCGGAACGGGCCGCGGCGCAGCTCGGCGCCGGTGGCGGTAGGGGTATCGGTGGGTGTGGTCACGACGGACCATCCTAGGCGCTGGCCCTGCGGCGGGCGTGCGCCGGCGCGACGCCCGAGGTCAGGTCGCGCGCATCGCCCGCGCGACGTCGGCGAGGTCGAGCACCCCGGTGACCCGGCCGGCGTCGACCACCGGGACGAGCCGGGCGCCGCGGGAGGTCTGCGCCAGGTGGTTGAGCAGGTCCGTGCCCGCCATGCCCGGGTGGACGGCGGAGCCCTGGACGAACGGTACGGCCACGGCGTCGACCTGGGTCACGTCCCGGGCCGCTGCGGGCACCGCCGCGACGGCATCGCCGTCGAGCACCGCGACGGGGACCTGGTCGTAGCCCACGACCACGACGTAGTCCGACGACGACGCGCCGGCCGCGACCGCCGCCGCCCGCACGCTCAGCGCGTCCGCGACGGTGGAGCCGAGCGGCACCAGGACCGCGGGCCGCGCGAGCGCGGCGGCGGACAGCGCCGCTACCGCCTCGCGCCGCCGGCCGTTGGTGATCGCCGCACCGGCACCCGCCCAGAGGACCGCGCCGATCAGGGCCGACCACAGGACGTCGGAGATGTCCGGTCTGGTGCCCTGCAACAACGGCAGCGCCAGGGCCCAGACCAGCACGCCGACGGCGACGACGCGGCCCACCCAGCCCGCGGCGATCGTGCCCGTCGTGCGCCGGCCCGTGACGGCCCAGACGAGGGACTCGAGGATCTGCCCCCCGTCCAGCGGCAGGCCCGGGAGCAGGTTGAACGCGCCGACGAGCGCGTTGGACACGAAGCCGGACCACAGCAGGAACGTGGGCACGTTCATCACCGGCGAGGCCTGGTAGGCGACCCAGAAACCGGCCGCGAGCGCCAGGTTCGTCACAGGGCCGACGACGGCGACGAGGAAGCCGTCGAGCGGCCGCCCCAGACCCCCGGTAAAGGCCGTGTGCCCGCCCCAGAGCGTGACGGCGAGCTCGGTCACGTTCTGGCCGCGCGCCCTGGCGACCAGCGCGTGCGCGGTCTCGTGGAGAAACACCGACCCGAACAGGAGCAGCACGAACACGAACGCGACGAGGTAGTTACCCGCACCGAGCCCCGGCACCTGCGCCTCCGCGACAGGGGCGTACACGACGGTCAGGACGAGGGCTGCGAGGAACCAGGACCGCGTGACGATGACGGGCGCACCGGCGACGCGGCCGACGACGAACCCCTTCGAGCGCTGCGGGGCGTGGGGGGCGGGCGTGGAGGCGTGCTCCGAGGTGGTCACTGGTCAAACCTATCCGGCCCGTCGGCCCGGGAGTCGCGGCGCGCTGTGGACAACTCCCGGGCGATGTCAGTGGCCGCCCCTAGGGTTGAGGGCATGACGACGACGGAGATTACCGAGGAGCCGGTGCTGGACGTGGCAGCGGAGGCTGCCGACGACGCAGTATCGGCCCTGCGTGCGCCCTCGCGGCCGCCCGCCCTGTCGCCGTCGCGCGCCAACGACTTCATGCAGTGCCCGCTGCTGTTCCGGTTCCGCACGGTGGACCGGTTGCCGGAGCCGCCGTCCGCCGCGGCGGCGCGCGGCACCCTGGTGCACGCGGTGCTGGAGCGGCTGTACGACGCCCCGCTGGGCGACCGGACCCTGGCGGCCGCGCACGACCTGCTGCCCGGCGAGTGGGACCGGCTGCTGGAGGCGGACGAGCGGTACACGTCGCTGTTCACCGACGGAGTCGGCCCGGACGGGCAGGACCGCGCGGCCTGGCTGGCGGGCGCCGGCTCGCTGCTGGGCACGTACTTCACGCTGGAGGACCCGAACCGGCTGGAGCCGGCCGAGCGCGAGCTGCTGGTGGAGTCGCAGCTCGACGGCGGCCCGCTGCTGCGCGGCATCGTGGACCGGCTGGACATCGCGCCGACCGGTGCGGTCCGCGTGGTCGACTACAAGACGGGCCGCTCGCCGCGCCCGGGGTACGAGTCGTCGGCGGTGTTCCAGATGCGGTTCTACGGGCTGGTGCTGTGGCGCGAGCGCGGGGTGCTGCCCAAGATGCTGCAGCTCGTCTACCTGGGCGACGGCCAGGTGCTGCGGGGCGAGCCGACGACCGAGCACCTGGAGCACACGGAGCAGAAGATCCGCGCCGTCTGGGCGGGCATCGAGGAGGCTGCCCGCACGGGCGAGTGGAAGCCCCGCAAGTCCAAGCTGTGCGGCTGGTGCGCGCACCAGGCGATCTGCCCGGAGTTCGGCGGCACGCCCCCGGAGATCCCAGAGGGCGCGGTGGCGCTGCGGCTGGGCATCACCGGCTGAGCTCAGCTCAGCTCAGGAGGTCCACAACCTCGCCCGACACGATCCGTCCGAGCACCTCGAGGTCGATCTGCTTGAGTGACGCCGCCCGGCTGAGCCCGGGACGCGGCGGTACGGGCACCTCGGCGGGCACGCCGAGGGTGCGGGCGCCCGAGGCGAGCGCCGACGTGATGCCCGGGCCGGAGTCCTCGATGGCCACGCAGTCCTCGGGCCGTACTCCGAGCAGACCAGCGGCGGCCAGGTACGGCTCCGGGTGCGGCTTGCCGTGCGCGACCTCGTCGCCCGTGACGAGGTGGGCGAAGGTGCCCGCGGGGGCGCCGTCGGCCACGACCTCGGCCTGGCTGCGGTAGGACATGGTGACGATCGCGCACGGGACCTGCGCCGTGCGGAGGTCCTCCAGGAGCTCCAGCACACCGGGGCGCCACGGCACCGTCTCGCGCAGCTGCTCGTTCACCCTGGCCACGAGCCAGGCCACGATGTCGGCGGGTTCGAGCGGCACGCCGGCGTCGCGCAGCATGGTCCCGGTCGCGACGAGCGCCTGCCCGACGGCGCCCAGGGCGTCCTCGTGCGTCCAGGTCGCGCCGTGCGCCTCGACGATCTCGCGCTCGGCACGCATCCAGTAGGACTCGGAGTCGACGAGGGTGCCGTCCATGTCGAACAGGACGGCGGCGGGCAGAGCTGGGGATGAGTCGCGGGGCACCGGCACATCGTAGGTGCCGGTTTCGTACAGCTGGTAAACAGGCGGGACCGGCAGGTAACGGCCGGAGGTGACGCCGCGCTCAGTCCGCCAGCAGCTCGTCCACCCGCTCTTCCCGGTCGGAGTCCAGGTCGGTCCGCTCGAATGCGGCCACCGCACTGTCGAACGTCTCGTTCACCCGGGGCTCGATCTCGACGACGCCGGCCGGGGCGACCATCGCCTGCTCATACTCCGCGATCCAGGCGTCCATGTGCGCCACATAGGCGTCACGCGCCAGGTCGAGCCGGCCGCCGTCGGGCAGCGTGACGGCCTTGGCGTCCTCCTTGGCGACCAGGACGTCGGTCCGTGCGTCCTCGGCGAGACCGGGCACATCCGCCATGAGCGCGGTGGCGAGCTCCTCCTGGCGCCCGGCGTCGGAGGTGGCCTCTATCTCGTCGAACCGGCCACTGATCTCGTCGATGTAGTCGCGCATCGTCGTCTCGCTGTGGTCCACAGCATCGAGCAGCACGTCAGCGGGCTCACGGTTGCCGTTCGCCTGGGACCAGGCGATGCCGCTCCCGGTGCTGGCGACGAGGAACGCACCGACGGTCGACAGCAGCGTCCGGTGATTTCGCAGGTTGAGCATTGGTTCATACTCACCCGGACCAGGGGTGTTCCGCGCGCTGCACGGTGTGATCCGTGACGGAGCAATCAGACATATCTCCTTATTTCGGGCGCCGGGCCCTTCTGCCCCAGGCGCTCCAGGCGCTCCAAGCGCTCCGCCGCGAGGGCCGCCCTGTTCATCCCCGCGCGGATGTACGGCGCATCCGTGCCCGCGCTCTTCGGGTAGAAGATGCCCAGGTTGATCAAGCTGACGAAGCACGCGTAGACCAGCTCGTCCTGCACCAGCCCCAGGGACAACAGCGTGCCGATACCGATGATCGGGACCAGGTAGACCGCCACGGTGGGCTGCCATGCCGCCAGCCGCCCGAGCGTCGCGATCTCGCCTCGCGGTACGGACGAGAGCCCGGCCGCACGGGCGCGCGCGTTCGTGTCCCACGCGAACCAGAGGCAGGCCTGGACCACCACGGCGAAGGTGACGTGGCCGACCAGGGTTCCCAGCGGCCACCAGTCGCGCTGCACGAGCGTCGGCAGCGTGACGTAGACAGCCGGCAGGACCGCGAGAGACCGCAGACCGGCCTCCGCGGCCACCGCCCGCAGCCGTGCGGACCGGCCGCGCGGCACCGCCCAGACCGTGCTCAGCTCCGCGAAGACATTCAGGTACAGCCGGGCGCTGACCAGGGCGAACGTCAGTGTCACGAGGCGCACCGGCAGGTTCCCCCATGGGTCGGGGATGGGGTAGTCGTCCGCCCGGACGTCGTCGAGGAACGCGAGGCCGGTCCCGGACCGGCCGAGCACCTCGTCCGCCATCTCGAACCACTTCGCCTGCCAGGACAAGCCCAGATCGCGCGACCACCACGTCACGACCAGGGCCGTGGCGGACCACAGGAGCACCGCGCAGAGCCAGGCCCACCGCCGGAGCCGGCGCGCCCGGCTCAGGTGTGCCGCGCCCGTGCTGTCGCGCACCTGAGCGCTGCGCACCTGCAGCATCCGCCGCTGGCGGGCCACCGTCCCGGCGCCGGGCGACAGGTCCCGCAGCCGATCGAGACGGCTCCGCGGGCGCTCCCTGCCATCCTGCTCGAGGATCGCCACCTCGTCCCGGAAAACCCGTCCGACCTGCTCGAACCTGGCGCCGGCGGGGTCGATCGGGGTGACGAGGAGCCTGCGCCGCGGGTCGGCGTCAGTCAGGTCCTCCAGGAGCCGCGCGAGCCCGACCGAGGCCACGTAGAACTGGTCGGGGACCGTGCCGTCGGCGTTGTGCGGGATCCCGGCGATGGTGACGAGCAGCACGCCCAGCGAGTAGAGGTCGGCCTCGGGGTGCCCGGAGCCGGCGCGGCGCACCTCGGGCGCCGCGTACGCCCCGTCGCCCAGGGCCTGCCCGGTGATGGACCGGGTGTGCAGGTGGTTGACGCCGAGATCGACGAACCGCAGGCGGAACCTGCCCTGCTCCCCGTCGGCCGCGACGATGATGTTCGACGGCGTGAGGTCGTCGTGCCGCCGCCCCTCCCGCTCCAGCTCGGCCAGCGCGCTCAGGAGGGCACCGCCCAGCTCCCGCAGAGCGTCCGTGTCGACCGGACGGAGGATCTCCCGGGCCGGCGCCGGCGGACGCGCGGCAGCGCGATGCGCCAGGTGCTCCCCGAGCGTGCGGCCCCGGATCAGGTCCATGAGGATCCAGCTGTCGTGGCTCGCCCAGACCGGCACCGCGGGCGAGCTCTCGGTGGCGTCGAGCCGGCCGTGCTCCGCGAGATAGCCACGGGTCGCGGTCACGATCGTGGGGATCGTCAGGTACGGGTGGATGAGGCACTTCAGCGCGAAGGTCGCGGTCCGCCCCCTGGACGGCGTGGTGACCCGCCCGGTCAGGATGATCGACGTCGTGCCGTGCCGGTAGAACTCCAGGCTCGTGAGGTCGAGAGCCGCCCACTCCGCCGTCGTCCCGGGGTCTGCGACGGCGCCCCCGGACGTGTTCGGGTCGTGGAGCGCGGCGAGGGCTCGCTGCACGTCGGGGTCCGCCACCAAGGCGCTGCTGAGGGCATCGGCCGGCTCGTCCGCCACCGTGACGTCCCACGGCGCGTCACCGTGGAACCGCATCCGGTCCGAGCAGTGCATGGCCACCAGGGTGAGCAGGTAGAAGCCGAGACAGCCCATGGTCCGCGGCTCCAGCCCCGGCGCGTCACCGTGGTCCGACCACCAGTGCCACAGGTCCTCGATCTCCCGGCGACGGGCCACCTGGAACCTGTCCTCGTAGGCCCGCTCGTCGAGCGGGACGTCGAGCAGGACGGCGCGCCAGTCCGACGTCCGCCAGGCGTCCAGCGTTGCGGGGAGCGGCGCGTCGGCCCGGCGACCGGTCAGCCCGCCCACGACGAGGGTGAGGTGCTCGAGAGTCGCTCTCACGGCATTCCACCTGGTCACGGTCCGTGACGATAGCGGAGGACCGCCGTCGCACGCCGGGCAGACGCGCCGCACGACGAGGCACGCAACCCACAGCCCCGGCGCGCGCGTCGCGGCGTCCTGGGCGATGCTGACCCTCGATCGGCGGCCCCGGCCGACGACTCCCGGCACCGACCGAAGGGAAGCTGACGTGTTCGGACCCGATTTCTTCGAGCGACTCTCGCAGCGGATGTACTACGACCTCGACGGCAACCCGATCACGCAGGACCAGTGGTCCGTGCTGCGCCGCGGGGCCGGCAGTGCCCACGTCGCCCGCGACCACATCGGGTTCTACCACGTGTCCACGGTCTGGACGGGGATCGATACCACGGCCCCGCTCGACAACGACCACGGTCACACACCGCTGATCTACGAGACCATGGTCTTCGTCGAGCGCCTCGACCCGGACGGTGTGCTCTCCGAGGACGACCTGCTCGACTGCACCGAGCAGTTCGCGGAGCTCCACGCGACGCGCGACGCCGCCCTGGCCGGCCATTACCGCGCGACGGCGATGGTCCGTGACTGGTTGGTCAACGGACGCCCGGAGCTCTGACGACGGAGGGCTACTGATGCAGACGCGTACGCCTCCCCTGACCTCGTCTCTCGTCGCCCGTCGCGCTGGGCGCGGTCCGGCGCTCTACGGTGAACCGATGCACCGGACCACCCCGCGGAATCTCGACCCCGCGGGCGCACAGGCACTGCTGACCGAGCTCTTCGAGCCCGGCGCCGACCGTCTCGCCCACTCGATCGGCGTCGGACGGCGTGCCGAGCACGTCGCGCGGGCGCTGGGCCAGCCGGACCTGCTCGTCTCCGCGGCCTACCTGCACGACATCGGCTACGCGGCGGCCGCCTGCGACACCGGCCTGCACCAGCTCGACGGCGCCCGCTACCTGCGCTCGCTCGGCGCCTCCAGCGAGCTGACCGGCCTCGTCGCGCACCACACGGCTGCCACGGTCGAGGCCGCGGAGCGGGGCCTGGACGTGGCGCTGCGGCGCGAGTTCCCCGCGCCGTCGAGCGAGCTGCTGGACCTGCTCACCTACTGCGACATGACCACCTCGGCCCGGGGCGAGTCCGTCACCGTGGACGAGCGGTTCGACCGCATCTACTACCGCTACCCGCCCGGCCATCTGGTGACGCGCAGCATGCAGCACGCGGAGCCAGACCTGCGGCGGACCGTGTCCAGCATCGAGCGACGGCTCGAGCGGTCGCTCCGGTGAGGCTCAGGTGAGGTAGGGCTCCGTGCGCGTCGGGTCCACGGCGTGCTCGATCCGCAGCCGCATCGAGGGGTGGATGTCCAGGTCGCCGAGCCGGTCGATCCGCTGCCACACGACCTCGCTCGACTCCCCGGACGTCCGCGCGGCCCCGCCCGTGACCGCGCCGCGCATGCAGATGGAGAACTGTGCCCGGACCTCGCCGTCCGAGTACACGATCACGTGGCGGGGATCGGTGTAGATCCCGACCAGGCCCGTGATGCGCACGCGGTACCCGGTCTCCTCCTCGGTCTCCCGGACGCCCGCCTGCCGTACGGTCTCCCCCGGGTCGATTCCCCCGCCCGGGAGCGCCCAGAGGTTGTTGTCGGTGCGATGGATGAGCAGCAGGCGCCCGACGCCGTCCTGCACCGCCACCGTGACCGAAGGAACCACGGAGTTCACCGGTGGCGCGGCCGGGTCGTCGAAATAGTCGAACCGGGTCATCACGCCACCCTGTCCGAGTCCTCCGTCCGGGGCCATGCTGCCAAAGGTTTCGCGGCGCCCCAGACCCGCTCGAACCCGGCCTGGTAGGCGGGAGCCATCGACGCCTCCGGGCCGTCCTTGAGGTGCAGGAGCGGGTTGGCGCCGGCGGGCGAGCCCCACACGTGGGTGTTGACCAGCAGGTCGTCGTCGAACCGGAAGGTGGTGGCGTACAGGGTGCTGTCGTGCAGCCGCACCTCGACGCCGGGCGTGCCGAGGGCGGGCGCCAGGTAGGCCAGCACCAGCGCGATCCGCCCCGACAGGCCGGTGCCGCCCTCCTCCTTGGTACGCACCGCCACGGCCGCCCCGTCCGGGTCGCCGAGCAGCAGCCGCACCTGGACGCCGCGCGCCGCCATGTTCACGATCTCGGCGGTCAGGTCGAGCGTCTGGTCGGGCAGGAACGTCGCCGCGAACGCGTGCAGCTCGAAGCGCTGCTCGACGCCGGCGACGAACGCCCGCCAGGTCCCCGACGGCACCGCCCGGCGCGCCGGGTACACCCCGACGATCTCCTGGGCGGCGGCCTCGGCCCGGTCGACGTCGCCCCACAGCGCCGCGACATCGCAGCCCAGAGCGTCGGACACCGCCACCCGGTGGCGCGGGTGCGGCGTGCGGCCCTGGGCCACCCAGCGCTCCACGGTCTTCGGGTCCACGCCGACGGCGGCGGCGAGCCGCACCTGGCTCAGACCCGCCTGGCTCATCGCTGCGACCAGTCGTTGATTTCTCATGCGAATACCCCCTAGGGACGTATCTATCACCGAAACGTCCCGCGCGCTGCCGATGGCACGTCCCATACCCCCGACGCACAGTGGTCCCGAGCCAGTCGCCCCATGCCCGACCCGTGGACCGGAGGGTCTCGTGAATCCCATTGCGTCACAGTCGGTCACCGAACGTCTCGGCGATGTCATCGACCTGCTCCGGCACGTTCGCGCGGACTGGATCGAGGTGCTGACCGTCACGCCCGAACGCGTGTGCCTGCAGCCCTGGCACCTGGACGACGGCGAGAGCATCGCCCGCGCGCTCGGCCTCGACCACGCCATCGACCAGCGCATGATGAACCCCGGCTACACCCTGTGGACCGGCACCTGGCGCGGTGTCGAGGTGCAGGTCCGCGGCGCGCTGCGGGCGGACGTCCCGGTCTTCTGACGTCGGCGGCGATCCCGGCGCCGGCGCCGGGTGATCAATTCGCCCGTCCGCGAACGCGGCCGTGCCCCTGGTCACGGTGAGGGCGCCACACCCTAGGCTGGGGGGATGACCGACGCGCATCACGAGCAGCCGGAGCAGGCCTCGCCTCGCCAGACCGTGCTCCTCGCTGCCTTCGAAGGTTGGAACGACGCGGGGAGTGCTGCAACGACGGCGCTCACGCACCTGGCCGAGGTGTGGGGCGCCGAGAAAGTGACCGAGCTCGATCCCGAGGAGTTCCACGACTTCCAGGTCAACCGGCCGTACATCTCGTTGGACGACGACGGCAAGCGCTCCATCACCTGGCCCACGACGTCCGTGTCGGTGGCCCAGGTCGGCGAGCGCAAGGTGGTGCTGGTGCACGGCGTGGAGCCGTCCATGCGCTGGCGCAAGTACTGCGAGGAGCTGCTGAAGGTCGCGGACGAGATGGGCGTCAAGACCGTGATCACGCTCGGTGCCCTCCTGGCCGACGTGCCACACACGCGGCCCATCCCGATGACCGCGACGTCGGACAGCGTGGGCTTGCAGTCCGTGCTCGACATCGAGGCCAACACCTACCAGGGCCCGACCGGGATCGTTGGGGTGCTGCAGCACGAGGCCGCGCAGCTGGGCCTGCAGTCGGTCAGCCTGTGGGCGGCCGTGCCGCACTACGTGGCCAACCCGCCGTCGCCCAAGGCGACGCTCGCGATCCTCACGCGCGTGGAGGAGATCCTGGGCGAGTCCGTCCCGATGGGCGAGCTGCCCGACGACGCTGCCGCCTGGCAGCACGGCGTGGACGAGCTCGCGTCCGAGGACTCGGAGATCTCCGAGTACGTGGCCCAGCTCGAGGAGGCGAAGGACACCGCCGAGCTCCCGGAGGCGTCCGGCGACGCCATCGCGCGGGAGTTCGAGCGCTACCTGCGTCGCCGGGACAGCGGCGGCAAGGACAGCGGGCCGGAGAAGCTCTGACTGAGGTCGGCGGCTAGACCTGGCCCGCCGTCCGCCGCACGACCATCACGGGCGGCACCCGCAGGCTCTGGCCGACGACGCAGTACCGCTCGGTGAGCGCCCCAAGCCGCCGCAGGGCGGCGTCGTCGGCGTCGGTGTCGAGCTCTGCCTCGATGGTGACCTCACCGACCCCGACCGGGACCTCGCGGTCCAGGCCGAGCGTGCCCCGCGCGTCGAACGAGCTGGTCGCGGTGAGGGTGGCCGAGCGGATCGTGAGCCCCATGACCGTGGCCACGCTGCGCAACGTGACACCGGTACAGGCCAGGACTGCCTCGACGAGCATGTCGGCGCTGCAGGCGTCGGACCCGTCGCCGCCCGTCGCCGGGTGCAGGCCCGCCCGCACCGGGCCTGCCCAGGTCTCGACGGTCGCTGTGACGCCGTCGTCCGCGAACGTCGCCGAGGCCCGCACCGGCGTGACCGCCGTGCGGGGGTCGGCGCGGTACTGCTCCTTCAACGGTGCCTGGCGGGCCCGGAGCTCGGTTGCGTCCATGGGTTCATTCCAGCAGCCGACGGCGGCCGGCGCCATGAGTTCGTGCGCAGCACAGAGGCCCGAGCCCCAAACGGGGCTCAGGCCTCTGTCGTCGTCAGCTTCGTCGTTGTCAGCTTCGTCGTTGTCAGCTTCGTCGTCGTCAGCTTCGCGTGGAGCTCACGCGCTGGTCGAGATCGGCTCGATCCGTACTCCGGCGTCCGGACCGTGGAAGCCGACCCATGTCTCGAGGCACCGTGCGGCGTCCTCGACGCGGTCGTAGACCGGTGCGTAGCCCGGTCCGTTGCGAACGACGCGATAGCGCGTGCTGCACCGGGGCGTCGTCGTGACGGTGACCCGGGTCTCACCCGTGAAGTCTTCCTCGTACTCCGTCATGCTCCCCATCCTGCACCGGGTTAAATGCAAACGGAAGCAGGGGTCAAAACTAACCCCGCAGGCCCCTCGCGTGGTGCTGGTCTACCTGGCTCCAACCTGGCTCCAACCTGGTGCGAATCGAGCCCTCGAACGGTCAGATACGCACTCCGAGCAGGGCGTTCATCATGCGGGCCATGATCCCGGGAGCGCCTTCCTCGTCCGCGGACATGTCCCGCGAGGGCGCCAGGGACTCCTCGGCCCAGGCGTCGACGGCGGCCAGCGCGGCCGGCGCGTCGAGGTCGTCCGCGAGCGCCGCACGGACCGCGGCCAGGGTCGCGTCGGCGGACGGGCCGCCGTTGCCCGAGACCGCGTCGCGCCACCGCACGAGCCGTGCCTCGCCGGCCGGGAGGGACGTCTCGTCCCACTCCCACTCGGTGCGGTAGTGGTGTGCCAGCAGGGCCAGCCGGATCGCCATCGGGTCGTGCCCGGCCTCGCGCAGGCGCGAGACCAGGACCAGGTTCCCGAGTGACTTGCTCATCTTCTCGCCCTCGTAGGCGACCAGGCCGGCGTGCACGTTCGTGCGCGCCCCGACGGGTTCTCCGCCGTCCGGCACCGGACACAGCACGCGCAGGTGCGACGTCGACATCTCGTGGTGCGGGAAGAGCAGGTCGGAGCCGCCGCCCTGGACGTCGAACCGCTCCCCCGCTGCCAGGCCGAGCCCGTCGCGGGCGATCACCGCGCACTCGATGTGCCAGCCCGGGCGCCCGCTACCCAGGGAGCCGCCGTCCCACGCGGGCTCGCCCGAACGCTCGCGGCGCCACAGCAGCGGGTCCAGCGGGTCCTTCTTGCCCGGGTGGGCGGGATCGCCGCCGCGCTCGGCGAAGGTGGCGAGGGCGTGGTCCCGGTCGAGGTGCGCGACGGTCCCGAAGCGTGGGTCGGCGGTGAGGTCGGCGTAGACGTCGCCCAGGTCCGGCCTCGAACCGCCGGCGCCGGCCTCGAGCGGCACGCGGTAGGCCGCCCCGGACTCGATCATGGCGACCACGGCCCGCGCAATCTCGGGCACCGACTCCACGGCGCCCGCCCACGTCCCTGGCGGGATGACGCCGAGCGCCGTCATGTCCTCGCGGAACAGCGCGGTCTGGGACTCGGCGAGCTCGCGCCAGTCCACGCCGGTGGCCTCGGCGCGCTCCAGCAGCGGGTCGTCGACGTCGGTCACGTTCGAGGTGTAGACGACGTCCTTGCCCGCGTCGAGCCACGCGCGCACCAGCAGGTCGAACGCGACGTAGGTGTTCGCGTGCCCGATGTGGGTCGCGTCGTACGGCGTGATGCCGCACGCGTAGAGCCGGGCCTGCGGCCCCGGCGCCGCCTCGACGAGCTCACCGGTCGACGAGTCGTGGACCCGTATCGGTGCGGCAGAGGGGAAGCCGGGAAGCTCCGGGACTTGGGGTGTGGGCCAGGCGTGCACGCGACCAACGATAACCGCCACCTGTGACACTCCCGGACCAGTTCAGGGCCCTGGGAGTGTGTTCTACACGATGCCGCCGTGCGCTTCGATGTGGCCCGACAGCAGCAGCCACACGACCACGGCGGCGAGCGCGAACCGGTAGTACACGAACGGCTTGTACGAGTAGTTCGAGACGACCTTGAGGAACCCGATGATCACCGCGTACCCGACGCCGAAGGCGACGATCGTCGCAATGATGGTGGCCCCCCAGCCGGGCGCCCCGGCGGGTATCGGCTCGCCCAGGGTCTTGAAGAGCTGGTAGAAGCCCGAGCCGAGCACCGCGGGCAGCGCGAGCAGGAACGAGTAGTCCGCCGCGGCCTTGCGGGTGAAGCCCATCGCCAGGCCCGCGGTGATGGTGCCGCCGGACCGGGACACGCCCGGCACGAGCGCGAGGGCCTGCGCCAGGCCGAAGGTGATGGCGCTGCGCCCCGTCAGCGACGTCAGCTCGCGCTCCTGGCGCCCGAAGATGTCGGCCAGGAGCAGCAGCAGCCCGAAGAACGTGAGCGTGAAGACCGTGAGCCACAGGTTGCGGAGCGTGGTCTCGATGTAGTCCTGGAACAGGAGCCCCAGCAGCACGATCGGGACCGAGCCGAAGATGATGTACCAGCCCATCGCGGCGTCGTGGTTCGCGGTGACGCCGGGGCGGCCGTGCCGCACGTCGACGGAGCCGGGGCGCGGCCCCAGCCCGGCCCGGGCGCGCCAGCCGGTGCCGTTGGCACCGGTCAGGGCCTTGAACCAGGCGACGAGGATCGTCCCGATCTTCTGGCGGTAGTAGATGATCACCGCGGCCTCGGTGCCGATCTGCGTGATGGCGGTGAAGGCCGCGCCGGGGTCGCTCGAGCCGATCAGCTCACCGACGATCCGCAGATGCGCCGACGACGAGATCGGCAGGAACTCGGTAAGGCCCTGAACCAGGCCCAGAAGTATCGCTTCCCACGCAGTCACGGGCCGTGACACTACCCCACGGCGCGCCTCCGGACGCACCCGTGGGGGCCGCAGGTAGCCTGCCGCACATGGAACGACGCCGCGTGGGCAGATCGGGCCTGCGGGTCTCTGAACTCGGGCTCGGGACCATGACATGGGGCCGCGACACCGACGAGATCGACGCGGCCGAGCAGGTACGGGACTTCCTCGACGCCGGCGGCACCCTTGTCGACACCGCCGCGAGCTACGCCGACGGCGACGCCGAGCGCGTCATCGGCACCCTGCTGACCGGCAAGGTCGCACGGCACGAGATCGTCCTCGCGACGAAGGCGGGCATCCGCTCCGAGTCCCGGCCCGACGGCGGCTCCGGCCGCGTGGTCGACGCCTCCCGCGGCGCCCTGCTCGACAGCCTGGACGAGTCGCTCGTGCGCATGGGGACTGACCACGTGGACCTGTTCCTCGTGGCCTGCCCCGACCCGAACACCTCCCTCGAGGAGACGTGCAACGCGCTGCGCATAGCCGTCACCAGCGGGCGCGCCCGGTACGTGGGGCTGAGCAACCACCCGGGCTGGGCCACCGCGCGCGTCGCGACGCTGCTCGAGCCCGACGTCGGGCTCGCCGCCGTCGAGCTCGAGTACTCCCTGCTGCAGCGCGGCGTGGAGCGCGACGTGCTCCCCGCCGCCGAGGCCCTGGGGGCCGGGCTGCTCGCCTGGTCACCGCTCGGGCGCGGCGTGCTCACCGGCAAGTACCGGCGCGCCATCCCCGCGGACTCCCGGGCGGCCGGGGCGCTCGCGGGGTTCGTCCAGCCGTACCTGGAGGGGTCGGCGTCCGCCGTCGTCGAGGCCGTGGCGACCGCAGCCGAGGGGCTGGGCCGCACCGCCGGGGAGGTCGCCGTCGCGTGGCTCCTGGAGCGCGAGGGCATAGCGTCGGCGATCGTGGGCGCGCGGACGCCCGCCCAGCTCCGTTCGTCGCTCGAAGCCGTGACCCTCGAGCTGCCGTACGAGGTGCATGCCGCGCTCGACGACGTCTCCGCCCCCGAGATCGGCTACCCCGAACGCTGGTGACCGTGCCCCTGCCCGTGCCTGGTCAGCGCTGCTGCGCAGGCTGCCGCTCGTCCTCCTCCGCGTTCTCCTCGAGGTCGTCCAGGTCGTCGTCGAAGTCGATGTCGTCGAGGTCCTCGTCCTCGTCGTCGTCCTCGTCGTCCTCGTCGATCTCGTCGGCCAGGTAGAAGGGCGTCACCTCGCCGAACACCGTGGCCAAGGAGTCCTCGTACACCTCGTAGGCGTCGGCGAGCACGTCGTACGCGTCGTCGACGGCGGGGTCGTCGTCACTCCGGCGAGTGGCGACCGCGTGATGGTGGGCCTCGAGTGCGGCAATGAGGCGATCGAGCGCGGCACGCGGTTCTACGGTCATGCCTTGAACTGTAGCGCCAGGTCCTGGCCAGCGGGATCGCAAATTCGGATCTTTACTGGGGAACCCCGCGGCGCACCGGGCCCGCCGTCGCCCGCGGCAGCACATCGCTGCGCACGCCCTGCCGCGGCTACCTCGCGAACCGGCCGCGGGCCGCCGTGCCGACCGGCGTGAAGAAGTTGACGAGGTTGCCGTCGGGGTCGCGGAACAGCAGCGACCGGTTGCCCCACGGCATGGTGGTCGGCTCGTTGACGAACACCTCGACCGTCTCGCGGAGCACGGGGTAGAGGGCGTCGACGTCCTCGACGAGGAAGTCGAGCGTCACCGAGCGGTTGGCGCGCGGCTCGGCCGCGCCCGCCCCGAGCAGGGGCACCGTCGCGCTGCTGGCGATCGCCAGCGTCCCGCACGGGGTCGCGATCTCGGCGAACAGCTCGTGGAGCCAGCGGGCCTCGATCCCGGTGATCCGGGTGTAGAAGGCTACGAGGCCCTGCACGTCGTCGGTGATGATGCGGGTGGCGGCGAATTCCATGATCGGAGTGCTCCTGACGTTCCGGTGGGTGGCCCGCGGTCGCGCGCCTGCCGTCACGCTACGAGCAATACCGGGCACTATCCGCCCGCTATCGGACGCATGATGGTCGACATGACTCGACCGACGTCCCGCGTGCTCCAGCTGCTGGAGCTGCTGCAGTCCTCCGGCACACGCACCGCGCGCGGGCTCGCGGAACAGCTCGGTGTCGACGAGCGCACGGTGCGGCGCTACGTGGACCACCTCGTCGAGATGGACATCCCCGTGGAAGCAGTCCGCGGACGGTACGGCGGGTACCGCGTCGCGCCCGGATTCCGGATGCCTCCGCTGATGCTCAGCGACGAGGAGGCGGTGGCCGTGCTGCTCGCGCTCGCGGCCCTGCGCGCGGCGCCGGCGTCCGGCATCTCGGACACCGCGAGCGCCACCGCGGCCGCCAAGATCGGTCGGGCCCTGCCCGAGCGCCTGGCGCGGCGCGCCCGGGCGCTGCTCGACACCACGGTGTTCGACGACCCGCCAGCGCAGGCCCCGGCACCGGACGCGGGGGTGCTGCTCACGGTCGCGGACGCCGTCCGGCACCGCCGGCCGGTCGAGATCCGCTACCGGTCGGCCGACGCCGCTCCGTCCGTGCGCCGGATCCATCCCTACGAGCTGGCCGCCTACCAGGCCAGGTGGTACCTCACGGCGCTCGACACCGGGCGGCAGGCGGAGCGGACGTTCCGGCTCGACCGCATCGCCGGCGCCCGCCTGGTTCCCGGCTCGTTCCCGCCGTCGTCCGTCACGAGGCCGCCGTTGGCCGAGCGCTTCGCCCGCGCCGACCACGCCCACCACGTCACGCTGCGGGTGCGGGCCACCGCGGAACGGATCCGCGCGCGGCTGCCGCCCAGCACGGCGGTCCTCGAGCCCGTCCCCGCGCCGCCGGGCGACGCGGGGACCTGGCACCGGGTCGACATCCGGGCAGTGCACCTCGACTGGGTTCCCGCGGTGATCGCCGCGCTCGACTGCACGGTGGTCGTCGAGCGGCCGGACGAGCTGCGCGAGCTCGTCGGCCGGCTCGCCATCAGGCTTGCCGCGACCTCCAGCACTTTGCCTTGACCGTTCCGTGGGCCACAATGGCCGCTACGAAGCGTGTTGCTGTCACCGCTCCGCGATGAAAACGGCATAAACTGACCTCACCCGCGATCCGAGGACGGTGCATCAGATGGTGAGAGACGGCTCCTTGTTCCGCAAGCACAGTCAGTACGAGTACCGCGTCGTGACGTTCGACCCGGACACCAGCGTGCCGGACGCCCGCCGGCTGCTCACCGAAGAGGCCGAGTACGGCCGCTGGGAACTGGCAAGGACCCTTCTCTACATCGGCGGCAGACGCAAGGTCTGGCTCCGCCGCAAGATCATCAAGGTCTCCTCGACCCTCGACTGATCAGCAGGTCGCCAGCAGGCGGTCCAGGACGCGCGTGCCGAACTTGAGCGCCTCGGTCGGCACCCGCTCGTCGACGCCGTGGAACATGCCCGCGAAGTCCAGGTCGTTCGTGAGCTGCAGCGGCGCGAAGCCGTACCCGGTGATCCCGAGCCGGTGCAGCGACTTGTTGTCCGTGCCGCCCGACAGCGTGTACGGCAGCACGGTCGCGCCCGGGTCCTCGGCGTCGAGCGCGGCGACCATGGCGTCCACGAGGGAGCCGCGGAACGGCACCTCGAGCGCCGTGTCCAGGTGGATCGGCTCGATCCGGACGCGGGGGCCGGCGAGCTCGCGGATCGTCGCCATGCCGGACTCCTCCTGGCCGGGCAGGAGCCGCACGTCGATCGCCGCCTCGGCACGGCCGGGGATCACGTTCGCCTTGTAGCCGGCGTCGAGCTGGGTCGGGTTGGACGTGTTGCGCACGGTAGCGCCCACGAATTTCGCGACCGGGCCGAGGGCGTCGACCAGCGCGTCGATCGTCGCCGGGTCGTCGTAGTCCACGGGCAGGCCCGTGAGGTCCCCGACGCCGCGCAGCAGCGCGTCCACGGTGGGCGTGATCGCGTACGGCCAGGCGTGCTGCCCGATCCGCGCGACGGCGGCGGCGAGCTCCGTCACCGCGTTGTCCGGGTTGACCTGCGAGCCGTGCCCGGCGCGGCCGTCCGCGATCAGGCGCAGCCAGGCGATCCCCTTCTCCGCCGTCTGCAGCAGGTAGGCGCGCTTGCCGCCCACCTCGACCGAGTAGCCGCCGACCTCGGAGATCGCCTCGGTGGCGCCCTCGAACAGCTCGGGGCGGTGGTCCACGGCCCAGCGGGCACCGTAGACGCCGCCGGCCTCCTCGTCGGCGAAGAACGCGACCACGACGTCGCGCGCCGGTTTGCGCCCCTCGCGCACCATCTGCCGCACGACCGCCAGGATCATGGCGTCCATGTCCTTCATGTCGACGGCGCCGCGGCCCCAGATCAGACCGCCCGTCGGCCCATCGGTGACTTCAGCGCCGAACGGGTCGACGCTCCAGTCGTCCTTCGCCGCCGGCACCACGTCCAGGTGCCCGTGCAGGACGAGTGCGGGGCGGCTCCGGTCCTGCCCCTCCAGCCGCAGGACGACGGAGGCGCGCCCCGGGCTGGACTCGAACAGCTCGGGCTCCAGCCCGACCTCGTGCAGCAGCTCCATGACGTACTCGGCCGCGGCACGCTCCCCCGGGCCCTCGTTGGTTCCGTAGTTGGACGTGTCGATCCGGATCAGCTCCTGGCAGATCCGGATGACCTCGTCGGCGGCGGTGGGCACGGGCGTGGGGGTCGGAACAGTCTCAGTCACGGGGCCACCGTAACCGGCCCGTGGGAAACGGCCGGCCCCGGCCGGGCACCGTCTCGATGGCTGAACCTCAGGCCAGGCCGCGGCGCTTGAGCAGCGGCGCGATGTCCGCCGTCCGACCGCGCAGGTCCTCGAACGACGCCAGCGGGTCCTGCGACCCGCCGCGCGCGAGCAGCTTGCGCCGGAACGCCTCGCCGTTCTCGCGGGTCAGGCCGCCGTTCTCGGCGTACCACTCGACGGTGTCGGCGTCGAGGACCTCCGACCAGATGTAGGAGTAGTACCCGGCCGAGTACCCGCCGCCGAAGATGTGGTTGAAGTAGGTGCTGCGGTACCGCGGCGGCACGGACTCGAAGTCGACCCCGGCCGCGGCGAGCGCCGCCGCCTCGAACGGCAGCACGTCCTCCACGGCGGTGGGCACGTCCGACGGCGCGAGCTGGTGCCACGCCTGGTCGAGCAGCGCGGCGGCGAGGTACTCCGTCGTCGAGAAGCCCTCGCCCCAGATGCGGGAGGCGAGCATGGTGTCGACCCACTCGGCCGGCATCGGCTCGCCCGTGGCGTGGTGGACGGCGAAGGACCGCAGGATCTCCGGCTCCCACGACCACATCTCGTTGACCTGCGACGGGTACTCGACGAAGTCGCGCGGCACGGACGTGCCCGACTGCGACGGGTAGCGCACCTCGCTGAGCAGCCCGTGCAGCGCGTGCCCGAACTCGTGGAACAGCGTGGTGACCTCGTCCCACACGAGGAGGGTGGGCTCGCCCGCCGGGGGCCGCACGATGTTGAGGTTGTTGACCACCACGGGCTTCTGGCCGAGCAGGTGGCTCTGGTGCACGAGGCTGTCCATCCAGGCGCCGCCACGCTTGGACTCGCGCGTGTACCAGTCGGCGAGGAACAGGCCGAGACCGGTGTTCGGCTCCCCCGGCTCGGGCGCGTCGAACACCTCGAAGACACGGACGTCCGGGTGGTAGCCCGGCAGGTCGGCGCGCTCGGCGAAGGAGAGCCCGAACAACAGGTTCGCGGCCTTGAACACGCCGTCGTGCACCACGCGCTCCAGCTCCAGGTAGGGGCGCAGGGCGGCATCGTCCAGGTTGAACCGCTCCTTGCGCACCGCCTCGTTGAGGTAGGACCAGTCGGCGGCGGCCACGGTGCCAGGGCCTGCGCTGCCCGATCCTTCGACGGGCTCAGGACGGCGCGCCGCGTCGCTCACCTTCGCGAGCTCGCTCGCCTCCCGCCGCGCGTTGGCGACGGCGGCCGGCGCCAGCCGCGCGAGCATCTCGTTGACGGCGGCCGTGGTGCCCGCCGTCGCGTCCGCGGCGATGTACGCGGCGTGGTGCTCGTAGCCGAGGAGCTGAGCCTGCTCCGCCCGCAGGCGGGCGAGCTCGAGGAGGATCTCGCGGGTGTCGTTCTCGCCGCCCGTCGCGCCGCGTGCCGCGGAGGCCTCCTGGACCCGCGCCCGGAGCCCGGCGTCCGCCAGGGAGGCGAGCACGTTCTGGTGCGTGAAGAGCTGCATCTCCAGGAGCCAGCCCTCCTGGCCCCGGGCCTCGGCGGCGGCGCGGGCGCCGGCCTTGGCGTCCGGGGAGAGGCCCGCGAGCTCGGCCTCGTCGGTGACCAGCACGCTCGCCTCGTTGGCGCCCGCCAGGAGCTTGCGGCCGAAGCTCGCCTGCAGCGACGTGATCCGCGAGTTGAGGTCGCGCAGCGTGTCCTGGTCGGCGTCGGACAGCGCGATGCCGGCCCGCTCGAACTGCGTCATGAGCTTCTCGAGCAGGTACGCGGTGTCGGGTTCGAGCGCCAGGGTGCCTGCGGCGGCGGCGTCGGCCAGGGACTTCACGCGGGCAAAGAGGCGCGGGTCCATCAGGATGGCGTCCTGGTGCGCCGCGAGCTGCGGCGCGATCCGCTCCTGGATGTCCTCCAGGCCGGGCGTGGAGTCGGAGGGAAGCTGGTTGTAGAACGCCGTCGCCGCGCGGCCCAGGAGCTGGCCCGCGCGCTCCAGCGCCTCCAGGGTGTTCTCGACGGTGGCCGGCTCCGGGCTGGTCGCGATGGCCTCGACCTCGGCGCGATGGGCGGCCATGCCGGCGACGATCGCGGGCTCGTAGTGCTCCTCGCGGATCGCCGAGAAGTCGGGCAGGCCGTACGGGAGGTCCGACGGGGCGGCGAGGGGGTTGGCCGGGTCGAGGACGGCGTCCGCGCCTTGGAAGGTGGTGTCGCTGGCGGAGGTCATACGTACATCTTTACGCATACGTCCGGCGTGCCCGGGACGTTTATCGTTGAGCCGTGGATCCTCTCCGTCTCGTGGGCACGTGGGACTTCCGGCGGGAGGTCGGCGACCACCGTGACGGCGCGGAGTACACGGCGCGGGGCCGGGCCGAGCTCGCCCCGGAGGACGACGGCCGGATCCGGTGGGCGGAGCACGGCACCCTGACCTGGTCCGCGGGATCCACTCCCGTGTCGCGCACGCTGTTCCTGGTCCGGGAGCTGCCGGACGCCGACCCCGCAGCCGGCGTCGGCCTCACCACCGTCGGCCCCGAGACGAGCCCGGGCCCCTGGCGCGTCACGTTCGAGGACGGCCGGGACTTCCACCCCTGGACTGTCGGCGCCGTCGAGCACCTCTGCGGTCGCGACATCTACGAGGGCGGCGTCGAGATCCCGGAGGAGCCGGCGCCGCCGCCGGACCTGTCGTCGAACGTGTCGCCGCCCCCGCCGTCGGACCTGTCGTGGGAGCTGCGCTGGCGCGTCACTGGCCCGGAGAAGGACTACACGATGCGCACGACCTACTCCCGCCGACCTCGCTGAGTGCGGGATATTTGCGGGTTTACGGCCGTCAGTCCCGCAAATAGCCCGCACTCAACGGGCCGGCATCGCGAGCTTCAGTCCAAGACGTGCGGGTTGTCCGCGTGGGTCAGGGTCTCCCAGACGACGAACAGGTTGTTCGTGCCCTGCGGGCGGGTGGACTCCGTCAGCGCCTGCGTGTTGGTCATGGCGTGGCCCTGCCGGTTGTGCAGCGCGTTGAACCCGACCTCGGTGATCGGGCCGAGACCCAGGTTCACCGCGCCGCCGCAGAGCCACGACGGCACCGCGGCGCCCCGCTGGTAGGTCGAGTGGAACCCCAGCGCGTAGCGCAGCCGCTCCCCCACCTGCGGGTACAGGTCGTCACCCTGGATTGCCGCGGTCTCCGCGACGTGCGAGATCGCCGAGATGCCGTAGCCCGTGTGCGTGAAGTCCCGGCAGGTCTCCTGCGCCAGGCCGTTGACCAGGGTGCGCTGGTTGTGCCAGTACGCGAAGATCTCGTCGGGCGTGTCCCGCCCGGAGCCGGGCACGGTGCGCGGCACCGACCCGTCCGACGTCAGGTAGATGAACGCGGGCACCCGGACGAGGAACCGCTGGCGGGCCGAGGCGTACGCGTTCCGGTCGTCGAGGAAGACGGCGATGCCGACGGCCGCCTCCATCATCGACAGCTCCCAGTTGCCGTTGCTGTTGGACCCGTTGATCACCTCGGGCAGGTAGACGTCGCGCAGCATCGTCTCGAACCGGTCGACGTCGGCCGCGGCCCAGCCGGCGCCCGTGTACCGGATGATCTCCGCGGCCCGCGGCCACACCGAGCCCGCCCACGCCGTCTGCAGCGGCGCGTTGGAGTTGGTGTGGTCGCGGATGACGGGCGACCACGCGTTCATGATCGAGATCGCCTTCTGCGCGTACCGCGCGTCCCCGGTCACCGACCAGGCCAGGGCGTGGGTGTACGCGGCTATCGCGTCCTCGCGTTCGTCGGTGCACCCGTAGTTGGGGTTGGAGTACGACCCGCACTCGACGACCGCGCGCGGGTGCGGCGTGTAGGACAGCGACGCGTACCGGCTGCCCATCATCGAGTCGTACGCGCTGCGCCAGGGCTGCGCGCCGGCCCGCACCTGCTGCCGGACGAAGTCGAGCTGCGGCCGGCTGACGTGCACACCCGGGTGGGTGAACGTGGTGGGTACGTCGGCGGGCACGGCAGCCGGCCCGTCGTCGGGCAGAGCCTGTTGCCCGACGACGGAGGCCGCCCTCGGCGCGGCCGTCGCCGTCCCGCTGGCCGTCCCCGCCGTCGACAGCAGCAGGCCGAGGGACACCGCGACGCTGACGCCGGCCGCGAGCAGAGTTCCCGCCGCGCCGTGTCGTCCGGTGCGCATCAGAACCCCGCCGTGATGCGCGTGAAGTCGAACCCCGGCTGGTCCCGGTTGACGGACCAGAACGCCAGCCGCGTCAGCCCGTTGTTCCGCGCGTAGTCACGGATCTGCGTCCAGGCGGCGGTGGTGGTGATCTCGCCCTGGTCGGAGCTCCCGTTCATGCCGGAGATGCCCATGTGCGCGTACGCCTGGGCGTCGGTCCACCCGCGGGCGGCCTTGAGCTGGTTCTTCAGCCCCTCGGACGCGTTGATCGTGTCCTGCGCGATGTTCGAGGAGCCGAAGTTGAACGGCATGATCGTGTAGTTGTCGATCGGGACGCCCAGCTGCGCGGCCCGGTTGATCAGCCGGGTGCCCGCACCCTCCGGGCCGCTGCGGCCGGTGCCGATCGTGACGGCGATCTTCACGTTCGGGTTGTTCTGCTTGACGATGATCAGGCCCTGCAGGATGCGGTCCTGGACGGCTGCGTTCTCGAACTCGTCGGAGTTCTCGATGTCGAAGTCCACGACGTTCGGCTGGTGCGCGTTGATGACCTGCTGCACGGCCCCCGCGTAGGCGGCCGGCGTCGAGCAGTTCGGGCCGAGCTTGTTGCCCGACCATCCGCCGAACGAGATCTGTACCTGGCCGCCCGCGGCCTTGATCGCGTTGATGGTCTGCTGGTCGACGCCGCCGGTGAGCGGGCGGCTGCCGTCCCAGGCGGGGTTGCAGCCGCCGGACGACAGGATGAACGCCATGGTGAACGCCCGCACGCCCGTCTGGCTCATCACCGACGTGGCGCTCGGCGGGTTGCCCCAGCCGAGGTAGAGGTACGGCGCGGCCGGCATCTTCGCCGGGTTGGGGTCGGGGTTGCCGCCGCCGGACGGGAGCGTCCAGCGCTGGTTGTCCCCGGCGAAGCAGTCCCAGAGCTGCAGGGGTGTGCCGTCGGCCGAGCTGGGCCCGGTCGCGTCGAGGCACTTGCCCAGCGCGCGCAGGGTGCCGTCCGTTGCGGCCGTCCACCGCTGCGCGGCGGTGCCGTTGCAGTCCCAGATCTGCACGCGGGTGCCGTTGGCAGTGCCGCTGCCTGCGACGTCGAGGCACTTGCCGAGCGCACGGACCGTGCCGTCGGCGCGTACGTCCCAGCTCTGGGCGTTCGTGCCGTTGCAGCCGTAGAGCTGGACCTGCGTGCCGTTCGCCGAGCTCGCGCTCGCGACGTCGACGCACTTGCCGCCGTATCCCGTGATGCTCCCGGTGGCGGCCTGCGCGGGCAGCGCACCGCCGCCGAGCGCGAAGGCCGTGACCAGAGCCATGGACAGAGCTGCGAGGCCACCGAACACACGGCGCCGTAGACGTGCTTGCATGGTCGTCCTCCTCAAACTTTCAGGCCTGTAAGTGAGGAGACGGTACGGCCGACCCTGGGCGCCCCACATCAGGGCTTCCCCGTACACCAACCACACCCCCTTGTTGTGGGCGTGATCGTTGCGCCCAAAAACCGGCGCGAAGGCGCAACGACTG